>JAGAJK010000078.1 GCA_017626145.1 Clostridia bacterium
AATTGTATCGAAGAAGAGAAATACAAGAAAATGCAGAATGAATGTGGTGCTATTCGCAGAATGTTGATTTCATCACTAAAAACAGTTAAATCTAAATAAATAGTAAGCCTGAAACGAGAATGATCGTTTCAGGCTTTTTTAATTATACTGTCCTTAAGAACACTCGACTATAAGTGAAGAATTTTTTATTTATTATATCAGAATCGGCTAAAAATTAATATTTTTAGCCGATTTTACTTGTCTGTCAGTTAAAAAGCTTATTGAAAAGCTCTACGGTTTTAAAACGGATTTCAATTTTATCTCCTGTAATCAGATTATAATCAGAAGCTGAAAGATTTTCCTTTAAATACTTGTCACTTTCAGGGTCTATCAATCCGGCAACACCTTCGGTAAAGCACATAGGCGGAAACATTACGCACCACCAGTTTTTTCCGTCACCGTTGCCGAGTATTATTTTAAGGGCTGTATATTTACCGTAAGGAAGCTTTAAATTTGCATACTCCTTTGTGGGAAACACATCCTCCGTAAGAGTTACACTACATTGATAATCCACCCCAAGCTCCATAAGCCACTTATCCACATCGGATTTTATATTACCGAGGTTTTCCTTCAGGTAATTATACTGCTCATCCCTGTTACTACCTTCAAAATTATAGCTTTCGATCACTTTGTCACGGATTTTATACTTTATTTCCTGATCAAAAATATTGTTGCTGTTTCCTAAAATATGCAGTCTTATGATTTTCTCACTTATATTTTTATTTACGTTATAAGCGTAAACTCCGGTAGCGGAAACTGCTACAATAACCGCAATTAAAATAATATACAATCTTTTCAAATTTATCACCTGAAAAGATTATTGCCTTTCTTTAAAGTGATTATACTTTATATGTCAAGAGTTTTTGTTACCGTACAAAAGGAACACAGCTTGTGTATCTCTTCCTTTGCCCTTACTGCATCAGCTTCATTTTCAAAAAAGCCGAAAACCGAAGGTCCACTACCGCTCATCATCGCACCCACCGAGCCATTATCGTACATAATACTTTTAATCTCACCGATAACAGAGTACTTTTCCCCCGTTACCTCCTCTAAAACATTATACATTCTTTTGCCGAGCAATTTTAAATCATTATCAGCTATAGCTTCAATTGCCCCCTCCGTATCAGGGTGCATATAATTTCTTTTTGAATCATATTCCTTATATACAGATGCCGTATTTACGCTGTAATCAGGCTTTGCAAGACATATTATACTCTTTTTCAATGGTTTAAGTGAAGTAAGCTTCTCTCCCAGTCCCTCTGCAAGAGCAGTCTTTTTAAAAAGACAAAAAGGCACATCTGCACCCAGCTTTAAGCCAATTTCCATAAGCTTTTCCAACGTAAGAGGAGTCCCTGTCAGAGCGTTAAGTGCCTCCAGAACTGCCGCCGCATCGCTGCTGCCGCCTGCAAGACCTGCAGAAACAGGAATGTTTTTTTCTATATAAATATCTGCGCCGCCTTTTATGCCGGTTTCTTCGAAGAACAAGCTGCACGCACGCCACGCAAGATTTTTTTCGCCTACAGGTAAATACGGAACGCTGTTTTTAAGACTTATCCCGTCAGACTTTAACGTAACAGTAACCTTATCACAAAGCTCAAGGCTCTGCATTATCATCCTTACATCGTGATAACCATTTTCACGTCTGCCTACCACGTCAAGGGTAAGATTAATTTTTGCGTAAGCATTAACAGTAACCGTATTCATTTTCCATTCTCCTCTGTATGAATTACTTTATACGGTATATTATATCACATCCGTTAAAAAAGACAACCTTTTTAATCAAAATGTACTGCTAAGCAGATACTTTTTCAATCTCCTTCACCGCCTCCTGCATTTTACGCATTATCTGGCGAAGCGAATAATTGGTAAGCTCAGCAATATCCTCATATTCCATAAGATAAACATATCTGTATTCAAGTAATGTTCTTAAATTAGAATCCTTTACATTGGAAATCAGCTCGTAAAGCCTTAATCTTTCAACGCAAAGCTGATTATATTCGCTTTTTGTTTTTTCTTTTATAAGAGAAAGACAATAATATGCTTTGCATTTTTCACTTCCCGTTTTCTTTACTGCACAAAGCTGACAGTTAAGAAAATCGAGCTGTCTGCTGATTGCCTTCATTCTTTCGTTTACATCAAAAAGTCTGTTTAATTTATTCAAAATTTTCACCTCTTTGTGGGAATAAACTGCGGACAGTCATGAACGATGTAGCTGTCGGTGTACTCTCTGACATCTGAATTATACTTAATCCTTATCGGCGTTGCATCCCACCCCTTAACGGGAACCAAAGCCTTTGACCAGCTGCAGCCCGTGCAGGCATTGTCACAGCTCCAGCAAAGCGTTTCCTTTCTTTTACGTTTTCTTTTTTTCTTAGGCATAAAGGGTGCCTTGAAACGGCATATATCACTACAATAGCTTTTTCTGAACTTTGCCGTTATTTCTTTTCCACATACCACACACAGTCTAATCAATTCTACTCTCCTCCTTTTCAATATCCATATCCTTACAGTAAGGACATATCAGAATGACTTCAAAGGGATTTTCGTCGCATTCGTAGTGAATCTCCCTTTCAGATAGCGGAAAAAGAAATTCTTCTCCGCAATTTAAGCATTGATACATATTACCTCCAATAATTTGAATTTAATTCAATTTTTGAATTCAAATCATATTATAATTGAATTTAATTCAAATGTCAACACTTTTATTGAATTAAATTCAAATTTGTGTATTGACAAATACCCCGAAGCATTGTATAATAATTTACAGGGAGGCGATCAAATGCTTGCAACGAGGCTTAAAGAGCTGAGAAAGAGCAGAGGACTTACGCAAAAGAGTATTGCAGATATTTTCAACCTCGACACTTCAAGTATCTGTAAATACGAATCAGGTCAGGCAACACCCCCGTCTGACATAGTGAAAAAATTTGCGGAGTTTTTCCAGGTAACAACCGACTATATTTACGGGCTTGACGATAACCCAAATCCGCCCATCCGTCAGAATGACGAGGTTACGGCAAAGCTTGAGGAATTAAAAAACGGTCCCGGTTACCGGATACTTTGCGACCTTATCAGAGATGCAAGTTCCGAGGACATTGAAAAGCTGAAAATAATTCACGACACATTAAAAAGTAAAAACAAATACGAAGATTGATTTGGAGGTGCAGATGAGTAATATCATAGTCCGTATTATTGATTTACCGTGCACTGTAAGAGGATATACGGCGTTGGATGACGAGGGAGATTATAATATCTATCTTAACGCCAGATTAAACCCACAGCAACAGGAAAAGGCATACAACCACGAAATGCGTCATATAACCCGTGACGACTGGAATGATGCTAAAACTGTTCAGATGGCAGAATATATGTAAATAAAAAACCTCTCAGACAGAATAAATTCCGTCTGAGAGGGCTTTTTTATTTAATTATTTAAATTGTTTTCCGAACTTTCTGCTTTCACCTCAAGCTGAGGAACAGAAGGCTTTTTTATATTGGTGCTTGCTATTTTTTTATATACATATTTACGTGCAAGACAGTATAAAACAGAGCAGGTAGGAACACTGAAAAGCATACCCACAACACCTGAAATATTACCACCTACAGTAACCGCAGCAAGAACCCATATTCCCGGCAGACCTACTGATTTACCTACAACTCTCGGATAAATAAGATTATTTTCAAGCTGTTGAAGAATAAGCAGGAAAATGGTAAACCACAATGCATCAATGGGATTTATAAGAAGAATCAGAAATGCACCTATAACGTTACCTACAAACGCACCGAACACGGGAATAAGTGCGGTAAAGCCTACAAGCACCGAAATAACCGATGCATACGGGAAGCCGAAAATAAGCATTCCTATAAAGCATAAAACACCAAGTATAACCGCTTCGGTAAGCTGACCTGTTACAAAATTTGTAAATGTAACACTTGTAAGACCTATAAAGTCAATTATTTTATCAGTCTTTTTCTGAGGCATAATGGCATACATAACCATTCTTGCCTGCCTGCACAGCTTTTCCTTCTGAGCAAGCAGATACATCGAAAAGCCTATTGCGATGGCAAGATCCATAATAACCCCGAATATCGAATTTGTTATACTTACGGTTTTGTCTATAACGTTGTTACCGTATACTCTTACAAACTCGTTTATAATATCCCCGATTTTATCGTAATCGAACTGAATTTCAGGAATAATTATATTGTAATTTTCAAAGAAATGAACAACTCCGTTCCACCAGTTTTCCAGATTCTGAATGTAGTACGGCATCATATTTATGAAATTATAGCCTGTCTTGATAAATTCAGGAACAAGCATAAAAATTACCATAAACACTATTCCTAAAAAGAACAAAATACTGAATATAAGACACACCGGTCTTTTAAGCTTTGATTTAAGCTTGCCTTTGCTTTTCCTGAAAATTCTCTCCCATAGCTTCTCAACGGGAACGAGAATTGCATTGATTACAAATGCAATGCAAAAGCCAACAATCAGCGGTGAAAACAGACCGAAAATCCATTTTATCGCATCGGCAACGATTGACATATGACGTATAAATGAATAGAACAAAATGCCAAAGGTAACCAGTATAACCGCATACTTGAAGGTTTTGTTGTTTATAGGAATTTCAAGCTTTGAATCACGTTCATCTTCGGTGGTGAATTTATCATTTTTCATTATTTTTTATCGCCTCCGACTCCTTTTCTTCCTTTTCATTACTGATAACCTTTACTGTTACAACACGATGAGCATCTGTCTCGGTAACTGTAATTTCAAGATTTTCATACACAAAATTATCATCCTTATGAGGAACAGAGCCAAGCTGTTCCATTACCCATCCGCCAAGGGATACGCTGTCGGTTTCTGTTTCGATATCAAAAAATTCACAGAAATCATCAATATTTACATTACCGTCAACAAAGTAGCTGTTATCGGTAATCTTTCTGAAATCTTCAACGATTTCATCGTGCTCGTCCCAGATTTCACCTACAAGCTCCTCTAAAATATCTTCCATTGTTACAATACCGAGTGTTCCGCCGTACTCGTCAATTACAATTGCAATATGTGATTTCTCCTTCTGGAAAAGGGTTAAAAGGTCGCTGATTTTTTCAGACTTGTGAATAAACAACGGCGGTGTAATAAGCTGCTTTATTGACTTGTTCGTGATGCCTGTTCCCACATAAAAATCCTTCTGATGGATTACACCTACAATACTGTCAATGTTTTCCTCATACACCAAAAGTCTTGAATAACCCGACTGAGTAAATACCTTTGCAATTTCTTCCTTTGTGTCATCAATACTTACCGCTTCAAGATCAACACGGTGAGTCAAAATGTCTTCTGCCTCACGGTCTGTAAATTCGATGGCGTTACGAAGTAAATCACCCTCACTCTCGCCGATTGAGCCCTCCTGCTGAACCTCTTCAACAAGCATTAAAAGCTCATCCTGAGACATTTTTGCATCCTCTTCGACCTTTAAGATTCTATTAATCAGCTTTTTCCATAGTGAGAAAATAAAATTCACAGGCGTTAAAATCCAGATAAAAATTCTTATAAGTGATACCGAAAACATTGCAAATTTTTCAGGCATATCCTTTGCAATACTTTTTGGTGTAATTTCACCAAAAATAAGCACAACAACTGTAATAACAATTGTAGAAATAGTTGCCCCCATTTCCTTACTGACATATTCTACAAAAAACAGTGTACCCACAGTTGCAAGCAAAATATTTACCACATTATTACCAACAAGTATAGTAGATATAAGCTTATCGTATTTTTCCGACAAATTTAAAGCAAGCTCTGCTTTTCTGTTTCCTTTTTCAACCAATGTTTTAAGTCTTGTTTTGTTAAGTGATGAAAAAGCCGTTTCGGTAGCCGAAAAATATGCCGACATAATCACACACAAGACCATTATTATAATATACGTACCCATTAAAAATATAACTCCTTTTGTTAATAATTAAATTTCAAACCTGCCTCTTTTATCAGTTCAAATCCCTTTTAAGACACAAAAAGGCACACCTACACCATAAAAAATAGCGTAGATATGCCGTATATTTTGAAATATAACTATAACAGTTGGCAGGGTCCGCGTCGCTGTTACTGTCCATAATCAGTTAATTCCTCCATCTTTAATATTCTAATACATTGTAACACAATACATTTGCAATGTCAAGATTTTTCTATAATAACACCTAATGAAGCTATTTTTTCAAAAAAGTCAGGATAGCTTTTTGCCACCGCTTCCGCTCCTTCAATTTTACCGCCGCACAGGGTAAATAAAAGTGCCATTGACATTACGATTCGGTGGTCGTTATGACCGTTTGCAACCTTATTTACAAGTGGTTTAAATGGGAAAACCTCTATGCTGTTTTCGAAAACATTTACCTTTCCGCCCACATTTTCCAATTCCTGCTTCATAACCTCGCCACGGTCACTTTCTTTAATTTTAAGACGTCTTGTTCCCACAAAGGTTGCACCCTTGTTCATTGCCGCAACCACCATTAAAACAGGTACTAAATCGGGACAATCCGAAACGTCAAAGGTTTCGTTTCTTTCTTTCATCACATCAATTATTTCTTTATACACTCTGTCACCCTGCAAAGTGTTTTCGTTTATCCCCTTAACCGTTACACTACCGCCTAATGCATTAAAGGCATATAAAAATGCCGCATTTGACATATCGCCCTCAACTGCCTTTTTTATCGGCCTGTAGCTTTGATTTCCTTTAATATAGAAATTATTGCCCTCTTTTTTTATGCTTATACCGCTGTCAAGAAGTGCCTGCAGGGTCAAATCAACATAAGATGCACTCTCAAACGGAGGTAAAATTTTAATTACACTGTCACCGTCACAAAGAGGAAGTGCAAATAAAAGTCCCGTTATAAACTGACTGCTTACATCTCCCTGCAGTACATATTCTCCCGCTTTTAATTTTCCTTTAACGGTAAGGTAATCCTCGCCTTTTTTAAATAAAAAGCCGTGCTTTTTGCATATTTCCTCGTAAATTCCCAAAGGTCTTTCAAAAAGGCGTTTTGCACCTCTGAAAGTAACTTTTTTATCAAGAAGCAAGGCAATGGGAACAAAAAATCTTAAGGTGCTTCCGCTTTCATTACAGAAAAGCTCATCACAAACATTTAACGTTCTGCCATTAACCTTTGCTGTATCTCCCAAAAGCTCCACCTCTCCGCCAAGAGCCTTAATGCAGTTAATCGTTGCCTTTATATCCTCAGAAAATGCCAGAGAAGATATTTGACTTTCTTCATTTGCAAGAAAAGCACAAATCAAATTTCTGTGTGCAATGCTTTTTGACGGCGGTGCAAAAATTTCGCCTTGTGCCGTGCTTTTCTTTACTGTAATATCCAAGCTTTCGCCGCCTTTCTTAGTTAACGTTTATACAACATATCAGCAACCGCTAAAGCAGTAATGCTGTCAGCAACCACCCTTGCACGGTGAATAATGGCAGGGTCGTGTCTGCCCTGAATCTGAAGCTTTGCATTTTCCATCTTTTCAAAATCTATGGTATCCTGTTCCTTATAAATGGAAGGAGTAGGCTTAACGGCACAGTTAACTATAACCGGCATACCGTTACTGATACCGCCGTTTATACCGCCGTTATTGTTTGTAAGGGTTTTAACTTTGCCGTTTTCAACCGTAAACGGGTCATTTGCAACAGACCCTTGCATATCCTTAAACTTAAAGCCTGCACCAAATTCTACGCCTTTAATACCCGGAATTGCAAAAAGACCTTTTGCAAGAACGCCCTCAAAGGTATCAAACCACGGGTCGCCAACACCTGCAGGAAGTCCGAAAATTGCAGTCTGCAAAACACCTCCTACGCTGTCACCAACGGCAGCAACCTCTTCAATTCTTGCACGCATTTTTTCTTCAACACCTTCACCTAAAACAGCAAAGTCGGTGTCGGATAAAATTTTGTAATCTTCTTCCAGATTTAAAAATTCTCTGTCACGTACTCCGCCACACTCTGAAATATGAGTACAGATATAAATACCCTCACTCATAAGATACTTCAGCAAAATCGCACCTGCGGCAACAATCGGAGCTGTTATTCTGCCGGAAAAATGACCGCCTCCACGATAGTCGTTAAAACCGTCATATTTGACAAAGCCTGTATAATCTGCGTGAGAAGGACGAGCCAGGGACTTTGTTTTTGAATAGTCCTTTGACCTTGTATCTTCATTTTCTATTATTATCGTTATCGGCGTTCCCGTTGTTTTTCCTTCAAAAACTCCGCTTACTATTTTAACCTTATCAGCTTCCTGACGTTTTGTTGAAATTTTTCCCTTTGCACGGCGTTTTTCCATCTGCAAAGCAATAAATTCCTCGTCAACCTCAACGCCTGCCTTAAGTCCGTCTAAAACCGCACCTATTGCAACGCCATGGCTTTCTCCGAAAAGAGTTAAGCTTATTCTGTCACCATATGTATTAGAACTCAAATCATTTCACCTTCTCGTTATATAACACTTCTTTTAATTCTTTCTCGCTTATTTTTCTTATTTCAAAGCTGCCGGGGTTTTCAACATAAATTATATCAACACTTCCCGACGATGCTTTCTTATCGTGCATTGCCGCTTTTAAAATAAGGTCTTTTTCAACATCGCTTGTTATAGGAAGATTTACATTTTTTAAAGCAACATCAAGCTTTTCTCTTACGCTGTCGGAGCACATATAACGCATACCGATACCTACACATTCACCGTGATAAAGTTCCCCGTCACAGTTTGCTTCAATTCCGTGACCTAAAGTATGTCCGAAATTAAGAACCTTTCTTAAATTGCTTTCCTTTTCGTCCTGCTCCACAATTTTTCTTTTAACGTCAAGGCTTCTTGTTATCACTTCTATAATATCAATTTTATTTTCATAAAACATATTAAAAAGCTTTTCGTCGGAGGTAAGTCCCATTTTTATCGCTTCCGCATAGCCGTTTGACAGCTGTCTTTTATCAAGCGTTTCCAAGAGTGTGGGGTCAATTAAAACCTTTTTTGGCTGATAGAAAGAACCTACAATATTTTTAACCGTTCCTAAATTAACCGCCGTTTTACCGCCAACGGAAGAATCAATCTGAGATAAAAGTGTTGTAGGAATATTGTAAAAATCTATTCCTCTCATAAATACAGATGCCGCAAAGCCTGCTAAATCTCCGCAAACTCCGCCGCCTACTGCCACAACACAATCCTTTCTGTGAAAACCTTTTTCCAGCATAACAGAGCAAAGCTTTTCAAGAAAGACAAAGCTTTTACTTTTTTCACCTTGCGGAACTGTTAGAATTGTTGCAAAATCGCATTTGTTTGCAAGAGCTTTGCTGTATTTCGAAGGAACACCCTCATCGGTTACAATTAAAACCTTTCTTTTAAGGTTTAAAAGATTTTCCGCCTTTTCAAAGCAGCCTCTTTCAATTACCGCTTCGTAGCCATTTTCCTTTAAGTCAATATACATTAAAAGCACCTCTATACATTTAAGTTCTTAATTTTGGGATAAACGCCTGCAACCTTTAAACGATCGCAGAACTTTTCAAGTTGGGATAACATAATTTTGCCTTCCATACTGAAAATATCGCCTTCCGCTTCAATCTGAAAATAATACTGCCACGCAAGCTCCTTTAATGCTCTGCTGCGGAGCTTTGTCATATTAAATCCGTATCTTCCGATAATATCAATAGCCTTCGCTAAAGCGCCGGCTTCATGCTTAACAGTAAACATTATATCAAAATAATTTTCATCTCCCGCAGCCTTGTTTTCCGAAGGTGACAGCACTGCAAAACGTGTTGTATTGGTATTATCTTCATTAATTTTGTTTTCTATTATTTCAAGACCGTAAAGATTTGCAGTTTCCTTGCTTGCAACTGCCGCAATCGTAACATCGTTTAATTCCTTAACTTTTTTAGCGGCAAGAGCCGTATTTTCATACTCGGATGTTTTATAGCCTCTTTCTTTAAGAAAAGCTTCACACTGACTGAGTGCCTGAGGATGACTGATAACTTCCTTTATGCTGTCTTTAGTTGTGCCTTTTACACCAACTAAATTCTGCATAATTTCAAGATTATACATTGCATTTATGTTAAGTGAACCTGAAAAAACAAGGTCGCTTACCTGACCTACTTCGCCGGAATTACTGTTTTCCACCGGAAGAACGGCACAGTTGCACTCACCTTTTTCAACAGCCTTATACGCCGCCTTAAAATTGGGATATGAAACATATTCAGAATCGGGAAAAATATTTTTTGCCGCAATGTGAGCAAAAGCACCTTCAACACCACTGTACGCAATTCTCATTCCGCTTATTATAAGCTTCTGATAATCACGTGAAACTGCCATATTATTCTCTAAAAAGGTTCTGTAAAAGGGTACAAGCTCTTTATTTTCTATTTTTTCAGAGTTTCTCTTTATGACTTCTTCTTCTCTTTTTGCATCGAAGATAGGCTTGCCTTTTTCCATTTTATATTCGGCAATCTTTTTAACCGTTTCCATTCTTAACGTAAACAGCTTAGCCATTTCCTCGTCAACTTCATTAATCGTTTGTCTGAGTTCATCAAGATTCTGCATAAAAATCTCCATTCCACCGCCATACGTCGGCACAAATAGTAATTAAATTTCTCTTATCCGCAAGCAAAGAATGATAAGAGTTTTTTTGCCCATGTGCGTTTCTGAACGAATGTGAAGAAATTTTCGCACGGGCTGTTTAAATCCGCCGGAGGCATAACGGGAAATGAAATTTCACGTTATGCGCCCCTGCATAAAAATTAATCATTATAAATTTTATCACAACAAATAATTGGTGTCAATAATTGAGATTGCAAATTTATGCATTTTATGATACAATCAATGTATGAAAATAAAAGAAGTTATAATTGTTGAAGGAAAATATGATAAAATACGAGTTGATTCTGCTGTCGATGCTGTAGTTCTGGAAACCAACGGCTTCGGCATATTTCGTGACGCCCAGATGCGAAAGCTCATAAAAAGATACGCCGAAACAAAGGGTATAATCGTTTTGACCGATTCCGACTCGGCAGGCTTTGTTATACGCAATCACATAAAAAACATTGCCTCATCCGGAACTGTTAAAATGGCTTATGTTCCCGAAATTAAAGGTAAGGAAAAAAGAAAAGCACAGGGCGGAAAGGAAGGTCTTTTAGGTGTCGAGGGAATCGATAACCGGATAATTATTGACGCACTTATCCGTGCCGGCTGCAACGAAGAGGAACAGACACCAAAAATTACAAATATCGACCTTTTCAATCTCGGTTATTCCGGGAAAGCGGACAGTAAAGAAAAAAGAACAAGGCTTTTAAAGGAACTTAATTTGCCCGTAAAACTCAGTAACAATGCACTTTTAGATGCTCTTAACGCTTTCTGTGATTTGGAAAAATTAAAAAAATTGACGAAAATCCTTGACAAAGAAAAATAAAAGTGCTACAATGAATTAACAGTTTAATAAACAACAAATGCGTTGACCGGAAACAAGTAGTTTCGGTAATCTGTTTTAAGAGAGCTGTCGGATGGTGCAAGACAGAAACAGACCCAAAATGAATACATTCCGAGAGCAGTGTACCGAAAGGAAACAAGTAGGCTACAACGGGTGTGCCCGTTACAGCACTAAGGTAGTACCCATTTATGGAATACCTGAAGCGGTCAGGCTTGTAAAAGTCTGGCAATAGAGGTGGTACCGCGGGATATATTCTCGTCCTCTTGTAAAAAAATTTTTACATGAGGACGGGTTTTTTTATACCTTTCCTCAGGAAAGGACTTGGTAAAATGTTTATTAAATTCTCAATGTTAGTAGTTTTCTTCGCTGTTATGATTGCCGTAGGCATTTATTGCAGAAAGAACGCAACAGACGTTAACGGCTTCGTGCTCGGCGGAAGAAGTGTAGGTCCGTGGCTTACCGCTTTCGCATACGGCACAAGCTACTTTTCAGCAGTTATCTTCGTAGGTTATGCAGGTCAGTTCGGCTGGAAGTTCGGTATCGCATCAACGTGGATTGGTATCGGAAACGCAATTATCGGCTCACTTCTTGCCTGGGTTATTTTAGGAAGAAGAACAAGACTTATGAGTCAGCACCTTAATTCGGCAACAATGCCTGAATTTTTCGGCAAAAGATTTAACAGCTCATCACTTAAAATCTTTGCATCACTTTTGGTGTTTGTATTCCTTATTCCTTATACAGCATCACTCTACAACGGTTTATCCCGTCTGTTTGAAATGGCTTTCCCAATGGTAAGCTACGATACATGTGTTATAGTAATGGCAATTCTTACAGGTATTTATGTTATTGCCGGTGGATATATGGCAACTGCTATAAATGACTTTATTCAGGGCATTATAATGCTTATTGGTATTGTTGCTGTTATTGCTTCTGTTTTAAACGGTCAGGGCGGTTTTATGGGAGCGTTAAAAGGTCTTAACGAGATTCCTTGTGAAGCAATGAACGGCGGTTTCGGCTCATTCTTCGGTCCCGACCCATTTAATCTTCTTTGCGTAGTTATTCTTACATCACTTGGTACCTGGGGTCTTCCTCAGATGGTACAGAAGTTCTATGCTATCAAGAGTGAAAGTAACATCGCAAAAGGTACAATCATTTCAACATTCTTTGCTTTAATCGTTGCAGGCGGTTGCTACTTCCTCGGCGGCTTCGGCAGACTTTTCTCAGACAAGTTTACTCTTGTTAACGGTGTTCCTGACGGAAGCTATGATGCAATTATTCCAAAAATGCTTGAAAATCTTCCCGTTGTACTTATCGGCATTGTAATCGTTCTTGTTTTATCAGCTTCAATGTCAACACTTTCATCACTTGTTTTAACATCAAGCTCAACACTTACTCTTGATATGATTAAAGGCCATATAATTAAAAATATGAGTGAAAAGAAACAGGTTCTTGTTATGAGAATATTAATAGTATTCTTCATTGTAATTTCAGCAATTATTGCAATTAACAAGGATAAGCTCGGTTATATTGCAGATATGATGGGTATTTCCTGGGGTGCGTTGGCAGGTGCATTTTTAGCTCCGTTCCTCCTTGGACTTTACTGGAAAAAGGTTACAAAATCAGCTGTATGGGTTAACTTCATTTTCAGCTCGGTACTTATGATTGCAAATATGCTTGTAAGAGGTTCATTCCCACAAGTGTTACAGTCACCAATTAACTGCGGTGCAATGGCGATGCTTGCAGGATTTATAATTGTTCCTGTCGTAAGCTTAATTACAAAGAAGCCTGACGATAAAAAGGTTGAAGAAATGTTCAGCTGTTACAATGCTGACATAACAGTTAAAGCTAAAAAATCATTAGGTGAATAAATTAAAAGGGGTGACATCACCCCTTTTAAAAGCTATATAGATAAAGAAAGGGTTTATAATTATGCCTATTACTGAAATTCTTGCAAAAAATGCAAGAGAATTTACAAACGATGTATGTCTTGTTGAGGTTAATCCTCAGCTTGAAGAAAAGTCAAGACGTACCTGGAAGGAATATTCCCTTATTGAAGCAGGCACGGAAAACGCTATGCGCCGTGAGCTTACCTGGGGGGAATTTGATAAAAAAGCAAACCGTTTTGCAAATCTTCTTTTAACAAGAGGTATTAAAAAAGGCGACAAGGTTGCAATTTTGCTTATGAACTGTCTTGAATGGCTTCCTGTTTACTTCGGTATTTTAAAAACAGGAGCTTTAGCTGTTCCTCTTAACTACCGTTACACAGCGGATGAAATTAAATACTGCCTTAAAAAGGCAGATTGCTGTGCTATTATTTTCGGGCCTGAATTCATCGGCAGAATGGAAGAAATCACAGACAGAATCCCGGATGTTAAAATGCAGCTTTATGCAGGTGAACAGTGTCCTACCTTTGCGGAAAGCTATGACAGACTCGTTTCATACTGTTCGTCAAAAGCTCCCGAAATTGCAATTTCAGACGATGATGATGGTGCAATTTATTTCTCTTCGGGTACAACAGGATTCCCAAAGGCAATTATTCACGCACACAGAAGCCTTGTTCATTCCTGCAAAGTTGAACAGGACCACCACAAACAGACTAAAGACGATGTGTTTTTATGCATTCCGCCTCTTTATCATACGGGAGCAAAAATGCATTGGTTCGGCAGCTTTTTAGTTGGCGGTAAGGCAGTTTTATTAAAGGGTGTTAAGCCTGAATGGATTATAAAAACTGTATCTGAAGAAAAATGTACAATTGTGTGGCTTCTCGTTCCCTGGGCACAGGATATTTTAGATGCCATTGAACGTGGAGACATTAATTTAGACGACTATGAATTATCCCAGTGGAGACTTATGCACATCGGTGCACAGCCTGTTCCTCCAAGTCTTATTACAAGATGGAAGCAGGTATTCCCAAATCACGATTACGATACAAACTACGGTCTCAGCGAATCAATCGGCCCCGGTGCAGTACATCTTGGTATTGAAAACATTCACAAGGTTGGCGCAATCGGTAAAGCAGGCTACGGCTGGGAAACAAAAATTGTTGATATGGACGGTAACGTAGTTGCAAAGGGTGAAGTTGGTGAATTATGCCTTAAAGGCCCCGGCGTTATGAACTGCTACTATAATGACGAACAGGCAACAAACGAAGTTTTAAAGGATGGCTGGCTGTACACAGGCGATATGGCAAAGGAAGACGAGGACGGCTTCATTTACCTTGTTGACCGTAAAAAGGACGTTATCATTTCAGGCGGTGAAAACCTTTACCCTGTTCAGATTGAAGACTTTTTACGCAAGCACGATAAAATTAAGGACGTTGCTGTTATCGGTCTTCCCGATGCAAGACTTGGTGAAATTGCGGCAGCGATTATAGAAGCAAAAGAAGGTATGGAATTAACCGAAGAAGAAATTGAGGATTTCTGCTTCGACCTTCCAAAATATAAAAGACCAAGAAAGCTTATTTTTGCAGAGGTTCCGCGTAACCCAACCGGTAAAATTGAAAAACCGAAGCTTCGTGAAATCTATTGTGGCGACAGCTTGGTTGCAAAACAAAATGAAATTAAATAACTAACTGCCATAAGGGGTCGGCTCACCAAATAAGTGAGGCAGCCCCTCGTTTTGCAAATTTACATATAAATTATGTTTTTTTAGCTATTTATATTGAAAAATTGCAGAAAATTTAGTATAATAAAGAATTATAGGAAAAACAAAAAACGAAAGGTTTTGAAAAATATGAAAAAACTTATGCTTGGTAATGCGGCAGTAGCAAGAGGTGCTTACGAAGCCGGTGTACGTGTTGTTGCATCATATCCGGGAACTCCCAGCACCGAAATTACCGAAAACATTGTACAGTATGAAGAAATTTATGCTGAATGGGCTCCAAATGAAAAGGTTGCAGGTGAAGTCGCAATCGGTGCATCAATTGGCGGAGCAAGAGCTATGAGCTGTATGAAGCACGTAGGATTGAACGTTATGGCTGACCCTGTTTTTACCGTAAGCTACACAGGCGTTAACGGCGGTCTTGTTTTCTGCGTTGCAGATGACCAGGGCATGCATTCATCACAGAATGAACAGGACTCACGTCACTATGCAAAGGCTTCAAAAATCGCTATGCTTGAACCGTCAGATTCTTCCGAATGTAAGGAATTTACAAAATTGGCTTACGATATTTCCGAAAAGTTTGATACACCTATGTTCTTAAGACTTTCAACAAGAGTTTCACACTCACAGAGTATGGTTGAATTAAACGAAAGAGCAAATGACGAATTAAAGCCATACGAAAAGGATGATAATAAGTATGTTATGATGCCTGCACGTGCTATTAAGCGTCACGTGGTTGTTGAAGAAAGAATACAGGCTTTAACAAATTTTGCTGAAACAACCGAAATCAATGTTGTTGAAGATAACGGCAGTAAAATCGGTATTATTGCTTCAGGTATTACATATATGTATGCTAAAGAAGCTCTCGGCGACAAGGTAAACTACTTAAAGCTTGGTATGGTTTACCCGCTCCCTGAAAAGAAAATCAAGGATTTTGCCGCAAAATGCGACAAGGTTTATGTTATTGAAGAATTAGACCCATTCATCGAAGAACACTGCAAGGTAATTGGTGTTGATGTAATCGGCAAGGAAAAATTTACACTTTTAGGTGAATACACACCTTCAATGATTAAAAAGGTCGTTTTAGATGAAGATGCCGCTCCATTTGCTGAAATCGGAGAACAGATTCCTGTTCGTCCTCCCGTTATGTGTGCAGGCTGTCCTCACAGAGGTACATTCTATGTACTTAAGAAATTAGGTCTTACTGTTTGCGGCGACATCGGTTGCTACACATTAGGTGCCGTTGCTCCGTTGGCTTCAATTGATACAACCATTTGTATGGGTGCTTCCGTTTCTGCGGCAATGGGTATGGGTAAGGCTCGTGGCGAAGAATTCACTAAAAAGATGGTTTCCGTTATCGGTGACTCAACCTTTATGCATTCGGGTATAACAGGTCTTGTTGATATCGTATACAATAAAGGAATAAATACTGTTATTATTTTAGATAACTCAATTACAGGTATGACAGGTCATCAGGATAACCCCACAACAGGTTATACAATCCGTGGCGAAGAAACAAAGCAGGTTAACTTAATTTCCCTTTGCAAGGCTGTTGGTGTTGAGCACGTTGTTGTTGCAGACCCATTTGATATCAAGAACTTCGAAAAGGTTGTTAAAGAAGAAACAGCCCGTGATGAAGCATCTGTTATCATTGCACAGCGTCCTTGTGCGCTATTAAAATCAGTTAAATATACAGGTCATTGCACTGTTTCCGATAAATGTAAAAAGTGTAAGCTTTGTATGAAGCTTGGCTGTCCTGCAATTACTGCAGACGGTGACGGCGTTAAAATTGATATTACTCAGTGTAACGGCTGCGGACTTTGCGTAAATGTTTGTCCGTTCGGCGCTATTGAAAAGAAGGAGGACTAAGACCATGACAAAGAATATTATGATTGTAGGTGTTGGCGGTCAGGGTACTCTCCTTGCCAGCAGAATTTTAGGTAATACAGTTATTAAAGAAGGCTATGACGTTAAGGTTTCCGAGGTTCACGGTATGAGTCAGAGAGGCGGAAGCGTTGTAACATACGTTAAATACGGTGATAAGGTTTATTCACCTATTATTGATAAAGGCGAAGCTGATATTATTCTCGCATTCGAGCTTCTGGAAGGCTATAGAGCTCTCCCCTTCCTTAAAAAGGGCGGTAAAATCATCGTAAATAATCAACAGATTGATCCTATGCCCGTTATTACAGGTGCTTGTGATTATCCTGCAGATATTGAAAAGAAGCTTGGCAAAAAGGCTGATCTTACAACTCTTGATGCATTATCTCTTGCAAAGGATGCAGGAAACATCAAGGCTGTTAATGTTGTTTTAATCGGCGTTATGGCAAAGCAGACCGATATCGCTTACGAAAAATGGGTTGAGGTTATTAAAGAAACTGTTCCCGCTAAATTTTTAGAGGTTAACTTAAAAGCATTTGATGCAGGTTACAATTTATAATTTTATATATTTGAAAGGGATGAATTGACAATGAAGTATTTTCAGGAAAAAGAAGAATGTATGTCCCGAGCAGAGCGTGCTGAAATTCAGACTCAAAGACTTATTGAGCAGGTAAAATACGTTTACGATAACGTTGCTCCCTACAGAGAAAGAATGGACGAAGCAGGCGTTAAACCCGAAGACATCAAAACACTTAAGGACTTAGCAAAATTACCGTTTACCTACAAAAAGGATTTAAGAGATTATTATCCTTACGAACTTTTTGCAGCTCCTATGAAGGACATTGTACGTCTTCACGCATCAAGCGGTACAACAGGCAAGCAGATTGTTGCAGGCTACACAAAAGGTGACCTGGAATTGTGGAACGACTGTATGGCACGTCAATTCGTTGCAACAGGCGGTAATGAAAATTCAATCGTTCAGGTTGCTTACGGCTATGGTCTTTTCACAGGCGGTCTTGGTGCACACGGCGGAAGTGAAAGAATCGGTGCAACAACTATCCCTATTTCATCAGGTAACACCGAGCGTCAGGTAAGATTTTTAGTTGATATGGGTGTAACACATCTTTGCTGTACACCGTCATACGCTATGTACCTTGCTGAAGCTGTTAAAGAAGCCGGCGTTAAGGATAAATTAAAGCTTCAGGCAGGTATTTTTGGTGCTGAACCCTGGACTGAAGATATGAGAAAGAAAATTGAAGAAGGTCTCGGAATTAAGGCATACGATGTTTACGGTCTTACCGAAATTTCAGGTCCCGGCGTTGCTTTCGAATGCAGTGAGCAGGGCGGTATGCACATTAACGAAGACCACTTCCTTGCTGAAATTATAGACCCCGATACAGGTGAAGTTCTCCCCGAAGGTTCATTCGGTGAATTGGTATTTAGTACAATCACCAAAAAGGGTATGCCGCTTATGCGTTACCGTACCCGTGACCTTTGTTCACTTAATTATGAAACCTGTTCCTGTGGAAGAACTTTGGTTCGTATGAACAAACCTAAGGGACGTTCAGACGATATGCTTATCATTCGTGGCGTAAACGTATTCCCGTCACAAATCGAAGAGGTTCTTCTTAAGATTGGTAACGATATTACTCCTAACTACCAGATTATTGTTGACAGAGTAAATAACACAGATACCTTAGACGTTAACGTTGAAATGAGTGAAGAATTCTTTGCAGACGATGTTAAGTCAGTTGAAAAGTTCGAAAAGATGATTGCGGATAAAATCCGTACAACTCTTGGTATCGGTGCCAAGGTTCACCTTGTAAATCCAAAGTCAATTACAAGAAGTGAAGGTAAAGCAAAACGTGTTATCGACAACCGTAAGTTAGTTTAAGGAGGTAAAACTATGTTAATTAAACAGTTATCAGTTTTTGTTGAAAACAAAAAGGGCAGACTTTCCGAAATTCTCGGTGTTTTAAGTGACAACAATATTGACATAAGTGCACTTTCCATCGCTGACACAACAGAATTCGGTATTCTGCGTATGATAGTAAGTGACCCCGAAACAGCAAAGCAAAAGCTTCGCGAAAGCGGTGTTATCGTTAAAACAAGCAATGTTATCGGTATGATTGTTGACGATAAGCCCGGTGCTCTTGCAAAAGATATTCAGCTTCTTTCGGAAAACGGTGTAACAGTTGAATACACCTACGCATTCCTTTCAAGAAGCCACGATAATGCTTTGGTTGTTCTTCGTGCAGACGACAACGAAAAGGCTGAAAAAATCCTTGCAGAGAACAAAATCGGTATGGCATCCCCTGCCGACTGCTACAGAATTTAAGTTTCTGTAGTAATCGGACAACAAATTTAAAACTACACAGGCTGTTTCTACTTACATTTCGCGCAAATAAACATCAATGTCGATTTTATTCTGCAGATACAAATTATTGAAACAGTCTGTTTTTGTTTTTGACGACTATTGACTTTTTATGTTGTGGTGCTATAATTAAACTGCAAAATCTAAGTTTTGAATGAACGGAGTATGCATATGAAAATCATTGATTTAATTACAAAAGATACACCATCACTTTCCTTCGAAGTGTTTCCGCCTAAAACAGAAACAAGCTTTGAAAGTGTTAAAACTGCAACGGAGGAAATAGCAAAATTAAAGCCGTCATTTATGAGCGTTACCTACGGTGCAGGCGGTGGCACAAGCCAATTTACTCTTGATATCGCAAAAAACATTAAACAGCTTTACAATGTTCCGACCCTTGCACACCTTACCTGTGTTTCCTCGTCAAAGGAAACGGTAAAGCAAAAAATCAAGGAAATCAAGGAAGCCGGAATTACCAATGTAATGGCACTCCGCGGAGACATTCCTCCGCATCTTGAAAATGCAGACAGAACAAGCTGGGACTATAAGTATGCATTCGAGCTCATTCGTGATTTGAAAGCAGAGGATAACGGATTTTGCATCGGCGGTGCCTGCTATCCGGAAATTCATCCTGAAAGCGAGAATCAGAAGGAGGATATAAAAAGGCTCAAAGAAAAGGTTGACGCAGGCTGTGATTTTCTTACAACTCAGATGTTTTTTGATAATAATCTTCTTTATAATTTCCTTTATAAAATACGTGAGGCAGGAATAACCGTTCCTGTTATTCCCGGAATTATGCCAATAACAAACTCAAATCAGGTTGAAAGGGCAATTAAGCTTTCAGGCTCCTTTATGCCTCAACGCTTCAAAAGCCTTGTGGACAAATTTGGCCATAACCCCGATGCAATGAAGCAGGCAGGTATTGCCTACGCTACCGACCAGATTATTGATTTATATGCAAATAACATAACAAACGTTCACGTTTATTCTATGAATAAGCCTGATGTTGCTGAAAAAATACAGAATAATCTTTCATATATTTTAGGAAAATAATAAATATTCTTTCAGTGGGTCTGTAAATACCATATTTTACAGACTCATTTTTATATTGAAATACAATAAAAATTATTGTATAATTAAATCAATAATACTTTCTGGAGAAAATTTATGAGAAAAACCATTATTTCTTTAATTTTAATAATATGTCTTTTGTCATCGTCATTTTGTGCTCTTGCACAGGATGACTACACCTCGCTTTTGCTTGAAAGAGGAATTATTTCAGGGGACGAAAAGGGGCTTCGCGAAAATGACCCTGTTTTAAGATGTGAGTTTGTAAAAATGGTTAACCGCAGCTTTAATATCACGAAAAACAACGATGAGCTAAGCTTTAACGACGTACATCCGAATGACTGGTTTTACAATGATTTTGCTGCCGCTGTCGGACACGGCTACGTTAAAGGCGACGAAAAGGGAAATTTAAACCCCTACGACCTTATAACACGTCAGGAAGCTGTTGTTGTGATTGGCAGACTTATCGGCTCGTACAGTCACGGCGAAACCTCATTTTCCGACAATGACCTTATCGCCTCATGGGCTAAAGGCTCCGTTCTTTCTCTTGCCGAAGTGAAAATCATTACAGGAAACACGGACAACAGCTTCAATCCTGAAGGAAAGCTCACAAGATACGAAAGCTTTGTGATTTTAACAAGAATTTTAGATATTGACAAAAATACTCAGATTAAAATAGATTCACCTTTTAAGCTTTACCTTACAGACATTTATCCTGACGGCAGATTCTTTCTTTCCGACAATCTTGACTTGTCAGGCAAAGCTCTTCCTTTGCCGCTTTGCAAAAACGGTTTTTCAGGAACATTTAACGGTAACGGTTTTAAAATATCCGGAATCACCACAGAATATAACGACTATGCGTTGTTTGATACCGTTGCTAAGGGTGGAAGAGTTGAAAACCTTATACTCGTGTGCCACGAATATTTTGCATCGGTATGTAACATAAATAACGGTACAATAGAAAACTGCGGACATAACTCGTTCGACAAAGACGGTAAGCAATATCAGAGCGGGGAGTATTTCGGTTGCTTTGCCCGTACAAATAACGGTATCATCCGTTCCTGTTATACCTCCTCATTCTTAAAAGTGAGAAATGACGGATACATAGGCGGAATTTGCGGCATAAACAACGGAACGGTAAGTGATTGCTTCTCAACCTCAAACGGAAGTAAAAGTGCATTCGGTCTTACCGTAATTAACAATTCTATTTTAAAGAATTCCTTCTGTGCAGGAGCTCTTGTTGCCTGCAAGGAAAATACAGGCTCAATTTCCTACGTTTCTTTTGTAAATTCAGAAAGTGAAACAGGCATCAAAACAGACTTGTATTCTTTGAAAAATATTTATACCGACTATCCTTTTACTGCAGATAAAAACTACGATTTTCCGATTCTTAGCACAGTTGCATACAGTCCGGGCGATAATCTGGGAGAATTTGGCGGCGGAAGCGGAACTAAAGATGACCCGTTTTTAATAACCTCACCAAATCACCTGAAAAATGTTGCAAGCTACCCTGATGCATACTTTATTCAGAAAAATGACATAGATATGTCTTCTGTTTATGATTATATTCCTGCAGGAAATAAAGAAGCACCCTTCAGCGGTGAATATAACGGCAACGGATTTTTAATAAAAAATCTCACCATAGTACAGCCTGACATAAAAGAGCCTGCACTTTTCGGCACAAATATGGGTAAAATCACAGATGTACATTTAAAAAACTGTTACATCAGAAGTAACGATTCTGCCGCATCTGTAATTTACCGTAACTACGGTATCTGCTCATTTGTAACCTCTGACGCTCTTGTAGAAGCTCCTAACGCAGGCGGTATCGTTTACACAGGTGAAAGCTCGTCGTATGTTGAAAAATCAACCTTCAACGGAATGGTTAAGGCGACCAACGGAGCAGGTATAATTCACTCAAATAACGGCACCGTTAAAAACTGTGCATTTACGGGTACAATTAATGCCGTAAACGGAGCAGGTATATGCTATAATAACCGATTATTACTTGAAAAGCTTTTCTCTGCAGGTGCAATTTCCGCAAACAGAGCAGATGACATTGCCTTAAGTAATTCAGGAACTGTAACAGACAGCTACTACACCAATTCAAGCAAATCTGAAAGCTCGGTTATACGTCAGCAGCAACAGCTTGTTTACAGAGAATCCTTCCCTGCCCTTGATTTTTCCAAAGTGTGGGAAATTAATAAATTCCCTCTGCCCTCGGGAAGTGAAAAATATATAACAGATGCTAAGGAAAACACAACGGATTTTGCAGGTGGTGACGGAAGTATTGCAAATCCGTATAAAATAGCAACACCTGTTAATTTTAAAAATATCACAAAATATCCCGATGCCTGCTTTGTTCTTATTAACGATATGGATTTTAGTATTGTAGGCACCAAAACACCTGTAGATGTTTTTAGCGGAAGATTAGACGGTAACGGTCATAAAATAACAGGGCTTGATAAGACATCGGCAATTTTCAACACCAACAATGGCACAGTCAAGGATTTATCTTCAGAAAGCAACATAACACTTACAAATAACGCTGTATTGCTTAATTGTCATATAAATGCAGATATTTCAGGAGAAGCGGTGGGAGGAATATGTACAACCAATAACGGACTTATAGAAAAATGCTCCTTCAACGGAAATATTTTTGCTGCTGTAACAGGTGGTGGAATTTGTGCTTATAACAGTGGCATTACCGAAAATTGCTACGTAAGCGGCACCGTTACGGGAAAGAACGAAAATTCATCAATTTACGGTATAACTGAAAACGACGGCGGAGAAATTAAGCTGTGTATTGTACTTGCAGACCTGTATTTTACGGACAGCTTAGGTACTTTTTACCCTGTTTCTGCGGATTATACAAACTGCAGATATCTGGACAGATACAATAAAAAATATGAAGGTGCTCTCAGCTTCGGAGAAATAGCAAACAAAAACTCCTTCACAGACTTTGATTTTAACAATGTATGGAGCTTTAATACCCTTAACCTCCCCGTTTTAAAGGGCAGAGAAAATATTTCATTTACTCTTAGTGTTCCTTTCAGGTCGGGAGACGGAAGTAAGGAGAATCCGTATACCGTTTCAACGGCTTCGGATTTATATAACATAAGAATGTATCCGAATTCTCATTTCATTCTTACAGGAGATATAAGCTATCTTGGCGAAACGCACTCCCCTTCAATTCTTAACAACGCACAAAAAGGCTTTATGCCTCTTGCAGACTTTTACGGAAGCATAGACGGTAACGGTCACAGTATTTTAGGCCTTGAAATTCTTTATTCCGACAGCGATAGTGCAGGACTTGTGCAGACACTTTACGGCACCGTTAAAAATCTTAATTTTATAGACTGCCGTATTGAGGGTGATTTGAATTGCGGCATTGTATGCGGTAATAATATGGGAAGTATAGAAAACGTAAATGTAATAGGCTCACGTATCGGAGCCAAAAGCGGCAATTGCGGTGCATTTTCAGGTATAAATAACGGAAGTATTAAAAACTCCGTAAATCAATCAGATGTATTTTCTCCCGTCAGCACCGGCGGTATTGCAGGTGTAAATGCAAAGGATATAACATCGTGTACAAATTACGGAGGTATCGTAACCAACGCTCCCGAATCAAATGCGCAAAGCGGTGGTATTTCAGGACTTAATACCGGTGTAATCAAGTCATCGGTAAACAACGGAAAAATACTTTCCTACTCTGACCTTTCCTTTTCCGCATCAGGAGGCATTGCAGGTGAAAATAACGGAGATATTATAAATTGCTATAATACAGGTCAGATTTCTTCAAAGGGTACCTTAAAAAGTGCTTCAGGCGGTATTTGCGGAACAACTAATGAAAATTCTTACATTACCAATGTTTACAACGTAGCTTACTGCACCTCGGAATCACCTGATACTATGGTAGGTGCTTTAATCGGCTCCGCTGAAGGAAAAATTTTCAACGCATATTACGATAACACCTTAACCGAAGGATTCGGCAAAAATAATCTTCAGCGTGATACATCAAAAGCCCTTTCCCCCGACAGAATGGCAGATATAAATTGCTATGAAAACTTTAACACAAAGTCGGTGTGGACAACAGAATACGGTTACATTTACCCGCAGCTTAAGGATAATCCCCATATTATTCTCAAGCCCACAGAAAATATCCGTGATTTTGCAGGCGGTGATGGAAGTGCAGAAAACCCGTACCTGATTTTTACACCTCAGCAGCTTGATAATGTACGTAAATATTTAGGCAGTACCTATATGCTTATCGGCGACCTGGATATGGAACGCTACTGTGAATTAAACGGCTTCGAGCCTATCGGGGACAACATCTTCGGCTTCTTCGGAACCTTTATAGGTAATTCAAATTCCATAAAAGGAATTAAACAAAGTGGTGGCAAGCTGGGCGGTCTTTTCAGCTGTAATAACGGTGAAATTTACAGTCTGGTTACTGAAAATTTCGATATAAATGCATCTGTTTCGGGTAACCTTACAGCAATAAATACAGGTCTTGTTTACAAGTGCACAAATATGAGCAGTATATCATCAAACAGCGAAACCGCAATGACAGGCGGTCTTGTCGGACTTAATAAATCCTCCGGTATGATAATATATTCTGCAAATGCAGGTGATGTATCATCAAAGGGTGATAACAGCCAGTCAGGCGGCATATGCTACGGCAACTACGGTATAATCGCAGGAAGCTTCAATTCAGGTAACTATGTTTTCTCTGAGGGTAGCAAATTGTCTATGGCAGGCGGTATTACAAGTTTTAATTACGGCACCGTTTCCGACTGCTATTCCAACGCAGAAATATATTCCAACGATATATCGGGCGGAATTTGTGCAACCAATACAGGAAATCTTATAAACTGCTATACCACCGCACCAAAAGTATTCGGTAAAACAGCAGGCGGAATCTGTGCAAATGCACAAAATTCATTTATTGGAAACTGCTACTACCCAATTGACCGCACAGAGCAAGGTGTTGTGACAGGAAACAGCGAAGGTGCAATAGGTGTCAACAGCGAAGAATTATTGATTCAGGACACTTTTTTCGGCTTTGATTTTGAAAATATGTGGGTAATGGCAGACGGATATTGCCCTCTTATATTAGAGGCAATCGTCGAAACAGATAATTAAAGCTCAGCATAAAAATCTTACAGGAGCACAAACTAAAGACGGAGGTGCTCCTATGGATAAAAAATCTAAAAAGACCAAACAAAAAGAAAAAAGCAAGCCTGTTTACACAACTATGCCCACTTTAAACGGTGAATTTGTAACCGTTGAAACCAATGTCAAAATTCCCAAAGATTCCGATGTGGAAGACTTAAGAGAATTTTCAAAGGAGCATAAGCTTTAAAATTTAAAAGGCAGAAACGAATAAATCGTTTCTGCCTTTTTGCTTTCTGCGTTTAACTGATATTAAGCCAATTCAAAATCGCCGGTATACAATCTGTAGTATGTTCCTTTCTGAGCGATGAGTTCTTCGTGGTTACCACGTTCTATGATTTCACCTTTGTCAAGAACCATTATTACGTCGGCATTGCGGACAGTTGAAAGACGGTGAGCAATTACGAAAACTGTTCTGCCGTGCATAAGCTGTGCCATACCTTTTTGTACAATTAATTCAGTTCTTGTGTCGATGCTTGAGGTTGCTTCGTCAAGAATCAACACAGGTGGGTCTGCAACCGCAACACGGGCGATTGAAAGAAGCTGACGCTGACCTTGTGAAAGGTTTGCACCGTTACCTGTTAAAACGGTATCGTAGCCATCAGGAAGAAGTGAAATAAACTCGTGGGCATTAGCAAGCTTTGCCGCCTCTATTATTTCTTCATCTGTTGCATCAAGTCTGCCATAACGGATATTGTCGTATACTGTTCCCGTAAACAGATTTGTATCCTGTAAAACTATACCCAGTGAACGTCTTAAGTCATGCTTGTTGATTTTGGAAATATTAATTCCGTCATAACGGATTTTACCTTCTTTTATATCGTAAAAACGATTTATAAGGTTGGTTATTGTTGTTTTACCTGCACCTGTTGCACCGACGAACGCAACCATTTGTCCCGGTCTTGCGTAAAGATTTATGTTATTTAAAACAATTTTTTCTTCGTTGTAACCGAAAACAACATTTTCCATTACAACGTCACCTTTAAGCTCAGTATATGTAACACTTCCGTCACCATGTGGATGCTTCCACGCCCACATTCCCGTTCTTTCTTCACTTTCTCTGATTTCACCGTTTTCAATATTGGCATTAACAAGCTTAACGTAACCTTCATCCGCTTCAGGGGCTTCGTTCAGCAGAGAGAATATTCTTTCCGCACCTGCCATAGCCATAATGATTGAATTAAATTGTGTTGCAAGCTGAGTTATGGGCATCGAAAAGCTTCTGTTAAGCTGTAAAAATGCAACCACGCCACCTATGGTTATTATGGTTTCGTTGGAATATATTGCAAGAAGTGAGCCTGCAATTAAGGTTATAACGTAATTGATATGACCTAAATTACCCATTATAGGCATCAGGATATTAGCATATTTATTTGCGGTATTTGCACTTTTAAATAAGCTGTCATTAAGCTCGTTGAACTTATTTACCGTTTCTTCCTCGTGACAGAAAACCTTAACAACCTTTTGTCCTTCCATTGTTTCTTCAATGAAACCGTTTAAAATACCAAGATTTTTCTGCTGTGCCATAAATCCGGCACCACTTTTACCGCCAAGAGTTTTTGTAATAAAGCTCATTATAAAGATAACCACTACCGCCCAGACAGTTAAAATCGGGCTTATGGTAAGCATTGAAATGAAAACGCTTATCAATGTAACAATTGAACTTAAAAGCTGAGGCAGACTCTGGCTTATCATCATACGAAGAGTATCGGTATCGTTGGTGTAGATGCTCATAATATCGCCGTGTGCGTGAGTATCAAAATAACGAAGGGGCAATGTCTGCATATGAACAAAAAGGTCATTTCTTATATTTTTAAGAGTTCCCTGAGTAACGGAAAGCATTATTCTTCCGTATCCCCACGTGCTGAAAGCACCTGTTACATATATTGCACCCATAACACAAAGAGCCTTTAAAAGCGGAATGAAGTTCGGATGAGCTACTCCTATATTAGGCACTACATAATCGTCAATCAATGATTTAATAAAGGTCTGACCTATTACATTGGCAACAGAGCTTAAGAAAATGAGCACAAGCACGGCAATGTAATGGTATTTATAGGTTTTAAATACATAACCCATAAGTCGCATAAAAGTTTTTAAAGTTTCTTTTGTGAATTTAACGGGCATTATTGCACCCCTCGGACCTCTCGGCGGAGGACTTTGCATACCTTTTGCCATTACGCTTTCGCTCCTTTCATCTGAATTTCGTAAACTTCATTATATATCTTACTGGTTTGAATTAATTCATCGTGAGTTCCGATTGCACTTATTTTACCGTTATCAAGAACGATTATTTTGTCAGCATCCTCAATAGACGAGATTCTCTGTGCAATAATAATCTTTGTTGTTTCGGGAATATAGCTTTTAAGTGCAGATCTTATTTTACTGTCTGTCGCAGTATCAACCGCACTTGTTGAATCGTCAAGAATAAGAATTTTAGGAGCTTTTAATAGTGCTCTTGCAATACAAAGTCTTTGTCTCTGTCCACCCGAAACGTTTGTTCCGCCCTGCTCAATAAAAGTATCGTACCCGTCGGGGAAACGTTCTATAAACTCATCGGCACAGGCAAGTCGGCATGCTTCCTTCATTTCTTCGTCTGTTGCGTCCTTCTTGCCCCATCTTAAATTTTCCTTAATTGTACCCGAAAACAATACGTTTTTCTGCAGTACCATTGCAACGTTGTTTCGAAGTGTTTCAATATCGTATTCCTTTACATCAACACCGCCGACACTTACACTTCCCTCAATACAATCGTAAAGACGTGGAATAAGCTGAACAACTGCTGATTTGGAGCTTCCCGTACCGCCTATAATACCTACGGTTTCACCAGATTTAATTTCAAAGTTTATGTCCTTAAGGTGTAATTTTTCAGGATTGTCAAGATAGCTGAAGCTTACGTTTGTAAACCTTACAGAACCGTCTTTTACTTCTGTTACAGGATTTTCACAGTTTCTGATGCTGCTTTCTTCAAAGCAGACCTCTTCAATTCTCTCTGCCGCCGCTCTTGACATTACGAACATAACAATCATCATTGAAAACATCATAAGGCTCATTAAGATGTTTGATGTGTATGTAAACAATGAAGAAAGCTGACCTGTTGTAAGGTCTCCTACCGACACCATTTTAGCACCGAACCAGGAGAAAAGTATGATACACGAATACATAGTAAGCTGCATTATTGGTGAATTGAGCATAATCAGCTTTTCAGCACTTACAAACATCTGCTGTATTCTTCCCGACATATTCTTAAATTTATCTATTTCGTGTTCCTCACGCACGAAGGATTTAACTACTCTTATACCGTTTACGTTTTCCTGAACACTTGCGTTAAGGTCGTCGTATCTTTTAAAAACCTTTCTGAAACGTGGATGAACCTTAATTGAAATAATACTGATTGCCGTTCCTAAAACAATTGCCGCTCCCACAAAAATGAGAGATAATTTTCCGCTTATACCTATTACCATACAAAGCGCACTTGTCATCATAATAGGTGAACGGATAAACACACGAATTAGCATCTGGTACGAATTCTGCACGTTATTTACATCTGTTGTAAGTCTTGTTATCAGACCTGCTGTTGAAAACTTATCTATGTTTGCAAAGGAAAAATTCTGAATGTTTGCAAACATGGCACGTCTTATATTTTTGGCAAAACCGGTAGATGCTTTAGCGGCAAACATTCCCGAAAGTGAACCGCAGGTAAGTGAAAGAGCCGCACACAGAAGCATAAGAAGTCCTGTTTTTACAACATATGACATGTTCTGCGCCTCAACGCCATAGTCTATGACCTTTGACATAAGAAAGGGAATTATAATTTCAAGTATAACTTCAAAGGCTATAAACAAAGCCGCAAGGAATGAACCAAGTCTGTAGCCCTTTGAAAACTTAAGTAATCTTTTTGTCATTTTTCTTCCTCCTCTATTTTTTTGATTATGGCAATTGCCTCTCTGCGTTGAGGGTGCTTGCCGTCAAAGTAAGAATTTACAATATTATCGGTTATACGCTGTGCAAAATCTTCAAATTGCTTTAATTCCTCATCGGAAAAGTCTTTGAAAGCATTTGTATCAAACTCATCCATAATTTCACGGCTCTTTATAATGGCATCTCTCGCCTTTTCCGTGCAGTAAAGCTTGTTGCACCTTAAATTTTGGGCATCCGCTTCCTTAACAAGAAGCTGTGCCTTTGTAAGTCTTTTCACGGAAAGTGCCACACAGGCAGGACTTATCATTAACTCACAGGCAAGCTGTGCCTGACTGCAGCCCGGATTTTCCATAACATAATTAAGAAGCTCGTACTGCCCCTTATACAGCGGAATTTTCAGAGTTCTTCCCCCTGTTGCTATCCGCCTTAAAATGTGTATTTTACATAAAATCCGGTTCGCATTAAAATACTTCGTCATTTCAACACCACCAAATAATTAATCGGTTAATTGTTAACCACTTAACTATTATATCACAACCTTACTTTAAGTCAATAGTTTATAAGGTATTTCACCCTTTTTTCACACAAAAAATGTATTGCTATTTATCCTTTAATATAGTATAATAAAACAAAGAAAGGAAGACAGCAATGAAAAGATTATTATTTATGTCAGTAATTATTGTTCTACTGATTTCCTGTACGACTGTTTCGGCAGCTCCGGCAGTTTTTGTAAACGGTATAAGGCTTTCCACAGATGCCCGCTTAATTAACGACAGAATATACGTCCCCTTAAGAGCAGTAAGCGAATCTATGGGTGCAACAGTTAACTGGAGCGATGAAAATTATGCGGCATACATTGAATCCGCTGCCGACGATAACAGTGTTATAAATGCAATTAAAACAGCAGGGGAATCGGTTGTTGCAATAGTCGGAAACTACAAGCCTGAATATATGTCCCAGCAAGCACTTTCATATAACGAATCATACGCTCACGGTGCAGGCGTTATTATAAAAAATAACGGACTTATACTTACCAATGCCCATGTAGTTGAGAATCTTGAAAATATTACGGTTATTCTCGCAAACGGAGAAAGCTACGGCGCGGCTTTACAGTGTATTGATACAAAGTCCGACCTTGCTACCGTTAAAATAAACAAGCTTGGCTTAAAGCCTATCACATTCGGCACTATGGACAGTGTAGTTACCGGTTCAACGGTAATTGCCATCGGTACTCCCATATCACTTAGTATGATGAATTCCGCATCAAAGGGTATCGTAAGCGGCAAAAACGTAAATATCGGTGAGCATTATTCCTTTACTCAGTCCGATGTTGCTATAAACGGCGGTAATTCCGGCGGTGCACTTATTAATTTAAAAGGCGAGCTTGTAGGTATCAACTCTTCTAAATTTGCAGGTATAGGAATTGAGGGTATGAGCTTTTCAATCCCTGTTGATACTGTAAATTACGTTTTATCTCAGTTTGAGAAAAATGGTAAGGTTTTAAGACCTGTAACAAATATCACCTTTTCGGAATCATGGGAAGCTAAAATAGGTCTCCCTACCGCAAAGGGGCTTACAGTTAAGTCAAGCACAAACAGTCAGATAAAATCGGGAGATATGGTAACAAAAATAAACGGAATTAACGTCCACAGTATAACCGACTACAACGAAGCAGTTAAATTAAGTAAAAATAATGAAGTGGTATTTACTGTTTCCAGAGACGGAACAGATACAAATATCGTCATAACGCCCGAATGGAAATAAAAGGAGATATGAATATGAAAAGAATTATTGCACTGTTACTTACATTGGTTTTAGCGTTTTCAGCATTGGGTATTCTGCCCGTTATGGCTGAAGATACACCGACAAAGGTTGAAATTACCTTTAAGGTTGGAGATTCAACTCTTTCAATCAACGGTAAAGACGTAGCTGTTGAAACACCTTACGTTGTAGGTGAAGGTACAACTCTTGTTCCTTTAAGAGTTATCACAGAAGCCTTCGGTGCAACTGTTGGCTGGGAGGAAGCAACACAGAAAATTACACTTGAATACCCTGACGTAAATATTGTTCTTCAGATTGGTAACAAGACAGTTACAGTTAACGACCACACAGAAACATTGTTAGCCGCTCCCGAGCTTCCAAAGGATACAACAATGGTTCCTCTGCGTTTTATCTCTGAAACCTTCGGTGCAACAGTTACATATGACGAAGAGACAGAATTAATTACCGTAACCAAGGAAATTTCATCCGAAAATGAATCAGGTCTTAAGGGTATTACAACAAAAGAAAGAATCGGAGACAGCTATTATAACTGGTCAATTGATACTCCCTCCGAGCTTTTTATGGAGGACAGAACCTTTGACGGAATTCAGACCGAATTTACAGACGATTCAGGAAACGTTCTTTTAATCACAGTTGGTCCTAAAAACGAAGATGCAGATTTTAGTTCCCTATACAATGATTTGAAAAAAACAGAAAGAAACGAAACCCTTATAGTTGCAGAAAAGCACACCGACAGTCACGATAATCAGTATATGCAGTTACGTAAAAAGGACGCAGAGAAAATGCGCGAAATCTACGTATACTTTACTGACGATATCATATATACCGTAAATGTAACAGGCGATGTTAAAAATGACCTTTCGTATCTCTTCGATATCGCTTCATCCTTCAGAGTTGAATTTATACCTGCAACAACACACAATCTTTCAAATGTTGTTTCAAATATGCGTAAGTATGAAAACGAAAAGTATAAATTTTCTCTGGACGTTCCTGCAGACTGGATGGCTGTTCCTGATTTAGCAGAAAATCTTACTGCTTTTGTTACATTGAAGGACAGCAACAAAAATATGATAAGTCTTGGCATTTATTCGGCGTCAGATGACGTTTCTGCAAGAGCACTTGCAAATAACGACTATAAGCACAACTCGAAATATCTTAGTGCGAATGCAAAAATCACACCTGTTAAGTCAGCGCTTATCACAAATCAGATTATGGGATACGAATACACAAAAACCGTATCGGGCACAGAAAACGAAGACAGCTATCTGCACGACATTTTCTTTGATAAGGGGGATTACGTATATAACCTTACAATAAAAATGTCTTCAAAGAATTCACAGATTATAAATAAGGTTATAACATCTCTTAAGGTTGAACCTCTTGACAAGGATGAAATAGGTATTATCTTAAGAAATGACGATGAAACAGAAGATGAAACACGTGAAGTAACCCACGGTTTCTGGACCGCTCAGATGCCGGGAACCTGGAAGGAGGAGAACCTCGAAAACAGTAATCTCGTTGCTTACGGCAATAACGCTGCTGAGTCACTTCTTACCTTCTCAATAACCAAAACAACATTTATGGAATTAGGTCTTTTAAGAGCCGCAATGGAAGAACAACTGAGCGATATGCAGCAAAAATTCCCCGGTTCTGAAGTTATCAAAAAGGTTTATCAGAAGAAACTCGATAATCACGTATACTATTCATTTGTTATAAAAGTTCCTATGGGTGATTTAGGTTATCAGTACTACAATTACTATGCAACTGTTAAAGGTGATACAGTTATTTCCGTAGGTCATTCTGCCGGTGAAAAATCAAACGGCGAAGCTTTGACAGCCGAAGTTGAAGAAATTATCAGTTCAATAACAATTAACGAAAAATAAGGAGTAGCTTTATATGAAAAAAATATTTTGTTTATTACTTGCATTAACTCTGACACTCTCTGTGTTTACCTGCGCTTTTGCAGAAGAGGCAGTTTCAGGAAAAGTAGAAATTACCTTTAAGGTTGGAGATTCAACTCTTTCAATCAACGGTAAAGACATAGCTGTTGAAACACCTTACGTTGTAGGTGAAGGTACAACTCTTGTTCCTTTAAGAGTTATTACAGAAGCCTTCGGTGCAACTGTTGGCTGGGAGGAAGCAACACAGAAAATTACACTTGAATACCCTGACGTAAATATTGTTCTTCAGATTGGTAACAAGACAGTTACAGTTAATGACCATACAGAAACATTGTTAGCCGCTCCCGAGCTTCCAAAGGATACAACAATGGTTCCTCTACGTTTTATCTCTGAAACCTTCGGCGCAACAGTTACATATGATGAAGCAACTGAATTAATTACTGTAACCAAGGAAATAACCGATGAATCAGAAACCCCTTTAAAAGGCATTACCTCAAAGGAAAGAATCGGAGACAGCTATTACAAGTGGTCAATGAACACACCTTTGGAGCTTTTTATGGACGACAGAAACTTCAACGGTTCACTTACATACTTCTCAGGTGATGACGATGTAAGAATGTATGTAAATATTATACCCACAACAGAAGAGGACGATTTCGAAACCGATTTCGACTATTACAAAAACGGTACATACGGCACTTTAACCATTGCCGACAAGAAAACCGATGCAAACGGAAATAACTATATGCATCTCAGAAGCAAAACTCCAACAACATTTACCGAAACATACCGCTACTACACAGATGAATACATTTATGCTGTTATTCTCAGCGTGGCAATTGATTCAGAATCAGCTAACGATATGTACGCAATAGCAGAATCCTTTGCTTTGAATTTTGACGAAGAAACGACCCACGACCTTTCAAATGTTAAAGACGGTTACCGTACATACGAAAATGAAGACTATAAATTCTCATTTGACCTTCCTGCAAGCTGGGAAGAAGACAGTTACGGCTACGGCGGTTCAGGTACGGACTTCTCGTTCATCGACTCACAGAATACAGAGGATGATGACTACATCTCCATCACCTTCTTCTCAAGCTCAGATACTGTATCTGCTAAAAAGCTCGCAGACAAGGACCACGATGTAAAAGCAGATTACACATCAGATATATTAAAGTTAAGCGATGTTAAAGAAATCAAAATAAACGATTCTCTTAATGGCTATTACTATATATTTGAAATTGAAGGCTCAGAAAAGCTTGACAATCATTTCACAGACGTATTCTTCGAGGTTGGAGACTACACATACAATATGTGCTTCAGCTTTAAGGAAGAAAACAAGGAATTTGTTGAAAAGGTTTTAAGTTCGTTAAAGGTTGACGCTCTCGACAGCGAAACAGTAGGTACTATTTTAAGAAATGACCCTACAAGCGAAACACTTAAAATCAACAACAAGACCTTTACAATGTCTATGCCGACAGTATGGGAAGAATTAAATGCAAGTGACGGATTCTATGTTTATATGAATGGCATAAACTATTCAACCTTATCAGTAATCGTTGTTCCTGCAAATGGTGCAAGCTACGAGGATGTCAAAGCTTATGTGGATTCTGCAATAGATGACGTAAAGACCGCTGACCTTTCAACAAAGATTACAAAAGAGCCTTATGACATCAAAATTGACGGCGAGACATACCGTTCATTCAAGGCTACAACAATAAACGAAGAATTCGGCACAAGTTATTCAGAATGCTTTGCAATACTTAAGAATAATAAGCTTATATTCTTCGCAACAGATTGCTTCGATATAGCCAATAATGAAAATACAAGAAACGAATTACTTGAAATTATAAAAAGCTTCGAGATTAAATGATAAGCAGTCTCGACAAACATAAACAATACCCCCTGACGGATGAAATCATCCGTCAGGGGGTATTCATCTTGTTATTTTTTTATTACGGAAATAAGATTTGTTATAATGAATATTATCAGATTTACAATCACCACCGTTGCACCGACAGGAGTTGACATAACAAATGAAACAAGTATTCCGATAACAAAGCATACAACAGAGATTATTGCCGAAAGGATTACGGTAGCTTTAAAATTCTTAGTCACACGCATTGCCGAAAGCGGAGGAAAAATAAGTAATCCCGAAATGAGTAATGTTCCCATCATTCTCATACCCAAAACTACGACAATTGCGGTAAGTAAGGATGTAAGCATTCTGTATATATCAACCCTCACACCTGTAGCCCTTGCAAAGCTCTCGTCAAACGTAACTGCGAAAATACCTCTGTAAAATATTATGTAAAGAAACACTACCGCTACACTTAATATTATACTCAGTGCCGTATCCGTGTCACTCAGTGAAAGAATACTTCCGAACATATAATTCATAAGATCGGTGTTCATCCCGCCTGACAGAGTGGAAACAGTTACACCCACAGCAAGTGAAGAGCAGGTTATCAGAGCTATTGCAGAATCACCCTTTATTCTGCTATTCTCCTTTACACCAAGCAGAAAGAATGCCGCAAGTATAACTACGGGAACCGATGCCGCAAGAGGAGCAAGATTAAGAGCTGCTGCAATTGCCATTGCTCCGAAGGCTACGTGTGACAAGCCGTCACCAATCATTGAATATCTTTTAAGAACTAAATTAACGCCTAAAAGTGCACCGCATAAAGAAACAAGAATTCCCACAATCAATGCACGCAGCATAAACGGATAGGAAAAAACACTAAATAAATAATCAATCATATCCTCTTACCTCCAATAAAGCGTTTTCCCACATCGGAAGAAAGGTATGCATCGAGATTACCGAAAAAGTTTTCCTCCTCACCAAGATGAAGAACCTTTTGTGCAAATTTTACAGTGCCTCTTACATCGTGAGATACCATTAAAACCGTTATTCCTGCTTCACGGTTTATTTTATCAATTATTCTGTAAAATTCCTCTGTAACAACAGGGTCAAGATTTGAAGCCGGCTCATCTAAAATAAGCATACTTTTTGCAGCGCAAAGTGCCCGGGCAAGCAACACTCTCTGCTTTTGTCCGCCTGAAAGTGATGCAAAGGATTTAGCTTGTATATCATAAATATCAAGAAGCTTCATTTTTTCTTCAGCCGTTTTTTTATCCTCACGCGAATAAAAAAATCTGCCCTTAGAATTGCTTACGCATCCTGAAATAACGATTTCCTTCACACTTGCAGGAAAATCACTTTTAATTTCCGTTTGCTGCGGAAAATACCCGATATCATTTTTCTTTAGTCCGTTTTCAAATTCAATGTTCCCCTTTAGCGGTTTTATAAGCGATAGAATTCCCTTTACAAGAGTTGATTTACCCGAACCGTTTTCTCCTACTATAAAAACATAATCGCCTTGGTATATTGTAAAATCCAGATTTTCAACAACCGCCCTTGAATCGTAGCCAAAAGAGGCATCGATACAACTTATAAGCTTCTTCAATTAAGTGCCTCCTTAAGATTATCAAGATTCTTATACATAAGTGAAACATACGTTTCACCGTCCTTAAATTCCTTTGTGCTTACATTATGACAGGAATGAAGCATAGCAGTTTTCGCTCCTGTATCTTCTGCAATGGCTTTCGCCATTTTATCTGACGACATCTCTATATAAAACACAACGGGAATATTTTCTTTTCTCACCTTATCGCACAGCTCTGCAACGGTTTTAGCATCAGGCTCCGATTCATCAGCACAGCCGCCGAATGCAGAATAGCAGTCTAAATTATATCTTTCGGCAAAATAAAGGAAGGGAAATCTGTCACCGAATACAACCGTTTTTCTTGCCGAATTTTTAATCATTTCCTCAAAATCCGCATCAAGAATATTAAGCTTATTTATATATTCTGATGCATTTTCCTTATAGTAATTGCCATTTTGCGGGTCAATTGTACAAAGCTCATCACAAATTGCCTGCACTATCAGGCAGGCATTTAAGGGCGACGTCCATATATGCTCATCCACGCCATGACCGTGTCCTTCGTGAGCGGTATGGGTTTCTGTCTTATCCAGCATTTTTACTGCATTGACCGTTCCTGCATTATCGATAATACTTTGTGCCCACTTATCGTTTTCCCCACCTGTGTATATAAACAAATCACATTCCGAAACATTTAATATATCGGCAGGCGCAGGTTCATAGGAATGGGCATCCGCCGAGGGCTTTATAAGCATAACAACCTCTGCTTTATCCCCTGCAACGGCTCTTGCAAAATCATAATATGCAAAGATTGTTGTTACTATATTTATTTTTCCATTATCTGTTGCCGGCACCTGTCCGCATCCGCATAAAAGCAAAGCAAGCGCAAGAACACATACGAGTAGTCTTTTCATTATTACCTCCAAATTGAGACTGTGTCTCATATTATATTATATTCTTCTCATTTTGTCAATATAACATTTCCTATTTATAAGTATACAAAAATGCAGGAGCGGATGAATCAATCCACTCCTGCAAATATAAATTATTAAAATGCTCTCAATGTAATATTTAATTATCTCTTACCGATTGCATATACTCAGATGGTGTCATACCTGAAATCGCTTTAAAGCGTCTTGAAAAATACTGTAGTGAAGAAAAGGAAAGATAGTCACTTATCTGAGAGAAATTCATCTCCTTTTCACGCATCAAATGCTTTGCACAATCAATTTTACAACGTGAAAAGTAATCCATAGCACCTATACCTACGTTGTCACGGAACAGCTTTTTCATATTGGTTCCGCTTATCCCAAACCTTTCGCACAAATCCTTAAATGTTATATCACGGCAAACATTATTCTCAAGATAGGTACATATCTCGGAGAGAACAGGGTCTGAAATATGCGTAAGCGGAGATGCTTTCGCAGGTGAAAATGCACTTTCCCTGATACAGCTCAGTAAAAACAACTCAAGATATATCTTTACTAAGTTCTGAGCGCCTGCCGCAGCATCCGGATTCTTAACAAGTCTTGTGCTGTACGGTTCCCCCAGCGGTGTGGAAAATGCCTCCTGCGCTGCACAAATCAGCTTTGAAATAAAATCTTTTTTTTCATCGTCACATTTTACTGTTCTGCCCGCCGTTTTCATCAGCTTTTCATTTGAACATACAAATGAAAATATAACTGCGTTGGCAGACTTGCCCTCAGCAGGTTTAACCGAATGAAATTCCATAGGATTTATAAGACGAAAATGCCCGGGAGGGATAATTTCCTCCTTTGACCTTACGGTAACCGAAAGGTAGTCTCTGTCCGAATATACAACCTCCCAGAAGTCGTGCATCTCGCCCGAAAAGACAAAATCACGTGCATATTCAAAATACTGAACCGCCACTATTTTTTCAACATTAATTTCAGTTTCCAGTTCAATTGGAGTATATACCATATTTATCACCAAACCAATTATACAACATAATTTAAAATAAATCAACCAAAAGTATAAATTTAATGTCCGATTTTTATTTGACAGATAGAAATTTTATGTTATACTTATAGTAGGAAAAATTTTAAAGGACGTGAAATGTTATGATAAAATTCGGAACAGGTGGCTGGAGAGCAGAAATCGGCAAAGATTTTAATATGGAAAACATATGCAAGGTAGCACAAGGTCTTTGTGTGTATATTAAAAAGAAAAAACAGGAAAAGCTTCCTGTTATAATCGGCTATGACAGACGTTTCCTCTCTGACTGTGCGGCAAAATGGCTTGCTGAGGTACTCAGCGCCAACGACATTAAGGTTATTTTCCTTAACAGAAGTGCACCTACTCCTCTTATTATGCACTATGTAAAGAAAAACAATCTTTATTACGGTCTTGAGGTTACAGCATCTCACAATCCTTCAAACTACAACGGTATCAAAATAATCGTAAAAGAGGGCAGAGATGCACCGTTGGAAACAACAGGCGCTCTGGAAGAAATCATTGCTAAAATAAGTGAAAAGGACATTGTTTCACAGCCTTTCGAAACAGGCGTTGCAAACAAAAGCATCGAATATCTTAAAAATCCATTCAACGATTTCCTTGACGATATTTTAGGGCTTCTTGACGTTCAGGCAATTCGTGACCGCGGTCTCAGAATTCTTTTTGACCCTATGCACGGCTCTTCATCTTATCCGTTAATGGTAATTCTTCACACAGCACGCTGTACCGTTGATATTATAAACGGCAACCGTGATGCTTACTTTGGCGGCACTATGCCTGCACCTACAGAATCAACCTTAAAAGGTCTTGCTATGGAGGTAGTTCACGGTGGCTACGATTTAGGTATAGGTGTTGACGGTGACGGCGACAGACTTGGTATTATCGACTCAAACGGACAGTATATCAACGCAAACGACATTTTAGTGCTTCTTTACCACTATCTCCACGAATACAAAGGCTGGAAGGGACCTGTGGTAAGAAATCTTGCAACAACACACCTTCTTGACAAGGTTGCGGCCGATTTCGGTGAAGAGTGCTACGAGGTTCCTGTAGGTTTTAAATACATTTCTTCTAAAATTGATGAAGTTGACGCAGTTTTAGGCGGTGAATCAAGCGGCGGTCTTACTGTACGCGGTCATATTCACGGCAAGGACTCTGTTTATGCGGCATCACTTTTCGTTGAAATGATAAGCAAAACAGGTAAAACACCAACAGAATTACTTAAGAAAATTCACAAAAAATACGGTTCATTCACAATGGTAGAGGAAAACTTAAAATTTCAGCCGGAACAGAAGGATGAAATTTTAAATATTGTTATGACAGAAAAGAAGCTTCCTGAATTTCCTGCTAAGGTTATGGCAGTTAATTACGAGGACGGCTGTAAGGTTTACTTTGAGGATTCTTCATTTGTTATCTGCCGTTTCAGCGGTACAGAACCACTTCTTCGAATCTTTGCAGAAAGCTCCACAAAAGACAAGGCAGCAGAATTCGTTTCTGCCTGGAAGAACTTCCTTAACCTTTAATTATATCACATAAAAACGGGCGGATGAAATCATCCGCCCGTTTTTATATCTCAATTGAATTATCATGCTTCATATCCAGCTTTTCGGAATAAAGGTGTCCTATATCTGAAAAACAAAGACAAGTCGGAGCCGTTACTCCGTTTTCGTTGTTCTTAAATTCAATAACAGTTACACCCGTATGTGTATACATAAAGGATGCCCACATAATGTTAATGGGGATATGTAAAAGATGAGAAAGCCACGCACGTGCCATTGCTGTGTGACAGAAAAGTGCAATTTTTTCATTATTAGGCTTAATTATACGGTATATTCCGTTTTCATACTTGTAACCAAGTCTTTCCAGAAACTCGTCGCCTTTTTCCCAGATATACTTTGAAATTCCTTCCATACCGGATTCCTTAAAGCCTTGACATTCAAAAGCTTTATAAAAGCCTAAATCCATATTGCCGTTTTCACGGTAGTATGTATTCTGAACGTATGTTACGGATTTCATTTCACCATCAGGAAACGGCGTTAATCTTTCCTCCTCAATTTCGTGTGCCCATTCTTCAACATTGCATTCAAGCCCTAAAAGACGACAGGCAGGTGCTGCTGTTTCTTTTGCTCTTCCCATAGGCGACGAAAATATTTTATCAACCTTTGCATGGGCAATTCTCTTCCCTACTGCTTCAGCCTGAAGTTTTCCTCTTTCAGTTAAGGTATCGTTTACGTAATCGGGGTCACCGTGACGAACTATATAAAGTAACATATTTTCTCCTTACAAATAAAATTCTTTATACCACATTGCAAACCTTTTCAAGCCCTCACGAAGTGAAGTTGAGGGTTTGAAGCCGAAATCTCTTTCCAGGTCGGAAGTGTCGGCAAAGGTAACGGGAACATCGCCCGGCTGCATTGGTACTAATTTTTTATGTGCTTCAAAATCGTAATCTTCTGGAAGAACCTCTGCATTAATTAATTCCTGCTGAAGGATATCCACAAAATCAAGCAGGTTTTCAGGACTTGAATTTCCGATATTATAAACTCTGTACGGAGGTAACGGAAGTCCGTCCTCGCCGTTTTCCTTTTCAGGAGCACACTGCATAACTCTTTTTACGCCCTCTACAATATCATCAACATATGTAAAATCACGCTTGCAGTTACCAAAGTTGAAAATTTCTATAGTTTCACCTTTAATAAGCTTATTGGTAAAACCAAAGTACGCCATATCAGGTCTGCCTGCAGGTCCGTAAACCGTAAAGAAACGAAGACCTGTTGACGGAATATTATATAATTTTGAATAAGAATGAGCAAGCAACTCATTGGATTTCTTTGTTGCCGCATATAGTGATACGGGATTGTCAACCTTATGTGAGGTTGAATAAGGTACTTCCTTATTTGAGCCGTAAACCGAAGAACTGGAAGCATAAACAAGATGCTCTACGGGATAATGTCTGCACGCTTCTAAAATGTTGTAAAAACCTATTATATTGGATTCAATATAAACATCGGGGTTTGTAATCGAATATCTTACTCCTGCCTGAGCCGCTAAATTAACAACAACCTCAGGTCTGTTCTCTTTAAAAATTTTATCGATCAGCTCTCTGTCCGCAAGATTGCCTTTGATAAAGGTCCACTTACCACTTTTCTTTTCAAGCTTTTCTATTTCCTTAAGACGGAAATTCTTAATTGAAACATCGTAATAATCGTTCATATTATCAAGACCGATAATATTAATATTTTCAACAGTTTTAAACAGTTCAGTAACAAGATTTGCACCGATAAAGCCTGCCGCACCCGTAATAAGAACCGTTTTGTTTTCTAAATTTACATTTATATCAAGCATTTTCGTTTATTCCTTTGTAATCTTTTTTTACCTGCTCATAGCTTTCAAGGTTGCCGATATCGTAACGTTTTCCCGGCATCTTTAAAGCATGAACCTTTCTTTCGGAGCAAAGCCACGCTATAAAGCTTCCCGGTGCATCTGTCTTACAGCCTCCCTTTATTCCCTTTTCAACCATTTCTATATCTTCCTTTGCATAAACATAGAAAGGAGGAACACACCAGTTGGACTTGGGATTTTCAGGCTTTTCTTCCATATCAAGAACCAAATCATCTTCATCGATTAACGCAACACCGCATTTCTGAAGCTTTTTGGTTTCCTCTTCATAGTAACGCATAATACATGTAGTTTTCTTTTCCTTAAAGTAAGAAATGAATTTTCTTAATGAAAAATCAAGAACGTTATCACCTGCAATAACAAGCATATCATCATTTACATTAAGAGATTTAACGGCAAAATCAATATCCGCAACAGCACCAAGTCTGTTGTCATTTTCTGTCGAACCGTCATCAATAACCGTAATTGGTGCAGAAAGCTTCTTGTTTTCTGCCCATTTGTTAAAATGCTCAACATAACGGTGATTTGAAATTATAATATATTCGTCAATTTCACCTGATTTATCAATATCATCTAAAAGCCAGTCAAGAATAGTCTTTTCATTTACTTCCAGGAGTGGCTTTGGAAAATTTTCTGTAATAGGGTAAAGTCTTGTTGCGTACCCTGCCGCAAGAACTGCACATTTCATTTTTATTCCTCCCCTGAATAATTAAAATTTACAACCGTCTGCCGATTTACAGAAATGAACAGAGAATTTACCCTTAAGAGCAGGAAACTGCTTTAAATATTCTTCTGTTACCTTCTTTTCGATGCTTTCTTTAAAGGTTGGGTCTATCAGTGCCATACAACAGCCCTTAAAGCCTGCACCGCTGAAACGTCCGCCGTAAATACCGTCGGTTTCGAGCATTATATCATAAATAGCTTTTAATTCATCAGACCCTGTTTCGTAGCTGTATATGCTGCTGTAACCGCTTTCAAAGGAAAGCTTGCCAAAAGTTACAAGGTCACCGTTTCTCCATGCCTCTGCACCCTTTTCAACACGTTCAAATTCCGAATAGTAATGCTCAGCTCTTTTTCTCCAGTTTTCAGGCAATTTATCTTTGTGCTTTAAGAAAACTTCAACGGGCACATCGCGAAGTCTTGTATCGGTAAACTTGCCGTATTCCAACCCTTCAAAAGCTTTTAAAGCATAGGATGCCGCTTTTAATTCATCAACCCTCATATTGAACTTGCTTCCCACAAGGCTTCTTTCAACACCGCTGAAGAATACTGCGATTTCATAATCGGGCATATTGGGATTCTGCGGAATAAGCTCGTAAGAGTCATCCTTTGTATCAAGATACAAAAGGTGGTCTTTTTTTGAATATATTTCACAGGACTGGTCAAGCTTACCGCAGGAAACACCTACATAGCTGTTTTCCGTCTCAAGTGCAATTTCAATTATTTCGCTACTCTCAAGCTTTAAGTTATTGGACTTACAAAGAGCCGAAAGATATGCAAGTATTACTGCCGCCGAAGATGAAAGTCCTCCTATAGGTAAGCTGCCCGAAAGAAGTGCATACATTCCCTTTTCAAGAGGATGTCTCTTAGCCAGAGAAATAGTTGCACCTCTTAAATAATCCGCCCAGTCGTTCTGTCTCTTTTTAGGAACTGCATTAACATAAAACTGCATCGTTCCTTCAAAATTCATACTTGAAATTTCAATGATACCGTTATCTGTAGGCACAAAAACAACATCTATCCCCTTATCTATTGCAAGACCGGTAATTTTACCGTACTGATGGTCGCTGTGCGCACCGATAGGACAAACCCTGTACGGACAGAATGCATTTTTAATATCTGACGCATCCGGGTACATCCTTAAAAACTCTTTTTCCAAATTTTTCATTTTAATCCATCCCTTCAAAATTTACAAAACAATCCCCTCAATTATTTTTGCGTTTTGCCGGGGTTTTTTATGCTTTCTTCCTTTTTAATTTTCCTGTTATTCCACCTAAAAGATTTTTAACTGTCTGTTTTATATAAGTAAATTCCTTTGTCTTAAAATAAGCAACAAAGAACAGCAGGTTTGGAACAATTATACATAGTACCATTTTTATAACAAAAGAAACAACTGCATTTCCTGTATAAAAACCGCTCAAGAGCTCAACTATTACAACACTTATTAATACAATCATCACCGCAAAGATATACTTTACAAAGTACCCGAAAACGGGCATTTTAAAGGTTTTCTTATAAACAAGCATCGGTTCAAACCACCAGGTTGTAAGAAATCTGCTTATTATCGTTCCTAAAATTACACCTGTTACTCCTAACCTGTGAACCAAAAGCAACGATATTATTATGTTAAGTATTGCCGTAACCATAGGTCTGTATTTGCCAAACCAGAATAAACCGCCTGCATCCTTGTAAGTAAGCGAAACCACCTGATACCCTTCCATAAGAAACTCAAGTGCAAATATCCAGGACGCAACCTGACCCAAGCTGTAACTATCGCCTGCCCAAAGACAAACAAAAGGCTCTATAAGCACAAACATACATACAGCAAAAAAACCAAATATCCAATAAGAAATCTGCCCCAGACACCTGAAAATAAATTCACTTTTTTCGGTTGTTTCCTTGGTTATAAGGTTTCCTACAGACGCCGTAACGGAAGAAAACATCATTCTGACAAATATAAATACATTGTTGGTTATAAAATAATAGTTGGAATAACTTCCGTTTGTTCCCAGCCCCAGCACACTTGAAATAAGTATACTGTCGGTACTTTTTACTATTGTTGAATTAATCTTATAAACAGATGTACCAAATATCTTTTTAAACAATTCTGTCTTTTCCGGCTTTGACAATTTCGCATCTCTTTTTTCTTTAAGATAAGGATACATTTTGTCGGCCTTTTTTGATATGACAAAGTTGATAAAAAACTGCGCAAGACAGCTTGCAAGCAAATAACAAATAAATGCCTCGGATGGGCCTATCAATTTATACACAACTATAAGAATTCCGAATTGAGCTATCGTTGTTATAATAGTAGTTGTTATAGATACAATGTTTACAACATATCTTTTCTGATCTGCTATCAGAATAGTTCTCTTATAAGAAAATAATAAATATGATGCAGATATTTCCAAAAGATACAAAATATATATAAGATTTACATTTACAAGATCTGTCGAACCTTTCATAAGAAAAGGTAAGACAGGTATAAGTGAAGAACCGACAATTAATATAATCAATCCTATAACAAAATATGCTTTTTTCAAAAATCCCATTATAGCATATATTTTGTTTTCATCTTTACTTTCCAAAGGCTTATAAAGGGTATAAGCAACAGCCAATGCAACACCCAGCTCAGCCAGATTAAGCAAGCCTAAAATATTGGAAAATAATCCCTGTAAACCTAAATATTCTTTGCCGAGAGTATGTATAAAAACTGTTCTTGTAACAAATTTCAGGAGATATACAAACAGCTGTCCGCCCATACCTGCAACTATGTTTTTTACGGAACTTACACTCCTTGACATTTTACTTTATTCCCAGCTTTCTTTTAATTTTTTTGAAGGTTCTTTTATTTTGTTTTGATTTTATTTCTTTTTTTACTTCATCAAGCGGTTTGTTAATTTCAGAAATTGAAGCTATATAATTATCCTTTTGCTTTTGTGTTACCTCAACACTCATATCTTCATAAACCGTAATACCTGTACTGTTTTTAAATATGCAGGCATTTGCAATATTATCTTTTCTTACATCAAGGGATTGAGATGAAGCGACTTTTTCCATCTTTGCTTCATAAATTTCAAAACAGCCCTTAACATTCTCAAAAGCTTCGCTACCCCTTTGGCTTCTTACGATAATACTGTTAGAACCGCCCTTTACCTCATTTTCCTTTGTGTAATTATCTCCTACAGATATATCTGCTAAAACATTAAGCTTATCAAAACACATAAGACATCTTTTAAGCTTGTAGTACTTTTTAGCATCCATTCTTGCGTATGACGGGAAATATTCAGTCCTTCCGCCGTCATAGTCAATGCGCACGTTTCCCGGCCAGTTTGCAGTTGTTTTATCTCTGAAATAAAGATTCTTTATTTTTCCTTTTTTCAGAGTTTTGAAATATTCAATAAGATTATAGCTTTGAACATTGTCGCAAAATAAACCTAAAATAAGATAATTTTCACGGTTTAATTTATACTGTTCAATAACATTTGTAATTGCCTGAACTGCACAACCTGTTGCACAGATAATAATTTTTTCATCCCTGTTTGCAAGCATTTCCTTAACAAGCTTTTCCATTGATACCGAAAGATATCTGCTTTTAGCTGTGTTTTTCTCAAATTCGGTTACCTTGTCCGCTTTTAAAACAGAATCGTAATTATATCCTTTAACCAGATATGCACAATCATAAATTTTATTTTCCAGAAGGTATTTAACTGTTCCTGAAACAAATCCTCCGCTGGTAGAATTTTTAAGAATTTCCTTATTTTTAACACTTACATTATAACAATTTATGTAATTTCCTATAAGCTTATCTTCAGGAATACTTTGTCCTGATTTTTCATAAAGCTTTCCAACATTTGTACCAAGAGCACTGCACATATTACTACAGATGCCGCAATTTACACAACTATTATTAATGGTTGCTGTGTATGTGCCATCTTTAAGTTCAAGATTTATCGCATTTTTAGGGCATACACCAACACAGATACCGCAAACAGAACAGATTTTGTTTTCAGTAACTCTTTGAACAGACTTGTTATATTTAATTTGTTCTTTTCTGCCAAGGATATCAAAAACATTAATTTGTCTTACTTCCACCATACCTTTTTCTATTTTAGCCGATTCATTTTTATATTCAGCAAGCATCACACTTACAGCAGAAACAACCTTTTCATTGTCAAGATTTCCTCTTACATCGAAAATATATTTTCCCTGACCGAATAAGCCTAAAAGCTCGTGATATTTAACCGCCCAGCCAAGAGCAATGCACGGAACATATTTTCTGTACGCATGAACAATTGAATGAAATCTTGAGGCAATCAAAAAGTCAAATTTGTCAACTATTTCATCGTACTCGAAACAGGATAATTCTGCATTTATTATTTCAACACTATTGTTTTCAGAATAGTTTTCCTTTATATTGAGACACGCTTCCATATCCTCTGCCGAATGGGTAA
>JAGAJK010000079.1 GCA_017626145.1 Clostridia bacterium
ATAATATCTGCCGCCGAGCCGTTAACGGAAATGAAGGCACTTACAAGATTGTTTGTGTTAACATATTCAACGGGGTGGTCCTTTGCAACAAAAAACGCGCTTCCTTTTTTCAAAGGATGGCTTTTACCGTTACATTTAACAAGTCCTTCACCGTCCAGCACAAACAAAATCTGATGAAAATAAACTCCTACGGGACGTGACATTGTTTCCTGCGGATATTTCGGGCAGGCACTTCTGAAAAAAATCGGAATTTCTTCAGATTCGTTATGAGTGTTATTATAGATTATAAGATTATTTCGTGATTCAGGGTCGTAGCTCAGCAAAAAATACACCTCCTGCAAGATATTCATATAAATATGTAATAGAATATATTTACAAATCTGAAAATTCGTTTTATAATACAATTAAATTGTAGCATATAATTTATATAAAATCAATAAACAAAAACAAAATAATTATAAAAACAGGAAAGGATTGGAAAAAGATATGATTAAAAAGTGCATATCAAAGGACTGGAAATTCACCGAGTATTTCGGCTACGATGAATTTGTATATGGCTGGGAGACTGCCGAATATAAAAAAGTAGACTTGCCTCACGATTATCTTATAAGCAAAAAAAGAGAGTTTATGCAGGGCGGTGAATGTACAGGTTATTATCCTGCAATCAGAAGTAAATATGTAAAATATCTTAATTTTGAAAAAAACAAGCATTATGTATTAGACCTTGACGGTGCTTATATGTGTGCGCATATTTTCTTTAACGAGGGGCACCTGGCACTTCATCCATACGGTTACACACCGTTTTTGGTTGATTTAACACCTCATATTGCGCCAAATGTAACAAACAAGCTTGCAATTACAGTAAATCCTCTTCCGGATACTTCAAGATGGTACACAGGAAATGGTATTTACCGTGACGTTTTCCTCTGGGAGGGCGGATTTGTTCGAATTGAACCCAGAGATATGTTCGTTTCAACTCTTGAAGCAAACGAAAACGAAGCAACACTTCGTTTAAAATACAAGGTTTCCGCAGATGAAGATGCAAAGGCAAAAATCTGCTTTGCCGTTATAAATGCAGAAGGCAAAACTGTAGCAAAAGGCGAAAATGAATTTGATGTTGCAGTGGGAGAAAATGAAAAAATTGATACATTAAAGGTTGAAAATCCATTACTTTGGGATATGGACAACCCCAATTTATATACCTTAAAAACAGAAATTTTTATAAAGGGCGAGCTTGTTGACACAACAGAAACAACTTTTGGTATCAGAACCTTGGTTGTTGATGTAAATAAAGGACTTCTTCTTAACGGGAAAGCTGTTAAATTGATGGGTGGATGTATTCACCACGACCACGGCGTTTTAGGTTCGGCGGCGTTCCCTGCGGCAGAAGAAAGAAAGGTAAGACGTCTTAAGGAAGCGGGATACAACGCAATAAGAGCGGCTCATAACCCTGTTTCCCTCGCAATGCTTGAAGCTTGCGACAGATTGGGTATGGTAGTTATGGAAGAAGCTTTCGACTGCTGGAACAAGCCAAAGTTAAACGTTAATGACTATAACTTATTCTTCTCCGACTGGTGCCTCAGGGATGCTGAATATATGGTTCTTCGTGACAGAAACCATCCTTGCGTATTTAGTTATTCAATCGGTAACGAAATCCGTGAGGTTGACGGACTGAGCGACGCTAACAAATGGTCAAAGGCTATTTGCGAAACTATAAAGAAGTTTGACGATACACGCTTTACAACAGCAGGTATACAGCGTCTTTGCTCAATCGTTCATCCTGAGAAGGACGACCCTGAGGACTATAAGCAGTATATTGACCGAAAGCACGGTCACACAAAAATCGAACAGATTGCAGAGGCTTGCAGCGGTTTTGAAGACCCACTTGATGTTCCCGGCTTTAACTACTACTATGAAGATTATGAAAACGAAAGAAAAAGAAACCCCAAAAAGGCTATGTGGGGCTCGGAAACACATACACTTACTCTTTACGACCAGTGGAAAGAGGTAATGAGACTTGACTATGTTTTCGGTGACTTCGGTTGGACAGCTATTGATAACATCGGCGAGGTTGGACACGGAAAAGGTATCTGGTGTACAGCGGAAGAATTCAACAAAAACAAATCAGTATATCCATGGAGAACCTGCTACCAGGGTGACCTTGACTTATGCGGCTTCAGACTTCCTAAGTCATATTTCAGAGAAGCTGTATGGCACGCAAACAGAACACCCCGAATTTTCGTAACAAAGCCTGAGCATATGAATCTTGAATATCATTGTACAGAGTGGGGCTGGCAGGACGTATATGAAACATGGACCTTTGAGGATAAGTATGTAGGTTCACCTGTTAAGGTCGAAACCTATACTGATGCTGACGAAATTATCTGGATTTTAAACGGCAGAGAAATCGGAAGAAGTGTTCCGTTTAAAGCGATTGCGTCACTGGAGACAGTTTACGAAAAGGGCGAACTTACTGCGGTAAGCATTAAAGACGGAAAAGAAGTAAACAGATATACACTGACAACTGCCAATGTTGCATCAAAAATTGTTGTAACTCCCGAAAAGAGCTGGCTTATGGCTGACAACCGTGACCTTTGCTATTTCGATATTACCATTACAGACAATGACGGCAGACTTATAGCCGACGACGGAAGCGAAATAAGCTGTGAGGTTGAGGGCGGTACATTCATGGGCATTTACAGCGGTGACCCTTGCAACGAAGACCAGTATACCTCAAACAAATGCCACGTTTACAGAGGCAGAGCACTTGCAATAGTAAGAGCAGATAAAAGAGGCGAGGTTTCAATAAAGGTTAATGCAGAAAACCTTATTTCAGGGGAAGCAAAAGTTGATGCAAGATAATAAGTAAAAAGCAAAAGAAAGCTGGTTTAGAATATGAAAGATGTTATACAGAGAAATGTTATGGCAGAGCAGTATATTTGTGCCGCAAAAAAGACCTTCAGAAGCGGAGCTCATGTACATTGTGATTCCAAATCCAAAATGATGATAGGGCATATTACCGATATGCACAGCGATACAATACGTTTTAACAATGCAATGGAGCTTTTTGAATACTACAAGCCTGACTGCGTTGTTCATACAGGGGATAATACATACTGGAATATGACGGAGGATTACCATTATATGCCTCTTGCATTTGCGGAGTCTTCTATTCCTGCGTACCTTTGCGTAGGTAATCACGATACTTTTATGGATGCACCTAATACAATTCTTCCCCGTCACGAGTGCGGTGTGCTTCTTCGTAATCAGAACGGCGTTTCCTTAACCAATGAATTTCTTCATCAGGCTTACGTTGAGGATATGAAAAACGTTAAGGGCGATGAGGACAGAGCTTGTTATTTCTATGTGGATTTTGAAAAGTTTGGCATTCGTCTTATAGTGTTAAATGACTACGATTATTTCCACGAAGAACCTATTATAAGAAATAAATATTCAATTTCGGAAAAACAGATAAACTGGTTTGTTAATGTTTTAAAGGATGCCACCGAAAAAGGTTACGGCGTTATTGTTGCTGACCACGAGGGCCCCGGTGAGGTTGAAATGGGAACAAATAAATTCTGTCAGAAGGAAGTATGTATGCCCTGGGGTGTGCCTAAATTTATAGGTCCTGAGGCAGAGGTGCTTTGTGATATAATTAATGCTTACAAGCACGCAGGAAGCCTGGATGAAGAATATTACTATGAATCAACAAACCAAAAGGTTAAGGTAAGCTGTAGCTTTGAAAAAGAAGGAGAATTTATTGCATACCTTGCAGGGCACAGACATTCCGATTTAGTAGGATATCTGAAAAAATATCCCGATCAGCTGTCGCTGCAGATGAACATTTCAGGCTGTAATTTAATAACATATCAGAACGAGCTTGGAGAAACTGCTTCCGACCTGGCAAGAATTCCCGGTACTGTATCCGAGGACTGCATTAACTTCTATATAATTGACAGAGAAAACAAAGAAATTACGTTGGTTCGTGCAGGTGCTTGTGTAACTGACAGACTGGAACAGAGATTATTTGAAAGACTTTCTTACTAAATTGTGAAGATAAGTCAAAAATTAGGTAACTTTGTTTCTGTACTAAAACACAAGTCTATGTTATTATAGTGGCGTTAAGGAGTGATAAGCTATGAAGATAAATAAATTCGGCAGCAGCCGTGCAATAGATTTTGCGTGTGATGAATTAAAATGCTATCTTGAAAGAATTGATAATTCTTTAAATATTGAAATCGTTTCGGAAAAGTGTAACGATGGATGTCTTAATGTAGGTATCTGTGATTGCTTTGAAAATCTTCTTCCAAAGGTTGAGGATAAGTCAATTGACGATGCAATTTATATTGATGTTAAGGGAAAATCGGGTACAATTACCGCAACAAACCCACATTCTGTATTAATTGCAGTTTACAGATATTTAAAGGAGTTGGGAGTAACCTTCATCCGTCCGGGTAAGGAGAATGAGGTTCTTCCGGTTTTAAAGCTTGAAGAAACATCGGTTTATGTTAAAGAGGCGGCATCGTATCGTCACAGAGAGGTTTGCATTGAAGGTGCTTGCTCATATGAACACGTATGCGATATGATTGACTGGATTCCCAAGGTTGGAATGAACGGATATTTTACTCAGTTTGTACGTCCCGACGGCTTCTTTAAGGTATGGTACGAGCACGAGGGTAACGACTACCTTGAAAAGGAATATAAAACGGGTGAGGATTACGCAAAAATTCTTACTGACCTTGAAGAAGAAATTCAGAAGAGAGATTTACTTTATTCTGTTGTCGGACATTCCTGGCAGGCAGAATGTATCGGTCTTGACGGTTCGTACTGGCACAAGGTTGATGAGCCTACAGACCCTGAAGTTATCGAATGCTTAGCAGAGGTTAACGGGGAAAGAAAATTATTCGGCGGTGTTCCCGTTAACACAAACCTTTGTTACTCAAATCCAAAGGTTCAGCATAAAATGACAGATTTTATGATTGACCTGGCAAAGAAAAAGCCGTTTACAAAATACCTTGTTTTCTGGCTTGCTGATGCTGTAGGAAACGAATGCAGCTGTGAAGAATGCAGAAAAGGAAGCTTTGTTGACTACTATATTCAGATGATTAATATGCTTGACGAAAAGCTGACAAAGGAAAATATGGATACAAAGATTGTTCCTATCGTTATGTGGAAATACCTTCCCGACAAGGAAAAAATCAAGAAACCCGACAGATGCTCAATGATGTATGCCCCTATTCACAGAGATTTCTCTGAAAAGTACCCCTCTTTAATTGACGAGGAATATTTAAAGGGTGCAATAACAAAAATTGATGACCCTGAAAATACTGACCTTAACATAGTTTTAAAGCCTACAGAAAATAATGTAGGACTTCTTAAAACCTGGCAGGAAATTTTTGGCGGTGACTATTTATTCTACGACTATCAGATGATTTGGTTCCATTATATGGACCCGTCGTATATGTTCTGCTCCGAGGTTATTTATGAAGATATGAAAAATCTTCACGTTATGGGGATTAACGGTTTAAGCTCCTGTCAGGGACAGAGAGTATTTCTGCCCACAGTTCTTCCTATGGCAACAATGGCACAAACACTTTGGAACAAGGATACAGATTATGAAGCATTTAAAGTAAAAACCTTAACCGACGAATACGGTGAGGACGGCGTTAAGGTAGGAGAATTACTTGAAAAAATAGCAATTCCCGAAATGACACGAATGATGTCGGGCCCTGATGCTCTTGACTGGGAAAAAACAAAGGGCGAGGAAACAATTAATTTAATTAAGTCACGCTATCCGTTTATAGATGAACTTGAAGAATTAATTAATGAAAATCTTAAAAAGGATTTTCCCGATGCAATAAAGCTGTCCTGGAATTACTTAAAATTCTATCCGCAGATTGCAAGATACTATATGGATGTATGGACATCGGCATTCGGTGAAGCAGATTTGGAAAAGACAAGAAAAATCGCAGTTGAAATGGTGGAATATGTAATGAAAAATGAAAAGGATATTCACAAGGTTTTCGACGGCTGTCTTTTCAGAAGAAGAATTTACAACTTCTTCAACACTCACAGACTTCCCGGTATTGTACTTGGTCTTGACGATACTGAAGAAGAATTTAACGACAAGAGTAATAACACTTAAAAGATATTAAAAACAACCTTCTTTGAGGGTTGTTTTTAATATTTATTGGTACAGCTTTGTTTTAAAGCTTTTTATAGTGGTTAGGTGTGTATCCCGTTATCTTTTTAAATACATTGGTAAAGTACGCAGGAGAATTAAAGCCTGTCAGGGAAGAAATTTCCGTTACCGATTTGTCTGTGGTTTTTAAGTAAGCACAGGCATTTTTTATTTTTATGCCGTTTAAATAGTCAATTAATGTGATGCTCATAGCATTTTTGAACATTCTGCAAAGATGATATTTGGAAATAAAAAAATTAGATGCAATCTGTTCAATGCTTTCGATTTCTGCATAATTTTTGTTTATATATTCTATAATTTTACTTATACGTTCATCCTCGTTTGCCTCACTATCACCGCTGTCGGCAAGCTCACAAAGAAGGTCGGCAAGCTTTAAGGCGATAAGCGTTTCATCCGTAATTTCGTAAATTGCGTTTAATTTATTTACAATTATATCCCTGTTTTTCTCCGATGGGGTTATTATAATACGTTCAAAGCAGCTAAGGATTTTATCAAGAGCTTTACCGGAAAAGGTCTTTTGCATAAATTCCTTTGAAAAGCCTATTAAGGTTCGTGTTCCGTAGCTGCCTCCCGTACGGTGTAATTTATATGGAGAAATTAAAACAAAGCTTCCCGATGCTATGGAAAACACCTTGTCCTCAACAAAATATTCCCTGCTTCCTGCCTCAAGATAATAAACCTCGTAGGTATTGTGGTAGTGCATTGTCGGCATTTTAAGATTCCAGGATTGTCTTTCTATAAAGAAATCATTTGTTTTTTCAAGTATCATAACAACACCTCAGTCAATATTTTATAACAAAATTCATCTTTTTTCAATATTCATTTTAAAATTTGCAATAAATTGATGCAAAAAACAGATTTTGTTGCTATGTCGAGGGATTTTTCTTACTAATTTGCAGACATATTTTTAAATTCTGAAGGATTTTTGCCAAACTTTTCCTTGTAAGCACGACAAAAGTAGCTTACATCGTTAAATCCGCTTAAAATAGCGGTATCCTTTATCATTATTTCGTGATTTGATAATAAAAGATTGTGGGCATAATTTAATCGTAAATTGATTATGTATTCAAATATTGTACAGTTCATTTTGCTTTTAAATTCCAAAGACAATTTTGTAACCGAAACGCATCTTACTTTGGCAATCTGGGAAAGTGTAAGCTTTTGAGTAAAGTTTTTTTCTATGAAAAGAAGAGTTTCTTCAAATTTGGTCAGCTTGCTGTTGTGGTATTCAAAAAAGTCGACAAACAGAGAATAGGTCATTGCGGACAGCGTACCTTCATACTTGCGTGTGTAATAATGGTCAATTAACTGTTTTATACCCGATATAAATTTTTCTTCGCCTATATAATCGTAGTACAAAAATCCGTTACAGGGGAAGCAGGTAATTAAATCATCCAGAGCAGGACCGAAGGCTGTTAAAAAGGCAGTAATAAGCCCTCCTGTATTTATATATTCCACAGGTACATTCAAACCGGTATAAAAAGCACAGCCTTTTTTAAGCTCGTATACTTTACCGCCGCACTTTAATATGCCTTTTCCATCTAAAATAAACATAATCTGATGATAGTACGAAACACCCTGAGGTCTTCTTACGGTTTCCTGCACATACTTGTCGCAGGCGGCGTGAAAATATATCGGAAGATTTTTGAAATTTTCCGATAATCTGTTAAATGTTATTCTGTGTTTGGGTATGTTCACGAAAAACACCTCTTAAATGTGAAAGATTTTCCAATTAATTTTAAATATTTTCTATTTACTTGTATTAAGTATATAGCTATAATTAAAGTATAACACGAAAATATAAAAAATACAAATAAATAATTTATTCATAGCGGGAGATTTTAAGAGATGATAAAAAAATGCATTTCAAAGGAATGGAAATTTACCGAATATGTGGAGGTTTCGGAATTTGCAAAAGGATATGAAAGTCACGAATACGAAGATATAGACCTGCCTCACGATTATGCAATAAAAAAAGACAGAAGTCCTGATGTTCAGGGCGGCAGACATAACGGTTTTTATCTTACGGCAAGAGGTAAATATATAAAATACTTGCATTTTGATAAAAAATCTCATTATATAATTGATTTTGACGGTGCGTATATGAATACGCAGGTGTTTTTAAATGAGCATTATATTGCGTCCCATCCTTACGGCTACACTCCGTTTCTTGTTGATATTACCGATTACATAATTGAGAATATAACCAATAAGCTTGTGGTTACCACAAATCCGTTTCCCGAATCCTCAAGATGGTATTCAGGAAATGGTATATACAGGGATGTATTTCTTTGGGAAGGCGGAGATATCCGCATAGAGCCGTGGGATATGTTTGTTTCAACACAGAGCATAACCGAAAAAAAAGCAAAATTAAAATTGAAATATACGATAAGTGCAGATAATTCTGCGGATATAAAAATTTGTTTTAATATAACGCAAAAGGGTATGGATGTAAAAAAAGAGGAGCATACTCTGCACGTTGAAGAGGGCAGGAATGAGAAAGAGCTTATTGTTGAAATTAAGAATCCTGTTCTCTGGGATGTTGACACACCTGAATTGTACACACTTAAAACAGAAATTTTTGAAAACGATGTTCTTGTTGATACATCATTTAACGATTTCGGAATACGAATTGTCGAGGTTGATGCAAAAAAGGGAATGTTTCTTAACGGAAAGCCAATAAAGCTCCGTGGCGGTTGCATTCATCACGATCACGGTGCTTTGGGAACAGCGGCATATCCTGCAGCTGAGGAAAGAAAAATATGCCTTTTGAAGAATGCAGGCTTTAATGCACTCAGAATGGCACATAATCCTCCGTCACTTGCGTTTTTAGAGTGTTGTGACCGTATGGGAATGATAGTTATGGAGGAGGCTTTTGATGTATGGAACAAGCCTAAAATAGGATTTGATTATCATCTGTACTTTGAGGACTGGTGCGAAAGGGATATTTCGTATATGGTTCTGCGTGACAGAAATCACCCTTGCATTTTCAGCTATTCCATAGGAAATGAAATTAAAGAGCTTGACGGAACAAACGGAGCAGAAAAATACTCAAAGCTTCTTACAAAAACTGTGAAAAAATATGATGATACAAGATTCGTAACATCAGGGCTTGAAAGAGGACTTACAAGACATGATGCCGAACGCTGTGACCCCGATGACTATAAGGAGTACATAAATAAAAAATACGGACACGATATTTCGGACACAAAAACAATAAGCAGGATTACAGAGGCTTTTGAGGATAATCTTGATATTCCCGGCTATCAGTATTACTACAAATACTATCGTGAAGAAAATAAGTGTCATCCAAACCGTGCTATGTGGGGATCTGAGACCTGCTCTCTGCCTTTTTACGACCAATGGCAGGAGGTTGTGGAAAACGACTTTCTGATGGGTGATTTTTGCTGGACGGCATTTGACAATATGGGTGAAATAGGCTGGGGAAAGGGACAATGGAGCAGAGATTTCTGCAGAGCAGAATATCCCTGGAGATATTGCTATCAGGGCGACCTTGATGCCTGCGGCAACAGACGTGCAAAATCTTATTTCAGACAGGCGGTATGGTTTGAAAATACCGTTCCGAGAATTTTTGTTACACATCCCGAACATTTCGGCGAGGAATATGTGGGAACAAACTGGAGCTGGAACGGAGTATGTGAAAGCTGGACCTATGATGACAGATATATCGGAAGACCGGTAAAGGTTGAAACCTATACAGATGCTGAAAGGGTTGAATGGTACATAAACGGAAGCAAAGCAGGAGAAAGTGTGCCTGTTAAAGGAATTGCAACTCTGGTTACTGTTTACGAAAAAGGCTGTATAACAGCGGTTACGTATAAGGGAAATAATGAAACGGGCAGATATACACTTTATACCACAGGCGAGGCGAGTGTTATAGATGTGTTGCCTGAGCGGACGGAATTTAAAGCGGACAGACGTGATTTATGTTATTTTGACATTAAAATTCAGGACAAGGAAGGCAGAGTCGTTACAGATGCAGAGCATAAATTAGACTGCATTGTACAAAACGGGGAGCTTTTAGGTTTGTTCAGCGGGAATCCGGCAAATGATGATAAATATACCTCCAACAGCTGCCACGCTTATAAAGGCTGTGCTGTTGCGGTTGTACGCACAGACAATCCGGGAATTGTTAAAATAAACGTGTATTCAGAAAATCTGGCGTCGGGGTATGCTCAGGTGGTGGCTGAATAAATGTGCAAATTTGTTTTTACGGAGCAAAAAATCAGCCTGCAGACATATTTTTAAACTCTGTAGGAGTTTTGCCGGTATGATTTTTAAAGCAACGGCTGAAGGTGTTTAGTGAGCTGTAGCCTGCAAGGTGGGCAATTTCTGTAATACTCTTTTTTGTTGTACGAAGCTCCTTTTCGGCAAAGTCACAACGGACGGAATTTAAGTATGTTTTAAAAGGAATCTTAAGCTGGTCGCAGAAAAGATGTGCAATATATGACGGAGAGTATCCGAATTTTTTGGCTATGAAATTTATCGTAAGAGGCTCTGCAAAATTATCATTTATATAGGACGTAATAAGTGAAGGCAGATTGATATCGCTATAACCATTTTTGGTAGTATAGCTAAGGCTTGCAAGCAGAAGTGACAAAATTATATATGCCCAGCCGATAAGCTCTGCGGAGTTTTGCGTTTCTGTTATTTTGCGGCAGGCAAGGGCAAGCTTTTCGGAGGTGTCGTTTGCAGGTATAAACGGATTTATTGGGTATGAGTTAATAATTTCGGGAAAGGTTTCAGAAAGAAAATTAAGGTTACACATTACCGAAATGCTTTCCGTTTCAGGGCAGTCTTCGCCCTCGTAAGGAAGATACTCGTGAACAGTATTCGGGAAAATAACAGCGGCGTCGCCTGCTTTTAATTCGTACACAGTATCACCGATTTTTACAAGCTGTATACCATAAAAGCAGTAAGCAAGCTCAATAAATCCGTGAAAATGTGTTTTAAAAGGATATGACTGATATTTGTGCATTACAAAAACCTTCTGCGGCTGATTCTCAAAATACGGTCTGTTCATTATCTTCGCCTCCTAAGGATATTATAACTGCACTTTCGTAAAAAGTAAACATAAAAAACATATTTTGATGAATATTTTGCACAATTTTGCTTGTGTCAGCGTTCATATGTGGTATAATTAATTTGGAGGTAGTATATTTAAAATGGATAAATGGACAAGAATTAACTATCAGACCTGTATGCCACTGGGTGATAACAACAGCCAATTGACAGGCTGTAACAGACATATTCAGCTTTCACGACAGGCGGCACAGGAAGGAATAGTTTTACTTAAAAATAAAGATAATATTCTGCCGCTTAAAAAGGGCAGTAAGATAGCTATATTCGGAAAAGCACAGATTGACTATGTTAAAGGTGGCGGCGGAAGCGGCGATGTATTTTGCGAATATGTCCGTAATATTTATGACGGACTTAAAATGAAGTCAGATGTTGAAGTGTTTGACAAGCTTTCGTTTTTCTACAAGTGTTATGTTGAGGACGCATATAAAGCAGGCGAGCAAAACGGAATGTTTGATGAGGCTGAAATTCCGGGTGAGCTTCTTAATGATGCAAAGAGCTTTACCGATACGGCAATTATTACAATAAACCGTTATTCGGCAGAAAATTCAGACCGCAAGAATGACGGAACCGATACATATTTTGGTTTAAGTGAAAAAGAAAAGCAAATGGTAAAGCTTGTTTGCGAAAGCTTTGAAAATGTAATTGTATTAATTAATGCAGGTGCTATGATTGACACTTCATGGTTTGCAAACGATGATAAAATCAAAGCTGCTCTTATGATATGGCAGGGCGGAATGGAAGGCGGACTTGCAACTGCCGACATTTTGGTGGGCGAAGTTAATCCGTCAGGTAAACTGGCAGATACCTGTGCAGGAAATTTAGAGGACTACCCTTCATCGGAAGGCTTTTATGAATCTGATGATTATGTAAAATATACAGAAGATATTTTTGTAGGATACAGATACTTTGAAACAATCCCGGGTAGGAAAGAATGTGTCGTTTACCCCTTCGGCTACGGACTTTCCTACACCGAATTTGAAATAAAAAACTGCGAAGCAAACAAGGTTGGCGAAAAAATCGTTGTTTGCGTTGACGTTGAAAATGTGGGTAAAGTAAGCGGCAAAGAGGTTGTTCAGGTGTATTTCAGTGCACCCTGCGGCAAGATTACAAAGCCGGCTATGAATTTGTGCGCTTTTGCAAAAACAAAGCTGCTTGAGGCAGGAGAAACCCAGAGTCTTATGATGGCTTTCGAAATTAATGATATGGCATCCTTTGACGATATGGGTGATGTTTGCAAAAATGCATACGTGCTTGAAAAGGGCGAATATAAAATATACGTGGGAACCTCGGTAAGAGATACAACCGAGCTTACATATAAATATATAATGGAAGAAACTAAGATCTTAAGCCGTCACGAGGAATATTGTGCACCCGAAAGCTTAGGAAAAAGACTCACCGCAACAGGTGAATACAGAGAAGTTCCCAACGAAAAGATTGAACGAAAAACCTTTAAAAACAAATATATTTGCGAAGAGAAAATACCTGCAGATGCAGAGAATATAAAAAAGCTTATATCTGTTGCAAACGGTGAAACTTCTCTTGACGAATTTATTTCACAGCTAACCAACCAACAGCTTATGGGTCTTTTATTCGGTAAAAAGAACAGAGGTATTGCAAATACAGGCGGTATCGGCGGACTTAAGGAATACGGCATTCCGTCGGTAATGACGGCAGACGGACCTGCAGGAGTAAGACTTGCTGTAGGTATCGGAGTAAAGACAACCGCATTTCCTGTTGCAACAATGCTTGCCTGTACCTGGAACACGGAAATTGTTGAAAAAATCGGTGTAGCGGGAGCCAATGAAATGAAAGAAAACAATATGTTCATATGGCTTACACCTGCACTTAATATACACAGAAGTCCTCTTTGCGGAAGAAACTTTGAGTATTATTCCGAAGACCCGTTTGTGGCAGGAAAGATGGCTTCGGCTATGGTTCGTGGTATTCAGTCTCAGGGCGTTGCCGCAACACCAAAGCATTTTGCTTGTAATAACAAGGAAACCAACAGAATGGATTCAGATTCTGTGGTTTCACAAAGAGCATTAAGAGAAATATACATAAAGGGCTTTGAAATATGTATAAAGGAAGCACGTCCTAAGCTTATTATGACATCTTATAATAAGTTAAACGGAACCTACACCTCTGAAAACGCAGAGCTTTTGGAAGGAATATTAAGAGGTGAATGGGGCTACAAGGGAGCGGTAACTACCGACTGGTACAACCACGCAAATCATAAGAGTGAGGTTATGGCAGGAAATGATGTTAAAATGCCTTGCCTTAAGGAAGATAATGAATATATAACTACAGTTGAAGGTATTGACAGAAACAAGATAGCATCCTGCGTAAAACGAATACTTGAAATGATACTGTGGTTTGAATAGAAAGGGCGGTAAAGGTGAGTAAAAAGTTAGTTGCAATAACAGGCGGCGGACTTCAGAGAGATTTAGGTGACTTTGAAGCTTTGAAATTTATTAAAAGCATCGGCGCAGACGGTGTGGATTTCAGCCTGATGTCAAGAATTAATGACTACCGTAATCCGGATTCCATTTACAGCAAAAGCGACGATGAAATTATAGATTATTACACAAAGCTTAAAAAGCACGCAGACGATTTAGGTCTTGCAATATGTCACACTCACGGCAGACTTGACGGTTTTTACGATGATGAAGAAGAAAATGAGGCACAGAATAAAAACGCAAGAATCGATTGCCTTATAACAAGCATATTAAAAGCACCTGTTTGTGTTATACATGGTGTAAACTCAATAAAAATGGGTATTGAATGCGAACCGCAGAGAATGCGTGACCTTAATTTTGAAATGTTTAACAAATTTCTGGTTCACGCAAAGAAATATAATATACAGATAGCAACCGAAACCTTTGGTGATGCACTTTTGTGGGACGAATGTGATTTCTTCGGCAATATGGATGAATTCTTAAAGTCCTACAACAGAATAGCCGCAGTCGGTGACAACAAAAAATATTTTTCTGTATGTATGGATACAGGTCACACAAACAAAGCATCAAGATACAGAAACAATCCAACTCCGGGTGATGCAATAAGAATGTTGGGTGATAAAATTTCGGTGCTTCATCTTCACGATAATGATACCTTTACAGACCAGCACAAGATTCCTATGACAGGTTGCATCGACTGGAACGATGTGTTTGATGCATTGGATGAAATAGGCTTTGAGGGTTATTACAATTTAGAGCTTTTCCTTCACCATTTTGGTCAGAATTTCAAAAAGGAAACAGCGGAGTTTGCGATTAAGGTTATGAGAAATATGTTAGACACCCGTTACGGTGCGTAAGTTATAAATAAAAGGAGTGGTAAATATGGCAATTACATCGGACTGGCATATTCATACAAAGCATAGCTGCGACGGTGCCTGTATGGAGTACGAGGCATTGGTTAAGGATGCAAAGGAGCTTGGAATTAAGGATTATGGCGTAAGCGACCATTATCACAGCCGCCTTCAGGAGCCTGATATTAAAGCATCAAGAGAAGATTATGAAAAAACACTCGAAAAGTACCCCGAGCTTAAAGGACATTTCCATTTTGGTTTGGAATTGTCTGTAATGTCGGACTGGGAAATTGAAAAGATTGCAAAAGGCGATTATACTGAACCACCACTTTGGGGAATACGTATGGGAGGCCCTGAAAATAATGCTCCTGTATACGATATTACTGACGAATTTATAGAAAAGTATAAAATTGAGTACATTATCGGCGGTGTTCACTGGCTTTTATACTGTAAATCCGACAAGGAATCTATAATTAAGGAACAGCACAAGCAGTATATGTTTTGTGCAAGCAACCCTAAAACAGATATACTTGCCCACTATTTGTGGTTCAATCCTATGGACCTTAAAAGATGGCCTGAAATGGAAGACCCCTGCAAGTATCACTTAGAAATTTCCGAAACAATGAGAAATGAGCTTGTTTGTGCACTTAAGGAAAACAATGTTGCATTTGAAATAAGCAGCGGTTTATTTATGAAGGAACACCCGACCACACTTTTAGATGAATATTTTGGTTGGGTTTCCGATATGCAGAGAAGCGGAGTTGTACTTTCAATGGGTAGCGACAGCCACGCAGAAAATTTACGTAACTATTGTAATTACGATAAGGTTGAAGAAATGCTCAAGCATTATAAAATAGATTCTTCTAAGTTTTTCTGTCTTTAATTAAGACATAAAATTAACAGTTAACGAAAATTTGTAATAAAAAAGGAGGAAAAGAAATGAAAAGAGTAACAGCACTAATGATAGCTTTAATACTTGTTTTGTCTTGCTTTGTATCTGTTAGTGCGGCAAGCAGTATCACACTGCCTGATTTGATTTCAAACAATATGCTCATTCAATGTGATGCTCCCATTAAGCTTTGGGGCTACGGCGGAACAAGTGGTGAGCAGCTCGTTGTCATTTTTGAGGACGAGGAAGGGGAAGAGGTTAATTCAGGTCAGACGGTGATTGGTGATGAAGGGTTTAATATCACACTTCCTGCAATGGAAGCAGGCGGTCCCTACACCATAAGATTTTTAGGAAGCGACGGAGGAAAACTTGCCAGCGTAAACAACGTTTTAATAGGTGATTTGTTCCTTCATGGCGGACAGAGTAATATGGCGTACCAGATTAACAAGACACCTATTGATATCGCTGAACGTGTAACACCTAAAAACACCAACGGACAGATAAGAGTGTTCGTAAACAGTTCCGCAAAATCCGAGTATGAAATGGATATGAAGGGTCAGTGGATAATCGCAGATGAAAACTTATCCGATTATTCGGCGGTAGGCTACGGAGCACTTGAAAAAATTTACGACTATATAAAAACACCTGTCGGAGGTATTTGTTCTGCTGTAGGCGGTGCCGGAATGGGTAAATTTTCATCACGCAATGAAGATTTATTCCAAACCAGACTCGCACCTGCACTTCAGTTCAATTTAAAGGGTGTTATGTGGTATCAGGGTGAGACAGATGCCGTGTACAGAAGCACAAGCGATGAGTTTGTTGAAAAGTACAAGCAGCTTATTTCACTTGTTCGTGAGGAAAATAAAAACGAAAAGCTTCCGTTTTTACTTGTTCAGCATCAGCCAAGCCCCTGGAAAGAGATTAAGTCAGATAATGTAAATTACCGTATTACAGACTTTTCAGACTTAAGAATCGGTATTGCAAATGCCTGCGAGGTAATAGAAAATACAGATATGGCTGTTGCAGTTGATTTATCTGTTGCAAAATATATGAACAGAGGTCAGGAGCCTATTCATCCGTATATGAAGAAGCCACTTGCCGACAGACTTGGTTTGCTCGCTCTTGATGTAATATATGGTGAAGATGTGCAGGGTAAGAGCCCCTCTTACACAGGCTACAGCATTGACGGAAACAAATTAAAGGTAACTGTAAAGGATGCCTACGACGGACTTAAAACTGCTGATGGAAGTGAAGCTGCAGGATTTATGGTAGCAGGTGCCGATGGTGTATATTATGAAGCATCGGCAACTCTTTCGGGAAATGAAATTATCATTTCAAGTGATAAGGTAAGCAGTCCCGTTTCTGCATCATACGGATACGAAAAGCACAGATATCCTTATACAGATATTGAAAACGAAGAGGATTTAAAGACTGCGCCAACAACTCCTGAGCTTCCTGCCAACGTTGTAAACAGCGCAAATCTTCCGCTTGCGGCTTTTGATACAACTCAGAGCCTTGGCGAAACTTATTCAAATTCAGGTTCTGAAGAAACCGATAATTCAGTTCAAATGCCCGACATCGTTCCTGTAACCGGTTCAAGCGACAAAACAATTTTGTATGTTGCAACCGACGGTAGTGACTCAAATAACGGTTCAATAAATTCACCTTTTGCTACTATCGTAAAGGCAAGAGATACGATCAAACAGATGAAGCTTAAGGGAACCATTGGTAAAGACGGTGCCGTTGTTTATGTTCGTGGCGGAAAATATCAGATTTTAAAGCAGATTGACTTTACAAAAGAGGATTCAGGTACTAAGGATGCTCCTATTACATACAGAGCATATCCGGGTGAACAGGTTGATTTTGTAGGCGGTATAGATATTGCCTTTGATCAGTTCAAGCCTGTAACCGATACAAATATTCTTTCAAAGCTTGTTGACGAAACAGCAAAATCAAAGCTTGTTTCCATAAACTTAAAGGATTTGGGTCTTGAAGAAATACCTCTTCCCGAATTAATCGGTCAGTATTCCTATACATACGGTATGGCAGAATTGTACGACCATCCCAAGCCTACATATGCGGCGGCAGAATTAATGGTAAACGGTCAGATTCAGACTCTTGCAAGATACCCAAATGACGGCTTTATGGAAATAAGTGATATTGTGCATGAGGGTGCAATCCCACGTAACTGGGCAGACGATAAAAAGGAATCTGCAGACTATGTAAAGCCTGAGGACAGATTTAACGACCCATTTACCATTGTTATTGACGACGATCGTCTTCAGCACTGGGAAGGCGTTGAGGATATGATTATTTACGGAAGATTCTACGTTGCATGGGCAGACCAGTCTGTTTACGTTGCAAATGTTGATCCCGTAAAGAAAACTATCACTTCAACACATCCGTCCTGCTACGGTATAACCATAGGTCAGCCTGTATATGTATTCAACCTTATCGAAGAAATTGATATGCCGGGAGAATACTATATAGATAAAAACAGCGGTGAGCTTTATTACTACCCTGTTAAAGGTACTATAGAAGAGGTTAAGCTTACAACATTGACAGACCCAATGTTTGCTTTCGGCGACTGTGAATATATCAACCTCAAGGACTTCCACTTAAGCTTTATGAGAGGCGGAGCAATCAGTTTTAACGGAAGCCGTAACTGCGAGGTTGAAGGTGTTGATATTGAATATACAGGTAAAATGGCAATCAACGGTGAAAATTCTTACAATTGCCGTGTTGCCAACAGCTATATTCATAACGTAAACGGCGGTATATTATTTTCCTGCGGCGACAGAGCTACATTAACACCGGGTAATATCGTTATTGAAAATAACGAATTCTTCGAGTGTGACAGAATTCAGAAGGCGTACATGAGAGCCTGCGAGGTTAAGGGTGTAGGAAACATCATAAGATTTAACAAGATGCACGGCTCGGAGCAGACTATAACGGGCTACACCGGTAATAACCATCATTTCTGTTATAACGAAATCTACGATGCGGTATTAAATGCCGACGATATGGGTGCTTTCTATAACGGCAGAAATATTACATCACGAGGAAACAAGATGTACTTTAACTATTTCCATGATTTAGGACCTAAGATTTCAGTAGGTAACCACGGTGTTCAGGCGGTATACTTTGATGACTTTCAGAGCTGGTCCCACGTTGCGGGAAATATTTTCGAAAACATCAAGGGCAGAGTTTTTGCCTGTGCAGGAAGCCATAATGTATTTACAAACAACATTTTCATAAATGCAGGCGATATAGGCTCCTTTGGCCGTTCCTACGATTACGGCGGCGGTAATGCTGCATGGTATGCAGGTTTATGGGCATCACTGGAGGAGGTTCCTTATACAAGTGATATATGGCTCGAGCAGTATCCTGAAATTGCAGAGGTTGTAGATGACAAGGGTCAGCTTGATGTTTGCAGAAACATTCGTGTTACCGATAACATTTTAATTGATACAGAAGATCCTGAAATTAAGGGTGAGGTTTCCGCAACCTTTACATATGACCGTAACCTTGTATATGATGACCCCGGTTTTGTTGATATGGAAAACAGAAATTATCTCTTAAAGCCTGATGCACAGATATTTAAGGATAACCCTTCTTTTCAGCCAATACCTTTCACAAGAATAGGTATGTACACAGACAGAGCAAAAATGCGTGTAATGGATTCGGGCGTGTTTATGGTTGATTCACCTTATGCGTTTATCGGCGGAGAAAAGACGGAAAAATCAGGCATTGTAATTGAAAATGAAGTACCTTATGTGTCACTTAGAACACTTGCAGCAATCGTAGGTGCGGAGGTTTCCTTCGATGCCGAAACAAATGAAATCAAGGTTTCAACAGAATCAAAGATTGTTACATTTAAAGATGGCGAAACTGAAAAGCTTCAGGTAAATCAGAAAGAAAATGTTCTTTTAAAGCCTGTAGTAAACATAAATGATTCAAATTACTTGTCATTATATGATTTTGCCAAGATATTTGATATGTATGTGCTTAATTTTGATAATATCTACGTTCTTGCTGAAATGGAAAACTTACTTGATGAAAATGCGGATGCGGAACTTATCAGATATTACAAGGATGAGTTAACGATATATTAAGAAGGGGAATGAAAAATGTTGAAAAAAAGTATTAGTATTTTAGTAGTAATTTGCATGTTACTTACTTGTGTTCCTGCTTTAAGCTTTGCTTCCGAAGCAGAGGTAAGTAAATGCGATATGCCAATGGGCGAAGTTTTAAATGCCCGGTTTTTCGAAGGTAATACCTGCGGTTTTGAGCTTTTAAATGCACAAACAGGTGCGGCTGTTACAACAGTGCCTGAAAGTGAAGGCTCTGAAAATTATGTGCTTAAATATACCGCAACCAAGCATAATGACGGTGCAACAAGTGTTAATGGCGGTGCTGAACACATTGCCATTAAAGTAAACGGTGATGAAGGTATTAAATTTGTTGACGGAAGAAACATCATCATTGAAACAAAGTTCAAGAAAACTGCTGAAACAGCAAGATTGTATTTTAAATACAACATTAATCCTAAGGATAATTATAAGGAAGAAACAGCAAACTTGTTTACAATTCTTTCAATCTGGCATGACGGTGTAGTTAAATATGCAAACGGCACCAGCACAGGAGATAACACACAGGTTGCAATGGCTAATTCTTCGCTTGCAGGCTACGGAACAAGCTGGGTTACTTCAAAAACAGTAATTAAGGGTGCATCCTTACTTGCAGATATTTATTTATACGGTGAAGACGGAACTTTAATAGAAACAATCGAAAATGCAAGCCTTAAGCAACCATCAGGCAGAACATCACTTGATCCTTCAGAAGCTCTTTATATTGAAGAAGCAACACATTTAAAGACACTTTCATTCAGAGGAAGAAAAGATGCAACTGATGTTTTAGTTGATTATGTTAAGGTTTCTGTAGAGGAAGAAGCAAAGGTAAATGCACCTGCAGTTATGCCTCTTTCAGGAAAATTTGATGTAAATTTCGATGCAGTAACAGTTATTTCAAATGTTGCAGACTATTTTAAGCTTTACAATGAAGACGGCACTTTGGTTGAAGATGCAGAATTAACAGTTAATGGTAATAAGCTTACATTTGATTTAGGGTCTGTTCAGGCAGAAGGTGCAAAGTACGTTTTAAAGGTTGACAAAGCTTCTCTTGCCGACTATGGATATGTTTTTGAAGATGAAACAACAGATTATGAAATTACTGCATCAGCGTACTACGTAAATGCAGATTTCGGTGCCGGCGACAACGGCGGCTTTGAACTTCTTAACAATCTTGAAGCAACAAGCATTTCAACAGAACCGATTGCAGAAAATTCAGAAAATTATGTTCTTAAATATTCTGCTGCAAACCACACATTAAACGGTACCTTAGCACAGGGTGGCGACGAACATATCGTAGTTAAGGTAAACGGTGACGCAGGTATTGAATACAAGGAAAATCAGAACATTGTAGTAGAAGCAAGATTTAAAAAGAATTCCGAAAACGGAAGAGTTTACTTCAAGCACAACATCAAGGTTAACGAAGCAAACGAAGAAGGCTACAACCTGTTCTCAATTGCGGCAATTTTCAACGGTACATCAGACGGTGTAAGATACCCATCAGGCTTCTCTGCAGTATCAGGTGTTGAAAATCTTCAGGTTAGTATGACAAAGCTTTCAGGCTATTCTGCAGGCTACGATGACAAGTACCTTACAGTTAAGGCTGTTATAAAGGGCAATACACACAAGGCAGACCTTTATTTCTACGATGAAAACGGCGAAAATGAAACAATAATTGAAAATGCAGAGCTTGGTATTCCTACAGGCAGAGAAAACAACGTAAACGATACACACTTAAAGACATTGGCATTCAGAACAAGAAATGCGGCAACAGATGTTTATGTTGACTATGTAAAGGTATCCGTAACACAGGAAGCTGAAGTTAATGTTCCTGCAATCATGTCTCTTAATGGTGAGTTCAATGTTAAATTCGTTGCAGAAGATACACCTGAAAATATCGGTGAATACTTCGAAATTTACAACTCATTAAACGAGCTTGTTGGCTTTAGCACAGTATCAGAAGATGACACCGTTTCATTTAAGCTTGAAAAAGCTCCCGCTGAAGGTGAAAAATTCACAGTAAGAGTTAATAAGGAAGCTCTCGGTTTCCTCGGCTATAACTTTGCAGACGAAGCAACCGATTATTCTGTTAAAGCAACAAAATATATAATTAACGATAATTTCGGTGAAAACGACTTAAACGGCTGGGCACTTAAAACAAGCACATTCGGTACATTAGGTACAGAATTAATTGCAGATAACAACTATGCTTTAAAGCTTGGTCTTGTAAATTCAGGATATATCTGGCAGGATAACAACTATGCATACAAAGCATTTGACGATATAGCATACGAAGAAGGAACAGATATTGTAATTAAAACAAAATTCAAGTACACAGATGATAACAAGGGTACAGCAGATGCACCAAACACAACATGTGCAAGAACATACTTTAAATTTAACGTTCCCGAAACAGAAGTATACGGTAAGAACGTATTCAGTTTCTTTGAAGTAAAGGCTGATAACGGTTTTGCAATTGCAGACGGTAACAGCACAACTGCAACAGGAGAGTTTACAACAGAATATACATCAGGCAGCTACAAGGATGATAACAAAGCAAATGTTGAAAATATGTGGTTTGACGTAACAATCAAAATCCACGGAACAACACAGACAGCATCAATCTATGTAACAGATGAAAACAAAAACGTAGTAGTAGACGCTGCTGCAGCAGACCTTACTCAGGATGCAACATATACAGATTTTGCAACGGATGCACTTAAAAACCTTGCATTCAGATTAAGACACGATTTATCTACAGTATTGGTTGACTACGTTAAGGTTTACAAGGAAAAACCCGTGAACTTTACAGTTCCCGAAATTATAGCTCTTGACGGTGAACTTGATGTTGCATTTGATATGGAAAATGTAACAGAAGAAATCGCCGATTGCTTCAAGCTTTACGATGATGCAGGTAATGTTGCAGAATCAACAGTCAGCGGAAATAAAATCAGCTATGCATTGGGTCAGCAGACTGAAGGCACAAAGTATGTTTTAAATGTTGACACAGATGCCCTTGCAAATATGGGCTACGCAATTAAGGGCATTGAAGATGAATATGAAATAACAGCTTCAGCTTACTACGTAAATGCAAACTTCGGTGCAAACGATAACGGCGGCTTTGAACTTCTTAATAACCTTGAAGCATCAAGCATTTCAACAGAAGCAATTGAAGAGAATTCAGAAAACTATGTTCTTAAGTATCAAGCGGCAAACCATACATTAAACGGTACTTTAGCTCAGGGTGGCGACGAACATATCGTAGTTAAGGTAAACGGAGACGCAGGTATTGAATACAAGGAAAATCAGGACATCATAGTAGAGGCAAGATTTAAAAAGAATTCTGAAAGCGGAAGAGTTTACTTCAAGCACAACATCAAGGTTAACGAAGCAAACGAAGAAGGCTACAACCTGTTCTCAATTGCAGCAATTTTCAACGGCACATCAGACGGTGTAAGATATCCTGAAAAATTCTCAGCTGTAGCAGGTGTTGAAAATCTTCAGGTTGGTATGGCAAAGGTTACAGGCTACGCAACCGGCTATAATGACAAGTACCTTACAGTTAAGGCTGTTATAAAGGGTAACACACATAAAGCTGACCTTTATTTCTACGATGAAAACGGCGAAAACGAAACAATTATTAAGGATGCAGAGCTTGGTATTCCTACAGGCAGAGAAAACAACGTAAACGATACACACTTAAAGACATTGGCATTCAGAACAAGAAATGCGGCAACAGATGTTTATGTTGACTATGTAAAGGTATACAAGCAGACATCAATCAGTCTTGACTTTGACGGTAAGATTATCGACAAGAACGGAAATATGTACATCTGGGCAGATGCAGACACACTTGATATAATTTATCCACACATTCAGCTTGTTGACAGCGAAAACAAGGAAGTTGAAATTGCAACTGAGATAATGGGTGACGGTTCTGTTAAGATTGACCCTATAGACGCACTTGAAATCGGCACATACACATTAAAGGTTGACACAAAGGCTCTTGAAGCTTATGCAATTGATGAATCAGAAATTACAGTAGATGTAAGAGACAATACTCTTTCTTACAGCGAAAGCTTTGAAGATGACCACGAATGGGTACTTAATACCTTCTCGATGGGGGAAGCAACAGATGCAGCACAGACAGTAGAAAAAGAAGGCGAAAACAGCTTCCTCCGTGTTAGCCTTACAAAGCAGAAATCAATGAAGAACGGCGTTACAACCGCTTACAAATTCGGTGATAACGGCTTTGTTATGGACAGTGACGGCTACACAGTAATTGAAGCAAAGCTTCGTACAAATTCAAATAGTTTCAGAAAATACTTTAAGTTCAACACAGATTACGATAACGGCTTCTTTGCAAACACAAGAACATTATTTGCACTTGATTACCCCGAAGCAGGCAAAATCAGCTACTTTGCATTAAGACAGAACATAAAGAGCGAAAACGCATCTGCATATTATCAGGGTGCAGGAACAGCGTTGGAAGAATATGCTTTCGATAAGTGGTACACAGTAAGAGCAGTTTTCGACAACAAGGAACGCACAGGAAAATACTATATGCTTGACGAAAACGGTAAAGTTGTTGCAGAATCAGAAAAAATCAGTATGAATGATTCTGAACCTCAGGACTTCACTGAATATGGTGCAGCTAACTGGTATAACTTTGCTGACCACAACATTACAGACCGTGAACAGCTTCGTTACATTGATGAGCTTGCATTTGTTTTAAGAAACACACCAACACTTACAGAGGCAGAAACACTTGATATCGATGACGTTAAGCTTTACAATACAAAATCTCTTGAAGGTATTGTAGCAGATAAAGCAACACTCGGCTTAAAGAAAGACGGTGTTGATTTTGAAGGCGACCTTGTGGCAGGAACATATTATCCAAAGGCTGATATAGAGCTTGCTTCAAGCAAAGACCTTACACTTATTGCTGTTCTTTACAATGGCGATACAATCGAAAATATGGTAGCATATCCGTTTAATGGTTCAACAGGCGAAGTTGTTGCAGACAAAGCATTGGTAATTGACGATGCAACAGACTGCAAAATTAAATTATTCCTCTGGAATTCACTTGAAGGTATGGCTCCTGTTTGCGGATCGTTGGAATTTCATTGACTGAACAGGGGAAGCTTCAAAGTTTATGTTGACTCCGAAAGCGGTAGCGATACCGCTTCGGGTCTTTCCCCGGAAGAAGCTTTAAAATCTGTTGAGGCGGCATATAACAAAGTTAATAATACCATCAACAGTGAAGAAATTTACGACGCTGAAATACTTTTAATGGAAGGAACATATTCTCCCGTTACTTTAAGTAATGACAGCGATGTTAATATAACACTTTCTTCATACAACGGTGAAAATGCAAGAATTATGGGAGCGACAGCTCTTTCTCTAAAGGATGCAAAGGCGGTTACAGATTCGAAGATTCTTGGCAGACTTTCCGATACAAATGCACAAAGCAAGCTTTACTGCATAGATATTTCTCATCTTAAGGATTCTCTTCCCGGACTTTCACTTCCCGGTGCATACAATCTTAAAAGTGCATTTGCCAAATACGGTTCAAGATTTGGCGTAACGTATCCTTATATAACAACAACCTGCGAAGTATTTTTCGAAAATGATATTATGACGAATGCAAGATATCCTAATGACGGATATTTGAATACAAATACATTTGCGGTAAATTATATAGGCGCAATCCCACGAAACTGGGAGGATGACTATAAGAATAAGGATGTATACGTTCCCGACGAGGTTGACGAAAACGGAAAATACCTTCGTGATATAACAGATGGCTTTAAACTCGGCTACAACGATGAAAGAGCAGATAACTGGACAAATGCCCCCGATGCACTTATGTTCGGTTACTGGGGTAACGGTTGGGCGACACAGACCGTTCCCGTGAAAAGCATTGACGTACAAAACAACGTGCTTACATCACTTCATCCGAGTAATTACGGCGTTTCAGACAGTATGAGATTCTATATATATAATCTCCTTGAAGAAATCGATACAGAGGGAGAATACTATATAGACAGAGAAAATTATAAATTATATTTCTACCGTTCGGCAGAAATGACAGACGATAAGAATATTTATATTTCTCTTTCCGACAGTCCGCTTGTTAAAATAAACAAGTCAAAAAATATTACGGTTAAGGATATTACATTAACTGCATCAAGAGGAAATGGTATTGCGGTTAACAATTCAAGTAATATTAACATTTTAAACTGTAGTATTTTAAACACAGCAAATAATGCTGTTTCTATGGACTATGTAACCGATTGCACAATTGACGGTTGCACAATTAAAGACGTAAACGGCGGTATAATTGTTTCTCACGCAGGAGATGTTAAAACTCTTACTGAGGGCAGAAACGTAATAAGCAATAACACAATTTCAAGATTCGCAAGAATCAATAAAACTTATAAATACGCCGCTAACGTAAACGGTGTAGGAAATAAGATAATACATAATAAAATAAGTGATACCGAGCATACGGCAATCGGCTTTGGCGGTTGTAACAATGAAATATCTTATAACGATATTTCCAACGTATGTCAGGAGGTTAACGACGCAAGTGCCATCTATGTCGGCAGAAGCTGGATTAACAGAGGCAATATTATAAAGCATAATTACATTCACGACATTTATCCCGATGAAGCTGTAGCAGAGTCTTCACCCTGCTCAGGTATATACTTTGACGACCATTATGCCGACGGTAATGTTTACGGTAACATATTTGTCAACATTTCAGGCTATGGCGTAAAGCTTCACGGCGGACGTGAAATAAATGTAGAGAATAATATTTTTGTTAACTGCAGTAAGAATTCTGCATATTTCAACAACTACGGTGCAAATTACAGCTATTATCTTGAAGAGGCAGGCGGAGACGAAGAGGTTGCAATGGCAAATTATGCCGTTAAGTTCTTAAACCAGGAAAACTCCCTTAATAACGCTCTTTCAACCTATGACGATGCTGTATGGAGCGAACGCTTCCCTGAATTCTGGTCTATGGCAAAAACCAATCCTACAGAATTCAGAAAGCAAAGCTATAACACTTATTTAAACAATATCGAATTAAATTCAGAACTTTTTGTTCACAGATATTATTACGACAAGCAGGACTTAACAACTGAGGATGCGTACTCGGCAACCTCGGAGGATTTCGTTGATTACGAAGGCGGCAACTTTAATTTAACTGATGCCGCAAAAGCTAAATTTACGGAATTTATTCCTGTAGATTTCTTGGCAATTAAGAAATAAATTTACAGAAAGGAAGGTCAGGTATAAGGTGGGTAAAAAAATTATAAGCATTATTATAACAGCTTGCTTGATTTTATCCTGTTTTGCAACCGTATCTTTTGCCTCGGCTCAAGTGCAGTACGAAAAGCCTCAGGGTGTGATACTTAATGCACAGTTTGCCGAAGGCAACAATGGCGGTTTTGAGCTTCTGAGTGCAAAAACGGGTGCGGCTGTTACAACAGTACCTGAAAGCGAAGGCTCTGACAATTATGTGCTTAAATATACTGCAACTAACCACTCGGCAGGCGCAACCTCCGCTAACGGTGGTGCAGAACATATCGAGGTTAAGGTAGGCGGAGAACAGGGCATTGAATTTGTTGAAGGCAGAAACATTATAATTGAAACAAAATTCAGAAAAACAAATGCCGCAACAAGAGTATACCTTAAGTACAATATGTACCCGAAGGATAACTACAAGGAAGAAACAGCTAACTTGTATTCACTTGTAGCTCTCTGGCACGACGGAGGAGTAAGATACGCAAACGGCTCAAGCGGTACAGGCTCAAATCTTGACCAGGTTTCAATGAAGGTGTCTGAACTTGAGTGTGGCACAGACTATCTTACTGCAAAAATAGTAATTAAGGGCACATCACTTCTTGCAGATGTATATTTAACTGACGAAGAAGGAAATACACAGACTATTGAAAATGTAAGCTTAAAACAGCCTGTAGACAGAACCTCTTTAGACCCGTCAGATGCCATGTACATAAAAGAGGCTACACACTTAAAAACGCTTTCATTCAGAACGAGAAGCGGCGGAACCACATCAGCAACAGATGTAATAGTTGATTATTTAAAGGTTACACAGGAGCTGACATACACATCAACTCTTGATAAGAACATTGTAGGCGAAGACGAGAATATAGTTGTATCTATGGTAACAGATGCTACCGATTTAGATGACGTTTCGGCATTTTACGACCTTTATACAGCTGAAGGACAGCTTGTTGCATCTGAAAAAAGCTTTGATAAAGCAACAAAGAAGCTTACGATTAATCCTGCAGAAAATCTGATTGCAGGTAACAATTATGTAGTTAAGGTAGATAACGCAGGACTTTTGTCTGAACTTAATTATGTATATGATACGGAATCGGAAGAGCTTTCTTTAAGCATTGTTTCCTGCAAGGCGGAAAATGTTTTAATTGACGGCAGACTTATTGACGGAGAAATAATTGAAGGTACATATAAATACGTTTCTTCCTTTGACAAAACAGGTGAAACCTATGCTTGGTATGCTGCACCGTCAATAGACGGGCCCTGGACTGTAATTGACGGACAAACTTCTTCTTCAATTGAAGCAAGCACAGCTCTTGCAAACGGACAGTACCTTAAAATGTCGGTAATACCGCAGTCACAAATTGGTGCAGGTATAGAAGCATTTTCTAATATTCTTTGTCCCGAAGCGGCACCTGTGGCAGATAATTTAAGACTTGCAGAGGGCAATAAGTTTATAGGAGACACCTTGGTTGCTGAATATGACTATTTTGATGCAAACGGTGACGAAGATAACGGCACAGTTATTAAATGGTATATAGGCAACACAGCAGAATCAAATGAATATGAAATGATTTCGCAGTCAGGCAGCTTAAGACTTCTTGACGAATACGAAGGAAAATATATCAGATTCTCTGTTACTCCTAAAAATGAAATAGATAACGGTGATGAATGTGTTGAGGTATTCGGCAATCCATTCGGACCTGTAAGTAATTATTTAACAGGCTCAAACCTTTTCTCAGACCCGGGATTTGAAACAGGTACAACCGAGGGAATAAAAGGCTCAACCTTCCCTGCAGAATTATTTGAAATTGTAACAAAAACAGATGATTCTGACGGACGTGTTTATTCGGGTGATTATTCATTGTACGTAGGCCCAAGACCTGAAAACTATTCCACATGGGGAAAGAATGTCAATTATGTACCGGGTAAAACATATCTTCTTTCAGGTATGGTTAAATCCGTAACAGATGCAAGCATAAATGACTACGAAGGCTATGGCGGTGTAGCTGATTCCATTTTACGTCCTTTCAGAGATGAAGAAAAGGTAACAATCAACAACGAAACATGGACAAGAGTAACTTTAACCGTTGTTACAAACGAAACCGCAAGCTCAGGTACCTTCGGACTTCTTACATTCAGCGGTCAGGGTAAGCAGGCGGTTTATGTAGACGATATGTATTTCGGTGAGCTTAAGATAACAGATATCATTACTGAAGAAATTCAGCCTACTGTTATTCCTGAAAAGGAAAACATTGTAATAAGAGTTTTCAAGGATAAGATGTTAAATCAGTTTGGCACAACAACAGGTCTTGAACATGAAGATGCCGACGTTGAGGTGTTGCAGGGCAAAGGCGTTGAGATTGATAACAACAACTGCGTTGTTATTACTCCCGAGGCAGTTGCAGGTGAAGTTGTTTTAAGAGTTTCATGTACTCCTGAGACAACAACAGCACCGTATTTCTCAAAGGAAGTAAAATTCACATTGCTTCCTAACACCAACGTAACACCTTCAGTTAAAAATGTTGTTGCAAGCGGAACTGTAGCAACAGGCGAAGTTTTATCTGTAAATTACGACTACCATCAGGTAGAAAACAAATTGAATGCATCAACCTTTAAGTGGTTTTATCAGGATACACCTACAGGCACAGCAACATATATTCCAAACGCAACAGCAAGCACTTATACTGTAGCATCAGCTTATGCAGATAAGTTTATAGGCTGTGAGGTTACTCCTGCAACCAATGATGGATTAACAGGCAATCCGGTGCGTTCAAATATTCTCGTAAAAGCGGTTGCACCTTATGCAACAAAGCTTGAAGTAACAGGTAAGTTCAGCGTTGGAGAAACTGTTACCGGTAAATATATATTCGGTGATTATAACAATGATACCGAAGGTGTATCAACCTATTCGTGGTTTATGAGTGATACTCTTGACGGAAGATATGTTCCACTTTCAGGTGAAACCAACAAAACTCTCGTTTTAACAGAAGAAATGGTAGGAAAGTATCTGAAATTTGCTGTAGTTCCTACATCAAACACCCGGCCTTATGCAGGTGAAATGGTATTTTCACAGCCTTATGCAGGTCCTGCAAAGCCGGAAGCAAGAAATATTACAATTAGCAATAACGGTTCTTTATATGTAGGATCGTACGATTATTTCCATCAGCACGGCTTTAAGGAAAAGAATACAAAGTATGAGTGGTTTGTTGACGGTATTTTAGTATCAACAAGTGCTCAGTATGAGGTGAATTTCGAAGGCGCTAAAACCGTTACCTTTAAGGTTACTCCCGGTTGCGAAGGTAATCCTTCCACAGGAAATGCGGTTATGGCATCATATACAATTACCGGCAATCTGCCACAAGGCGGAGGCACCGTCAGCGGCGGTGGTTTCGGGGGAGGTGGACTCTCCGGTGGCGGCTTCGGCGGTGGCAGTGGCGGTGTTGCAGGCGGAACTTCAGGCGGCAATACGTCAGGATTTACTTCCGGTGTTCAGAGCATTAACGATGCAGAAGGAATTACCCCTGAGGTAAAGCCTGCAACAGATATTGATTCTCACTGGTCAAAGAGCTATATGGAAGAAATGTCAAAAAGAGGAATTATGACTCCTGATAATGAGGGTAAATATAACCCTGATGAAATTGTCGGAAGAGGGGATATGATTAAATATCTCTTTAAAGCTCTTAAGCTTACCGAAAGCGAGTACACAGGCGAATTCAGCGACGTAAAGGCTGAAGACGAATTTGCAGGAATGCTTCAGACTATGGTAAATAACGGAACAATCAGTAAGTATGATACTTTCAGACCAAATGACGGTATTTCAAGAGAAGAGCTTTGTAAGGTTTTATACATTTCCCTTGACAACGCAGGAAAGCTTGAAAGTGCTGCAGAAAACAAGATTTCTGCATTTGCGGACTATTCAAGTATTTCTGACTGGGCAAAGGAATATGTAAACGCAATTTATCAGAACGGCATTATGATTGGTGTATCGGAAACTTTGTTTGCACCTGCTGAAAACGTAACGAAGGCACAGGTTGCAACACTTCTTACAAGAATCTTAAATATTATAGAGAGGTAGGGTATATTATGAAAAATTTAAAAAAGGCTCTTTGCCTTGTTATCGTTTTTGTAATTATGTTATCCTCTCTTGAGGTTTTTGCAGAAACACAGTATTTCAATCCATATGAGTATATGGACAGCATATTCCAGTTTGACGTAGGCGAATTTGTCGATAACAAAAAGACAGAGGATACAGGTACTACGGTAAGCGAATATGACGAATATATTAACCTTTTAAAAGCATTCGGTATATGGGACGAATCTGACAAATCTGCGAATGCACTTTTAACAAAGACGGAATTTAACGTTATGGTTGCAAGAGCAAGACTTGGCGTTGACAATCCTCTTGAGAATGTGTATGTAAAAGAAGCAAGTGATGACCTCGTTACATATTCAGAAGTCTTAAAGTTTTTACTTGAAGGTCTCGGTTACTATCATCAGTGCGGTGAATTCAATTATACCGACGAAGCTTTGCTTGTTGTATCAACAAGAATAAAGCTTATTGATAAGGATACTGAGATTGCTGATGTGAACGAAAGCATCAAGCGAGGAGAATTTGCAAAAATCCTTTGCACGGCATTGCAAACAGATTTATGCGAAAAGCAGTATACTTACGGCGGTTACAGCTACGTTGTTGCCGAAAATAAGAATCTTTTAAATTCAATTCACGGTATATACGATGTAAGCGGTTTTGTAAATGCAGTTCCCGGAATTGCAGTATACGGTAACGGCGATGTAAGAGACAGCTACTTTGAAATCAACAGAGTAGAGCTTTTTGCAGGTGAAGTTAATGTACGTGATTATTTTGCAAAGCAGGTAAATGCATATGCAAAAAAAGATGCAGTTACGGGTATGTACAGTCTTATCTACATTACCGAAAATACTGAATTTTCATCACTGGAAATTGATTTTTCAGATATAACTGATATTGACAGTCTTTATTTAAGATACAGCGACGAAAATGAAGAAGAGCAGGAAATTAATATATCGACACTTAAGAATATCATTCAGAACGGTGATAAGCTTGCTAAATTAACTGATATGGTGCCATATTCATCGAATGACGGTAAAATCATACTCACATCAACAGAAGATGAAGAGGTTTACGATACAGCCGTTATCTGGGATTACACATTCTTCCAGGTGCAGTCAAACTCAAAAATCAACAACAGAATTTATATCGGCAGAAACTTAAAGTATAACAATTTACCGTATGTTGAAATGGACGATAAGAATACAATTATTGTATATATCGACGATATAAAATCTGACTGGCAGACTGTTCCTATCGGTGCAAGCGTAAGAATGGTACGCTCCTCTGACGGAAAGTATACAGAGATATATGCTTATACCAAGAATTCTGTTTCGGGAACTGTATCGGAAAGCTATGATAATACTGTAAAAATAGGTAACAAGTATTATGAAATTTCTCAGGACTTACTAAGCTATATGGAATTGTGCAAAAATGACCTCACAATTACAGGTAGTGACAGACTTGAAAGTATCACGGTAGGTTCAACGGGAACATTCTATACTTTCAAAAATTATGTTATCGGTTTTTCAGTAACAGGTGATTATTCCTACGCATTTTTAAGAAGTGTAAGACTTGAAAAAACCTCCATCGACCCGGGTGCATCACTCAGAATGTTCACCCAGGATAACGAATGGCAGATTTACGAATTAAACGATAAGCTTATTTTAGACGGCAAACCCGGTGTTAAGGACAGCGACGTTGTTGAATTGGTTAAGGCAAATCCTGAGATAATAAATGAGCTTATAAGATATCAGATTAACTCGGAAAATAAGATAATCGCTCTTGATACAATTGTTAATTCGGCGTACGAGGTTAATGATATAACAAGAATCAAGCACGACTACAGCTTTTCAGGAAAGCTTGACTGGACAAAATCTTACTTAGGCTCAAGCATTAAGTACAGAATTGAAGAACAGACAATGTGGTTTAAGATTCCTGAAGATTTGTCGGATGAAGACCTTTATCAGGTAACAAATACAGGTACAATTCCGACAAACACAGCAATCAATCTTGAATTGTATTCTGCTGACGATTTCTATATATCAAGAATAGGTATTGCTCCCGGAGGAGTATCGGGTACACCGACAGGTAACTTAACGTTTGTATATATCGAGAAAATCACAAGCATTCTTCTTGACCCCGAAACCGAGAAGATTGGTTACAAGATTCAGTGCTCAGAGTTTAAAAACCTGCGTTCAAGAGCAAACGGAACAATAAGAGACCGTACCTTTACCGTATCTGAAGCTACATACAGAAGTATGGATTTAAAGGTGGGAGATTTCATTAAATTGACTGAAAATGCAACTGTTCTTGAGGGCGGGCAGACTGTATTGAGAGATGCAAAGGTTTTACCGACTGATGATGTAATTGATACTGCAACAAGCTCATATATGGGCTACGGAACTATCACAAAGATAGATTATTTGAACGCATATATTTTAATTGAATGCGTAAATAACGGTGAAGTGAAGGAAATAGTTTCAATTCCGAGAGCAAAAGGTCATATAAACACCCAAACTCACACAGTTGAGAATCTTGAAATTTCAGACCTTAACGTAGGCGACAGAATATGTTTCTTTGACCTTTCGGGTAATACATCCTGGTTATTTACAAGTAACTGATAAAGTAAAAAAGGATGTCTCGATAGTTCACATTTGCAGAATAAATATCCATTTTGCAGGGGATGACCCGATATATGGGGAGCGGATAAAATCAATCCGCCCCCATATTTTAATATTTATACATATGTAATATTTATTGAGACAGCCTCTTTGAAGCTTATATAAGGTGAAAAAAATACAAAGGAGCTGCAGCAAAACGAAATCATTTTGCTGCAGCTCCTTTAGGGTGGACGGAAAATAGTGCATTTTGCTACACCCTCTTGTTGTTTGTATTATTATCCTAATGCTACCATACTGAAAACGAGTGCGAACAATGCAACGGTTTCGCAAAGACCTACAACTGTGATGTACTGTGAGAAACCTTTGCCTGTTTCAGCTAAAGCATCTGCACCTGCGGCACCTGCTTTTCCCTGAAAAACTGCAGAAAGTGCCATTGCAAGACCTGAAGCAATACCAAGACCTATTAAAAATGCAGGGTCAGCATTTGAATTTTTCATCTGCTGCATTAAAAGGAAGCCGTAAATTGTCTGTGTAAGGGGAGCACCTGCAAAAACTGTAAGAATGAAAGGTGCTGCCTTATTGCTCATATAACACTTTTTCCATGCTCCGATTGAAGCCTGACCTGCAATACCGATACCAATAGCAGAGCCTGTTGCGGCAATGCCCATTGTTAAAGCTGTTCCCAATAATCCTAAATTCATAGTAATCTCCATTCCGCCGCCATACGTCGGCAAAAATATAAATAGTAATTAAAGTTCTCTTATCCGTATGGCAAGGAATGATAAGAGATTAGTGTGCCCATGTGCGTTTCTTTGCGTATGCAAAGAAAAAATCGCACGGGCTGATTAAATTTGCGTGGAAATAACGTGAAAGTAACTTTCGCGTTATTTCTCCTTTAATCAATTTGTTCTTTAAATGGTTTAAATTTATGTCCACTCCACGACATATCCAGATGCGAGGAGAATTCTAAGGTGTTAAGTCTTATTCCGTGTACGATAACCGACAGAATATTAAGTATCATATTAAGTCCGTGACCGAACACTAAAAGAATTATGGCAAGTATCATAAACATAAAGTTTCCTAAAAGCGGACCTGCCAGTTCATTTACTGTAGCAGAAATTGCGGCTCCTGCAAGACCTACAGCCCAGAGACGTATATACGAAACAATGTCCGAAAATACGTTTACCACTCCAAGTAATACCGATACAATGTTGGTAAGACTTGAGAGTATTGCCTTTACAATGCTTCCCTCGTAGTTTGAAAATACAAAGCTTAGGAGGAAGCCGACACCTATTAATATTATGGCAACTGTCCCTACAGGAACGCCGCCTATTACAAGTCCGAAGCTGAACACCTGTGCGTTAACAACCAGGCTCAGTACCAGGTAATAGATACCAACAAGCTGTAATATTGCACCCACGTCACCAAGCATTTTAACAGAACGTATATTTCTTGCAATGCCCTTTATATGAGCGACTGTAAGCTGTATCAACGCCAGCGTGAAACACAGTATCTGCAGATTCTGTGCGGTGGTAAGTCCAACTGTGCCGTTTGTCCAGAACGGATACCATATTTTGTCGGCATACACATTTGAAATTACCGGTACAGATAAGCTTTTCAGCCATTGCGGCAACTGTTCGGGTGACAAACCGAACCACGTGCAGGTAAGTGTGCCCCACACAATTGTTGAAAGTCCGAAAAGTCCCACAAGCAGAAAAGTAGGTTCAACCGGCTTTTTGTTAACAATTGATTTTATTATAGGTAACGCCGCAACTGCACAAATCAAAAGACCGTATCCGCCGTCACCGAAAATAATTCCGAAGAATATGAGAATAAATGCTAAAAACCAACCTGAAATGTCATACTCAAAATATCCCGGAACAGTTCCCAGAAAGTCTGTTAAAGGATAAATAAGACTTACAAACTTATTATTTTTAAGCTTGGTAGGAACGTTATCCTCAGGTGTCGGTTCTTCTGTTACAAGTCCCCAGCAATTTTTAATTGCCGTTTCTTTAAGCTTTTCAAGATTCTCTGTTTCAATATAGCCTTTGAAATATGCAACCGAAACGGATTTTTCGCTTTCAGGTGACAGATTTTCATCCTCCATACCTGTAGCATAGGTTTCAAATTCTATTTCCTTTGCAGCAGCCTTTATTGCATTTTTAAGGCTTTCTGTGTAGCAGACGTATGACGAAATCTGTGAATTAATTTCCTCAATACGGGTATTGATTTCATCAATTCTCTTTCTCATTTTATCTGTAGATAACTCAGGCAACGTGAAGCGGTAACTACTTAAGGAGAAAAGTGTTTCTTCATCCTCTGTACCCGATTTAAGAAGCATAAACTTAACTGAAGCCTTATTTTTGTCTATTGCTACGGTTTTTACGTCGTCAGGTAAAGCCTCGTATTCCTTTTTCGGCATCTCGTAGAATTCTGCCTCATAGCCTTTTGAGGTTAATTCTGAGATTGAATCAGGGTCAATCTCACCCCAGCTTTTAAGTCTGTCAAGCTCCGAATCAAGTGCAATTCTTTCTGCAAGGCATTGTTTTTTCTCTTCTTCAAGAGCTAAAACTGTAGTTGCTGTTGATAAAGCTATCGAAGTATCAATTTCCTTTTGCTTTACCTTTTTATCTTTTCCTATTGTGAAAACTGCACTTTCAAGTAAAGTTACTTGCTCGCTTAACTTAGTGAGCTTTTCGCCTGAGCCTTCTGTGATTTCAACGTGCATAACGCCAAGCCTGCGAAGCTTTTCAAGCGTTTCCTGTTTTTTGTCTCCCATAATTATGAGGGATACTTTTTTCATAGGCACTATCATAATGAATAAACCTCCTTTGCGGAAGATTCGGCATTACGAAGAGCTATCTTTCGTTTTGATATTTTTGAACGCACTACAGCGCTTACCTGCTGGTCTGCCATATATATAGATATTTTTCTGATATTTTCCTCTGTTTCGGGGATTTTAACCTTTTCAAACAGATTTACTCTTTGTGAGGTGGACAAAAGCTCTTTTTCGAGAAGTCTGACCTGTTCGTCAAGAACCTCAGCCTCCAGGTCAAGAGACATTGCCTTTTCCATATGATTTGCGGCTATATCCACCCAAAGTGGGGTTTCGTACAAATCATAATCTCCTCTTGAAAAGTCTGCTCCCTCAAATGTAGGAATATCAACGCCGGCGATGTTTCCTTTACCTTTACGGATATTGCTGACCTTTATTATTCCTTCGGGGAAAGCCTCCTTTTCGCTGAAAACGGCAATCCAGTCATTAAAGCCCTTTTCAAGGTCTTCTCTTGCTTTTCTTACCGCTTTTGCATTAGCTTCAATTGTACGGATTTCCGACTGAAGCTGTTGCTTTTTAAGTGTCAGAGTAGGCAAATATCTGCGGTACATCTTGAGTGCGTCCTTTTGTACCTTTAACTCATTTTTAGTTAGCTTGATTTTTGCCAAAATTCAGTCCTCCTTACCTTTCAGGCCAAAATTCATCAGTAAGGTCTGACTTAATTCCGGTTTCATCACTCTGGAAGCATTCAGCTAAAATTTCCCAGCCTAAATCAAGAGCTTCTTCAAGGGACAAGTTAACCGATAAATCCATTAATCTGCTTTCGAAAAGCTCGCCGTATCTTAACAGCTTTTCGTCCCAACGGTTCATTGAAAAGCCCATATTTTTCTTTTCAAGAGTTTCCTTATATGATGAATACAAACGTATCATAGCATCCATAAGTGCTCTGTGGTCTTTTCTTGTTTTACCGTTTACGTTTTGCTTAAGACGGGAAAGCGAACCAAAGGGTTCAATTCTTCCGCCCTTAAGGTAATACTGACCTTCAGTAATATAACCTGTGTTATCGGGAACAGGATGAGTTACGTCGTCACCGGGCATTGTGGTAACTGCCAGAACAGTAACTGAGCCTGAGTTATCAAAGTCAACAGCCTTTTCGTAACGTGAAGCAAGCTGAGAATAAAGGTCACCGGGATAACCACGGTTAGAAGGAACCTGTTCCTGAGTAATTGCGATTTCCTTCATAGCATCGGCAAAGTTTGTCATATCGGTAAGAAGCACCAATACGTCTTTATCCTGCAGAGCAAACTGCTCTGCTACTGCAAGTGCCATATCGGGAATCATCATACATTCAACTGTAGGGTCAGATGCAGTATGAATGAACATAACTGTTTTGCTGAGCGCTCCGCCTTTGGAAAGCTCTTCTTTAAAGTACAGAAAATCGTCGTATTTAAGACCCATACCGCCAAGTACGATTACATCCGCTTCCGCCTGCATTGCAATACGTGCAAGAAGCTGGTTATAAGGTTCACCTGAAATTGAGAAAATAGGCAATTTCTGTGAAACAACCAATGTGTTGAACATATCAATCATAGGGATGTTTGTTCTCATCATACGGTTAGCCAAGATACGTTTTGTAGGATTAACCGATGGTCCGCCGATTGGTTTCATATTATCAGTAAGAGCGGGGCCGTTATCTCTTGGGTCGCCGGAGCCGTTAAAGATACGTCCAAGTAAATCCTCGCTGAAGGAAACCCTCATTTCGTGACCAAGGAAACGAACCTCGTCACCTGTGGAAACACCCTGACCGCCGGCAAATACCTGCAGAGAAACAACATCTCCGTCAATCTTGTTAACCTGTGCTAAAGATTTACCAAAGCGTGTGTTAATCTGTGCAAGCTCCTTGTACTGAACACCGTCTGCACGAACGGTGATAACGTTACCGGTGATAGATTCTATTTTGTTATAAACTTTATTCATTCTCATTCACCGTCCTTTAATAAGCTTTCTGCATATGCAGTTAATTTGCCGTTGCCTTCGAGATAAAGAGCATCAATTTCAGCCTCTGTCTTTTTGAAGGCGTCGCTTTCAAATTCATTATAGTTCCAGTCGATAAATTTCTGACGCATACGGTTTATAAAGCTACGCGCGTCATCTTTATTGTCTACGTCATAATCACTGCCGAGTACATATACAAGCTTGTCTGTAACATAATTCTGACGGCTTTTTGAGCAGTTGGCGTCAACAAGGTCGAAGGAGTTCTGCTGAAGATAAACAGCATCAAGCATTTCCGACTTAAGGTAAGTTGTGTAATCTTCAAGTGTTGTACCCTCTTCACCGACAACCTTCATCATAGAATCGATTTCGCTGCCGTGGATTAATATATCCCTGCAGAATTCCGACTTTTTACTGTCGATAACACTTTTATACTTTGACCAGGAAATAAGTGGATCAATTGCAGGATATTTTCTTGCATCTGAACGCTCACGGGAAAGACCGTGGAAAGCACCGACAACCTTTAAGGTTGCCTGTGTTACAGGCTCTTCAAAGTTACCGCCTGCAGGAGAAACTGTTCCGCCGATTGTAACAGAGCCTTTGCTTCCGTCAGGAAGACGAACATAGCCTGCTCTTTCATAAAATGCCGCAATGTAGGATTCTAAATATGCAGGGAAAGCTTCTTCGCCGGGAATTTCTTCAAGTCTTCCCGACATTTCACGAAGAGCCTGCGCCCAACGTGATGTTGAGTCTGCAAGAAGCAGTACGTTAAGCCCCATCTGGCGGTAATACTCTGCCAAAGTTACCGATGTGTAAACCGAAGCTTCACGGGATGCAACCGGCATTGAGGATGTATTACATATAATAATGGTACGCTCCATAAGAGAACGTCCTGTTTTCGGGTCAGTAAGCTCAGGGAACTCGGTAAGAGTTTCAACTACTTCACCTGCACGTTCACCGCAGGCTGCGATAATAACGATATCCACATCCGCGTATTTTGACGTTGTGTGCTGTAATACGGTTTTACCTGCACCGAAAGGTCCCGGTGTACAGTAAGTACCGCCCTTTGCTACAGGGAAGAAGGAGTCGATAAGGCGAACCTTTGTTTCCATTGTTTCAACAGGTGCAAGTCTTTCGCTATAGCATTTAACTGCACGCTTAACAGGCCACTTGAAGGACATTGATACGTTGATTTCACGGCCTCTGTCATCGGTTACAACTGCAACAGTTTCTTTAACTGTGTATTCGCCTTTTGAAACAATTGATTTAACTGTGTAATTGCCAAGTAAATAAAATGGTATAAAAATCTTATGTGTAAAAGGTCCTTCGGGAACAGTACCTATATATTCACCTGCACGAAGAACGTCGCCAACCTTTGCAGTTGGTGTGAATTCCCATTTTTTCTCAACATTGAGTCCGTCGGCATAAATTCCGCGTTCTAAAAACCAGCCTGCCTGCTCTGCAAGGATGGGAAGCGGATTCTGAAGTCCATCATAAACCTGTCCAAGCAAGCCCGGTCCGAGATCAGCAGAGAGCATATCTCCCGTAAATTCAACAATATCGCCGCATCTGATACCATCGGTCATTTCATAAACCTGTATCTGTGCTACGTTGCCTCTTATACGTATAACCTCGCTTTTAAGCGCAATATCGCCTACCTTAACAAAGCATATTTCGTTCATGGAAACATTGCCGTCAAATTCTACCGACACCAGGTTTCCGTTTATGCTTACAACTTTTCCTTTATTTTCGGTCATTATATTGCCTCCAACCTGTCTCCATTCAAAATGGAGCTGTAAATATTTTTGTATGCTTTTTCTCCTGCTTCTGTATCAAACTGTCTTATGCGGAGAATGAGCTTTAATTTAAGTCCGTAATAGAATATATAATCCGTTGAAAAACTGTCCATAGGTCTTAAAGATTCAAGTATTTCCAAACGATAGCGGTTTAAATATTTTTCCGCATCCATAGGGGTAGCTTCTTCTATTGCCGTACCTGCCGCCTTGATGTACTCTGCAGGTAAAATGCGGTTTTGAGTATCAAAGGGCTTTTTTAATTTTTCTGCTCTTACCTTACCTAAAGCAAAACGTAGGTTCCGTTCACTTTCATTCCAGGAATCTATTAAAGCAGAGCCTGAATTTTCGTGATTCTTCGGTGGGGAAAGTGTGAGCTTTTTCATTTCATTAAGTAGCTTTTTGCTTAAAAAACGTTCACACAGCTCCGTAAAGCGTTCCTCTGTTATAGGCATTGGAGCATTTTCACTTATTCCGTCCAGCGACGGAAGCTGTGAAATAAAATAATATTCAGCCATAATAATTTCATAGCCTTTCTGTCCGCAAATAGTAACCAAAATATATTTCCTTGCCTGCGAACTGACAAAGTATAATAAAAATACATTACTCTGCTTCTTTTAAAAGCTGTGTAACCTTGGGACTAAGATAATTTGAAAGCATATCCACAACAGCTTCTGCAGAATAGTCGTAGTACGCACTTCCGTTGTTTACAGAAATACGGAAACCGCCGTCAAAATTATCGTTTGACTTAAGAGTGATACCCTTTAACATTTTTTCCTTAAGTGATGCAAGTAATGCATCCTCAAGCTTGTTTAAGTCGTTGGTGTTTAAAATTACTGCAATATCTTCGGCATCGGGATTTTCTGCCCATTTTTCAACAATGCTGATGATTAATTTTCCGAGCTCGTCGGAGGAATATACAGCATTGATTTTTTCACCTGTAACAGCTTTAAGCTCTTTTGAAACGCTTTCTCTGAAAGAAATCAAAAGGTTACGTCCTGCCTGGGTAATTGCTTCCTCGCTTGATTTTGTCATTCGCTCATTTTCAGCTTTGGCGTCGGCAATAAGCTTGTCTGCCTGCACTTTTGCATCGGAAACTATTTTTTCAGCTTCCGCCTTTGCAGCATCAACAATTGCTTTAGCTTCAGTTTCTGCTGCCGAAACGCCGTCCTTTTTAATCTGCTCAATAAGCTCCCGGAGTTGTACTTCCATAATCTTATCTCCTTTTTTAAAATTTGTCTGTTAAAAACAAAAGGGATCCAAAGTCCTCTACAGTCAGCTGGTTCCCTTAATACTACTATATCCAATTTTTTCTATTATATCACGTTGATTAAACCATGTCAAGAATTAATTAAAAATTGTTAAATCGCGATAAACTTTTGTTAACAACGAATATATTTTTGGTTGTTTCGAACAGAAAAATGTTATTTTTCACCTGTTTGTTTTTGCACAGATATTTGGTGTTTTATTTGCGAATTGCCGAATAATGTTATTTTTTTAAAATAAAAGAATATTTCGGAATATAATGGATAATATTTAGGATTTACACAGAAATAATTATTACTTATAATTATGATATAGAGCTATTGGGGATGATTATATTATGAAGTCATATTTAAAGCATAAAATATTAAATCTTATAGATATAAAGGAGCTTACGGCAGTAGAATATCTTGACTTTGAAGGTAAATACAAAGGCTACCTTGATAAGCACGATTTCTGGGAGCTTTGCTTTGTTGAAAAAGGTGAGGTTAAGCTTACTGTTGAAGAGGAAACAAAAACTGTTGCAGAGAGCACACTTATTTTAATTCCGCCTGATAAAAGCCATACTTATTATTCCGAAACGGGTAAAGATAACAAAGCCTTTGTTGTGTGCTTTCAATGTCTGTCACAGGCACTTAATCCTCTTGCGGAAATAAAGTTTGAATTGAATTCTGAAAATCACAACTGTATGAAAAAGATTATTTCGGAAAGTCTTGCCACATTCCGTATGAACGAAAATGAGCTTCTTGAAGTTACAGACAATCCTGCAATCGGCGGTCAGCAGATGATTATACTGCATCTTGAGTGCCTTCTTATAAATCTTTTACGACTTCTGGCATCAAAGGAAAAATCGGATATA
>JAGAJK010000006.1 GCA_017626145.1 Clostridia bacterium
AATGGTGCAGGTAACAGGACTTGAACCTGCATGAAATTGCTTTCACATGGACCTGAACCATGCGCGTCTGCCAATTCCGCCATACCTGCATATTAAATTATAACCTCATAATTTTTACACGGGAGAGGTAACCCCGAGGAGGAGCAAAACCGCTTAATCCTCATATATGAAAACGGATAAACCGATTTCAACAACTTTTCACTGATGTGACGCGAGCAGAACCATGCGCGTCTGCCAATTCCGCCATACCTGCTTATTAAATTATAACCTCATAATTTTTACACGGGAGAGGTAACCCCGAGGAGGAGCGAAACCGCTTAATACTCATATATGAAAACGGATAAACCGAATTCAATCACTTTTCACCGATATGACGCGAGCAGAACCATGCGCGTCTGCCAATTCCGCCACGTCCGCATATATTAAATTTTGAGTTGTTAGCATTTACACAAGCCGTTTTATGTTACTCCCTTAAAAAGGGTTCACGGACTTGAACCTGCACCGGGTTGCCCCGACTGGCACCTGAAGCCAGCGCGTCTACCAATTCCGCCATATCCGCATATATTAAATTTAAAACTGAAAATCAACAATAAAACTAAAGTTTGACGCAGCGTCTACCTGCGACTCGCTCCACTTAGAGAATACCTCAAGGGTATTTCTTTACTTCGCTCGCTGCATAACCTCTGCCATCCAATCACGCTTCGCAAAAGCTCGCGTTCTTGGGACATCGGAAAAATTCCGCCATATCCGCATATATTAAATTTAAAACTGAAAATCAACAATAAAACTAAAGTGTGACGCAGCGTCTACCTGCGATTCGCTCCGCTCACTGCATACCCCAAGGGCATTTCCTTGCTCCGCTCACTGCATAACCTCTGCCATCCAATCACGCTTCGCAAAAGCTCGTTTTCTTGGGGCATCGGAAAAATTCCGCCATATCCGCATATATTAAATTTTAAAGTTGAATTCTGTAACAAAACTAAAGTTTGACGCAGCGTCTACCTGCGATTCGCTCCGCTCACTGCATAACCTCTGCCACCCAATCACGCTTCGCAAAAGCTCGCATTCTTGGGGCATCGGAAAAATTCCGTCATATCCGCATATATAATTTAAATGTTGATGCAAATACATCAACGCAACAGAAATATTTTAACATAATTAACTGATTAAGTCAAGTATTTTGGTTGTGAAATTTAACGATCATTCCGATGGCAAGACCAATTGTAAAAAATCCTTGAAATAACAGATGTTGAAGATTGACTTTTCTTGTCGCATATGGTATAATTTTATGATTGTAGAATAGTCTTGTTTTTTACGGGACAGAGTGTATAAAAAAGTCGTTTTCTTAATATGAAGGAGCATTAGTTTTTGATGAAAAAAGCATTGATTTTTATGCTTGTTATAATGATTCTTATCGTTAATCTGGGAATTGTTCTTGCAAAAGAGCTTGGCGAGAACCCGTACGATGATATTGATAAATCTATGTGGAGCTATAAAAGCATAACAAGTTTATATCAGAATAAAATTCTTGAGCCTGACGGAAATATTTTTAATCCTCAGGAATATGAAACAAGAGCCAACATAATGAAGTATTTGTACAATTTTGCATTAAAGCTTGAAAAGGATGTTAACGTAAGTAACGCAACAGCGTTTGATGATGTTGAAAAGGATGCAGATTATTATAATGCGGTATGCTGGGCAAGTGCAAATAAAATAGCAAACGGTAGCGAAAAAAATAAATTTGAGCCTCTGGCAACCTGTTCACGTCAGGAGGTTTGCACTTTTATGATGCGCTTTGCTGACAGATACGGTTTTAAGCTTAAGCTAAAAGGTGATGAAAGCCAGTTTGCAGATTCACTTGATATTGATATGTTTGCACGCAGTTATGTAACAGCATGCAAGATGGCAGGAATTGTAAATGGAGATGAGGACGGATACTTTAATCCATTTGATGAAATTACACGTGAAGAAGCGGCGGTAATGATTGATAAATTTGTAAATGCAGTTTCTTCCAATGCAAAAAACACAGTATCTCCCGAAAAAGGTGAGTATGATTACCTTTATGATGATTACAAGCCTGCACCGTTTGTTTCTCTGGTTAGTGCTTCAAGCACTGTGGAGGATTCGTGGTTTGATGATGCTGTGTTTGTAGGAGATTCAATTTCCGTAAGACTTCAGCTTTATTCCACGGCTAAAAATCTTCTTGGAGATGCATCATTTTTATGTGCTACAAGTATGAGCCCCGAAAACGTTCTTGCACCTGTTACGGATGAATCAATTCATCCGTCGTATAACGGTATTAAGGTTTCTGTACCTGACGGAATTAAGCTAAGTAAAGCGAAAAAGGTTTATATTATGCTGGGGGTAAATTCTCTCAGAGCCGGGGTTGATATTACAGTTCGTCAGCTTAAAGGCTTTATTGAAGAGGTTAAAAAAATTCTGCCTGAAGCACATATTTTTGTACAATCAGTTACGCCTATGACAAAAGAAAGCAACATCAACGCAGATAATTTGAACAATACTGTTATAAATGAGTATAACGGTAAAGTAAGGAAAATATGTGATGAAAACGGATGGTATTTTATAAATATAGCTGATGCCGTATCTGATGAAAAAGGATTCCTCAGGGATGAATATTGCAGTGATAATCCTGATATGGGAATTCATTTCAACTCAAAGGCGGCGCAGGTATGGGTTGATTATCTTAAAACCCACGTTCCGAAAAAACTGAAAGGATGATATTCTTGAAAAAATTTAGTTTATTTTTAACGATATTTTTGATTTGTCTTGTGCTTTGTTCCTGCGGTGTACAGACAACTGCGCCTGATGGCGGAGAGGTACAGGAAAAGATTCAGATTGATGAAACCGATAAAACTGTTCTTGAGACGGTAAGAGATGAAATACTTGATGAGCTCGCTATTGAAGATGCTATGTTTATCGAAACTGAAAATCTGAATTCACTTTACGGTATTGAAGAAGGTGTCATTAAAAGCTCAGGTTGTTTTGTTACTATGTCAGGAACCTTTCCTCATGAAATAATAATGGTTGAGGCAGTTGATAACAATGCGGTTGATACTATTGTTACTTCTCTTGAAAAAAAGCTTTCAGAGGTTCTTATTCAGTCAAAGTCATACGACGCGAAAAACTACGAGCTTGCTCAGCAATGCAAGGTTTATACTAAAGGAAATTATGTAACACTTTTCCTTTCACCTGACCACGCAAAAATGCAGACAATTCTCGAAAAATATATTTAATTAAGGAGAAACAGATGGTATTCTCGAGTATTGAGTTTCTGTTCGTATTTCTTCCGGCGGTATTACTGATTTATTATATTCTGCCGAAAAAACTGAAAAATTTATTTCTGCTGTTGGCGAACATTGTGTTTTATGCTTACGGTGAACCTGTTTATGTTCTTTTGATGATAGGTTCAATAATACTTAATTTCGTCGCAGGAAAAATCATCGAAAAGGTTAAGCACAAAAGGTTGTGGCTTGCCTTTTTTATGGTTGTAAATTTATCTGCTCTGGGCTTTTTTAAGTACACCCCTTTTGTGTTTGATACGTTAAGGGGAATAACCGGACTTTCTTTTTTGCCCGACGTAAAAATTGCTCTGCCGATAGGTATTTCGTTTTATACCTTTCAGGCATCTTCGTATCTGGTTGATGTATACAGAAAAGAATGCAAGGCATCTTGCAGCATAGTGGATTTTGCAACATATATTTCATTATTTTCTCAGCTTATTGCAGGCCCTATTGTTCGTTATATTGATGTTGAAAAGCAATTGCGTGAAAGAACTCATTCTTTCGAAAACTTTAACAGTGGAATTAAAACCTTTACCGTAGGTCTTGCCAAAAAGGTTCTTCTTGCCAATAAGCTTGGTATCTTGTGGGAAATAGCATCAAAAAATCCGGAAGGTATGGGCACAGCAGGGGTGTGGATTGGTGCAATTGCGTATACTCTGCAAATATATTTTGATTTTTCGGGATATTCGGATATGGCAATAGGTCTCGGTAAAATGCTCGGCTTTGATTTTTGCATCAACTTCAATTATCCGTATATTGCTAAAAGCATAACTGATTTCTGGAGAAGATGGCATATTTCCCTGTCAACCTGGTTCCGTGATTATGTATATATACCTCTTGGCGGTAACAGGGTAAATAAAGGTCGTTTTTGTTTTAACCTTATGGTTGTATGGGCACTTACAGGTCTCTGGCACGGTGCAGGATGGAATTTTGTTGTGTGGGGACTTTACTACGGAGTTCTTTTACTTGCGGAAAAGCTTTTTGTTGGCAAGCTTTTAAAAAAGCTGCCTTCAGCGGTTACGCATATTTATACACTTGCTGTAGTTATAGTGGGGTGGATTTTCTTTGCAGGTGAAAGCTTTGGTCATTCTGCAAAATATTTAAAGCTTATGTTTACGCCGAATAGTACACCGTCATTTATTTACGGTGGGATTATAACAATAGTTATTGGTATTATTTCGGCAATACCATTGGGTAAAAATATCTATAACAAATTTAAAGATAAGAAATATATGTATGTTGCCGAAACTGTTGTTTGCCTTGCGTTACTTGTTTTAAGCACAGCGGCATTAGTAAGCGACAGCTACAATCCGTTTTTATATTTCAGATTTTAAGAAAGGAGAGTCATTTTGAAAAAGTATCTGCTGAGTTTTGTTTTCATTGCTTTCATTGGTATCACCTCGATTTTTCTTGCCATAGGCCCCGAAAGCAACTATTCAGAAAATGAAAAAAGATATCTTGCTCAAATGCCGGCGGCAACTGTAAAAAGCCTGACAGACGGCAGCTTTTTTGGTGACTTTTCCGTTTTTCTTTCGGACAGAGCTCCTTTCCGTGATTTCTATGTAGGGGTAAATTCTTATACAAATCTTGCTTTGGGAAGAAACTCATTAAATAATGTATATTTTGCTCGTGACGGATATTTGATTAATTCGCCCGAGGACGACGGGATAGAAAATTTCGAAAAAAATATCGATAAATTTGAAAGCTTTTCAAGACTTGTAAATGTTCCTTCTGAGCTTATAATAGTTCCCCGTGCAGGATACGTTCTTGATGATAAATTGCCGTTGCTTTCCAAAGTATATAATGAAGAAACGCTTTTAAAAAAGGCAGAAATCAAAACAGAGTTTGTGAAATTTAATGATATTACATCTGTTTTAAAGAATAAAGATAAGCAGGTTTATTATAAAACCGACCATCATTTAACCACTTACGGTAATTATTTAATATACAGTAATTTTTCTGAAAATGAACCTGGTAACTATGAAAAAGAAGTGTTTGATGGCTTTTACGGTACAACCTATTCTTCATCTGGCTTCTGGCTCACAAAACCTGATAATATAGAAATATGGTATGATGGGGGCGAATATACTGTAACAGTTTTTGACGGTAACGAAGAAAAAAGCTACAACAGTATGTATTTTAAAGAGCATCTTGAAAAAAGCGACAAATATCCTGTTTATTTAAACGGGAATCAGCCTCTTGTTAAAATTAAAAATAATAACGGCGGAAAAGGGAATCTTCTTATTATAAAGGATTCCTATGCGCAGGCACTTGCTCCGTTTCTTGCCAGAGATTATGAAAACACGTATTTGATAGATATGCGTTACTACCGTATGCCGGTCAGCAAATTTATAAAAGAAAATGAAGTAGATAAAATACTTTACATTTACGGCATCGGTACCTTGTTAACTGATACAAGCTCATCGTGGCTTATGTGAAAATGCACCCTGAAAGCATCTTACTTTCGGGGTGCATAATTGTTAGTGGCGTAAAATGTTATCTTTTAAATGATATAGGCGGCATTTTGTGATATTTTTTGAAAAGTCTTGAAAAGTAGTTATAGTTATCAAAACCAAGATAGTCACTTATATCCGAAAGAGACATCCTGTTGTGCTGAATAAGGTCCTTGGCAACTGTCATTTTCTGACGGTTTATATAGTTAAGCGGAGATTCTCCCATTTCTTTTTTGAAAATCCATGAGCAGTATTCCTTTGTAAGATTGGTATATTCACTAAGCCCGGTAAGTGTAATAGGCTTGGTTATATTGTTGTTAATATAACCGAGCATTTTTTCTACATGACGGTTTTCTGATTTCGGATTTACCGATTCAAGCATTTCAAGAAGAATGTAATTGTAGAGGTAAATACATTTTTTTAACGAGCTTTCATCGGGAAGATACGAATCAGGGTAAAACGAAAGAAGTTTTCTTACCGATGGCTTAACAGCGTTTTTCATATAAACGGGAAGCTTTATGTCTGTCAGGTCTGTACGGAAATTAAGGCTTACATAGGTTGATTTTTCAAAAGTTTTATAACGTGTTCGCTGACTGTTTGGTTTTACAAATAACACATCGTTCTTATTAAGCACGATTTCCTTTCCGTCTATTACATAAACCATTTTACCTTCAAGAACAAAGGTGAGGTCATAGTAATCAATAACCTCAAGCTTCATTTCTTCAACTTGTTTTACACGCACGTTACAGTAATGTACCAGATCCGAAATAATATAATATGACATAAACTTCTCCAATCTTAAATTTGTGCTAAAAATATATGTATTAATTAAAATAGTTCATTGATTTGTTTTTTGCTCTGTGTTACAATGATAATGACTGAATTTAGTATAGCATAAATTTGAAAAGAGTCAATATAAATATTAAAAAAGGTGGAGATGTTATGAAAATACCCGAGCTTCTTACAGCTTTAAACGGTGAAAAAATTGATAGTGTCGAAAAATGGGAAAATATCAGAAGAAAAGAAATTATGACTCTCTTTTCAGAAAATGTATACGGCGTACGTCCTGTTGAAAGACCTGATGATATTGCATTTAGTGTTGAAAGGGAAGAAAATTATCTCGGAACGGGAATCACCAAAAAAACAGTTTCGATAACCTTTTCGGGTCATATAATAAAGGTTTACGGTTTTCAGCCGGGCAGCATAACAGGCAAAATTCCTTCAATCGTTTACGCAATGCACGAATATGAAGAAGAGCGTTGTAATATTGTAACTGGTCTTGAATGTGAATTCGTTGATATAAAGGAAATTGTAAAAAGAGGATACGGTGTGTTTATTATGTTTACATCATTCGTAGTGCCTGACTGGGAAGCTAAATGTGAATATAAAGCAGGCGTATATCCTTTGTATGATAAGGAAAGAGATGAAAAGTCGTGGGCAACAATTTCAGCCTGGAGCTGGGGTACTTCAAGAGTTCTCGACTATATTGAAACAGATGATGAATTAGACGAAACAAAGGTTGCAGTAGCAGGTCATTCAAGAGGCGGAAAAACAGCTCTCTGGGCAGCGGCGACTGACCAAAGATTTTTCTGTGCATATTCAAACAGCTCAGGCTGTATGGGTGCCGCACTTTTAAGAGGTAAGAGCGGTGAACATATTAAGGATATCAATATAACAGACTGGTTCTGCCAGAAGTATCATTCTTTTAACGATAACGAGGATGCACTTCCTGTTGATCAGCATATGTTAATTGCCGCACAGGCACCGAGAAACTGCTATATTCAGAGCTGTTCTCTTGACGATTGGGCAGACCCAAAGGCAGAAAGGCTTTCCTGCCGTCTTGCCGGGGAGGTTTATGCACTTTACGGTAAAACAAGTGCTGTTCTTCCTGAAGAAGGAAAGGTTGAAGCAGATACACCATACCACGAAGGAACAATCGGTTATCATATGAGAACGGGAGAACACGCTATTACTCATGAAGACTGGAAGCATTTTCTGAACTTCTTTGATAAAAAGCTGGGAAAGTAAGAGGTGAAAGAATATGAAATTTTTAATAGCAGGCGATTTTTGTGTAAGAAGGTATACAGAAGAACAACTTACCGAAGAATATATGAACAATGTTGCCGAGCAGGCAAAAAAGCTTGTTGCTGAGCACGATCTTTCTATGTTCGGGAACGAAACAGTTTATACATATACAGGCAAACCTATTGTGAAATCGGGACCAAATCTTATTTCACTTCATAAATCACTTGATATTGCCAAAAAGATAGGTTTTGATATTGCCGCTTGTGCAAATAACCATATCGGTGATCAGGGCGATGCCGGTGTACTTGAAACCATTGATTTCCTTAAGGAAAACGGATTTGGGGTCGTAGGTGCAGGTAAGAATTTAGAGGAAGCGGTTAAACCACTTTATGTTGAAAAATGCGGCATCAAGCTTGCGATAATCAACTGTGCTGAGCATGAATTTGGTATTGCAGAAAAGAACAGACCCGGCGGAGCACCTATGGATTTTTACGATACGGGTCATATTGTTATGGATGCCAAAAAGAATGCGGATAAGGTTGTTGTATATATCCACGGCGGAAACGAATTTAACCCCGTTCCAAGACCGGGTATGATTAAATTCTGTAAGCATATGGCAGAGTGCGGAGCGGATGCAGTTATTGTTGCTCATTCACATTGCCCTCAGGGTATGGAAATTCATAATAATGTTCCTATTTATTACGGTCTCGGTAACTTCTTCTTCCAGGCAGAAGCTTCTGAGCTTATGTGGAAATACGGTTATACTGCATCTCTCAACATTGAAAAGGATGCACCGATAACTGTTGAAATTCATCCTCACAAACAAACCGCCGAGGGTGTGTTTGTTCTGGAAGGTGAGGACAAGGAATACTTTATGAAGTATTTTGAGCAGCTTTGTAAGCTGTTTAAGGACGAAGAAATGTATGAAGGTTTAACAGATGCCTGGGGCGTTGATTATGACAGAGTTTCAAGTAACTGGTTTGAGGACAGAACCATGACCGACCCGCAGGGTGAGTTTGCTCTCTTTATAAGAAACACATACACCTGCGAAAGCCACGCCGAATTAATGGCACGTTACCATAAAAACCGTTGCGAGGGTAATTTCAGCGAAGAAACGGAAAAGTATATCGATATTATTAAAAGATTACAGAACTACGAAATTTTATAACATGGAAAAAATGCAAAAACATATGGAAAATACCCATATGTTTTTGCATTTTAATGTGGTATAATCTATAATAAAGGAGATGAATATATGACTTTAAGAGAAAAAATCTTTAAAACCTTTATAGTTACAATCCGTGAAATTAATACCCATGGAGGTCCCGAAAAATTCTTCGATGAATACCCCGTAGGCGGTATGTATTACGGCGAAGCGGCGGCACTTCGTGATAAAAGCGGTCTTGAAATGGGAACACAGCTTGATTTTGACAAATTGCAGGAATGTAAAAAGCATTCAAAAAATAAGCTTTTGGTATGTGCTGACGGTGCTTCTGTCAGAGGACAGACAGTTAAAATGTGGAGTCAGCGATCACTTGGTGCATCAGTTAATTTAGAGGATGCTTATAACTGGGGTAAGGTTCTTGGAATGCAGATGAACGATAAGGGGATTGACTGGATTTTGCAGCCAAGCATTGATATGTGTCTTGACCCGCTTATGTACTTAATGGCAATCAGCGATGACCCTGAAATTATCGGTAAAATATACCGTCAGGTTATAAGAGGTATTCAGGATCAGGGCGTTTGTGCAACAGCAAAGCATTTCCCGGGACTGGGAACATACTTTGTTAATATGCATATAGGCCCCGGCTCAAATATTCTGCCCTTTGATAAATGGATGGAAACCTATGGATACACATATAAGGAAATGTTCAAAGAGGACTTAATGTCGGTTATGACAACTCATGTTTCCTTAAAATCCTACGACAGCGAGGGAGATAACGGCTTTTATCCTATTGCCACTTATTCAAAAAAGCTTACAACCGATTTACTTAAAAATGAACTCGGCTTTAAAGGTGCTGTTGTTACCGATGCCTTAATTATGGGCGGTATGGCAACGGGGGATTTAATTAAGGAAACTGTTCAGGCTTTCAAAGCAGGAGCGGATCTTTTACTGTGGCCTCCCGTTGAAGCAGCCGAAGAAATAGAAAAGCAGATTTTAAGCGGCGAAATACCAATGTCAAGACTTGATGATGCTTTATCAAGAATTGAAAAAATGGAAAGCTTCAGAAATAAAGCATTGAATGAAAAAACTTACGATACACCCGACCCGAAATTTGCAGATGAGGTTAACCTTAATATGGCAAAACGTGGAATGTGTCTGCTTCGTAACGATATTAAGCTTCTACCTTTGCAGAAGGAAAAGTATAATAAAATACTTATTGTGGACGTAACGGATAACGATGAAAAATCCTCCGTACTTTTAAAAGAAGAGCTTGAGAAAAGAGGGTTCTTCGCAGACGTTAAAAGAGATATTTACGATGTTCCGTCAAGAGTTTGCTGGCAGAATGATATTGATGCACTTGCAAATGCTTATGATCTTGTTATATTTAACGTAAATGCATTCTTCGTTGCCGAATGGAGTGTACCTCATATGCTTATATGGGCGTCACACTTATTTGATAAACAGAAAAAGATAATCGTAAATTACGGCTCACCTTACTTTGCACCCGAATACTTCCCCGAGGACCCCACATTTATCGAAATGAACACAACTCCCACCCCGGACACTGTAAAAATGCTCGTGGACGGCTTGCTGGGTGAAATGGAATTTACAGGTAAAAGTATTCTTACAAAATAATTCAAAAAAGCGTACCGATATGCCGAGTGTCCTTAAGGACACTCGGCAGTTTTATTCGCCTTGCGGCGAGTGGTATTTGTTTTTAACAAGTGATATTGCTACGCAGTGGTATTGCCTTCGGCAGTTTATTGGCGAATAAAATATCACTAAAACCAAAGGTTTTAATAACACTTTTGATTTATCAAAAATATCACTCTGTACGAAAGTACAGAATATCACTTGAAAAAGTAGCAATATTACAGTATACTTTATTGCAGAGGTGATAATAATGGCTGATAGTGTTTTAAGAGATAAAGCAAAGCAATTTGCAAAGGATATTGTTTTCTTATGCAGAGAAATTAAATCAACTCATAAAGAAGCGGCATTGGTAAACCAACTACTTCGTTCAGCCTTTTATATTACTGTCCTTAAGAACACTCGGCATATGGTGCTTTATTTGTAGTTTTCCCGAAATTTTTTTGGGGACATATTGTGTTTTTTGTTAAAAAGCTCGTAAAACCAGGCGAGGTTGGAAAAGCCGCATTCGTAGCAGATTTCGGTGACGGTAAGGGTTGAGTTTATAAGCAGGTTTGCGGCATAGTTAATTCTTAAATCGCCTATGTATTCCGAAACAGTGGTATTATAATACTTTTTAAAAAGGCGTGAGGTATGTTCACGGCTTTTTGGTGTCAATGCAAAAATTGAGGTTGTCGGCATTGTAAAACATGAAGAATGACTTAATTTTTCGTGAAAGCTTTCAAGCCAGTAGGGGATAATTTCTTCCGTTTCTTTTAATTCGGCAAAGTATTTTGTAAATACGTTAAAAAGAATTGTACGCATTTTCAATTTGAGGCTTTGTTTATCGTTAAAATTAACCGCATTTAATTCGTCAAGCTGTGAAAACAGCTTGATTTTTTCGTTTTTGGAAAGAGTTACGGCAGGGGGAAGCTTTGCACCAAGCAAAGCTTTTGAGGGAAACCCGTCACCTAAATATTCAAATAAGCTTTCTGCAGTTTTCTTTGTAAAGGAAACGTTAACAAACTCAAATTCGTTCTTTTTATCGTAATCGTAAAAATGGCAGTCTGTATCACGGATAAATATTAAGCTCCCCTCCGCAAGGGTTTGCTTTTGCCCATTTACTTCGTGAGTTATATTTCCCTTAAGGGTAAGAAAGATTTCGTAATAATCGTGAGTGTGTGGAATGAAAATTTCGGTTTTACTTTTTACATAACGGTACAAGCATTCCGATTCGTTGTCAACATGGTATTTTGCAAGTAATTTTTTCAAATTTCTCACCTCAATATATCACAATACCATAAAAAATATATCCTGTCAACAGTTGACTTATTAAATAAAAAGTTGTAACATTAAAGTGAAAGGATGTGGGAGTATGGATTTTCCTCAGAAGCTTGACTTTTCAAAAGAAAAGGTTGAGGTAATGTGTAATAAATTAAACGAACTCAGATATATCGATTGTTTGGTTCTTGATAAATGGGAATACGCCCCCTGCGGTTACAAAACCAAAAACGAACCTGACGATAATTTGGTGTGGGAAGAGTATAAAGACGGAACAAGTCTTTATGGCTACGATAAGCATTACTGGCTTAAAACAAAAATCAAAACTCCAAAGGCACAGGAAGGAAAAGAATTATTTCTTTCCGTTATAATCGGAAGAGAAGGCCTTACAGATACCCAGAACCCACAAAGCATTGTGTATTTAAACGGTGAAAATGTTCAGGCACTTGACACAAATCATACCACTGTAAAGCTTGACTACGATACCGAATATGACCTTAAAATATATTTCTATACGGGACGTCTTATGTGTGACAGTCTGTTTCGTGCAAAATTAGTTTATATGGATGAAAAGATTAATAAGCTTTATTATGATATTTTAGTACCGTATAACGCACTTTGCTGTCTTGATGAAAAAAGTTACGATTACATAAAATCCTTAAAGGCTCTTGATGAAGCTTTAATTTATCTTGATTTGCGTGATTTCTATTCAAAGGAATTTTACGAAAGCATTGATAAGTGTCAGGAAATTTTACAGGAGGAATACTATAAAAAGCTGTGCGGTAAAAATGACGGCATTATCAACGTAATAGGTCACACCCACATCGATGTTGCCTGGCTGTGGTCACTGGCACAGACAGAAGAAAAAGCACAGAGAAGCTTTGCAACGGTAATTAATTTAATGAACCGTTACCCCGAATATAAATTTATGTCCTCACAGCCACAGCTTTATAAATATGTTAAGAAAAATGACCCTGTTTTGTATGAAAAAATCAAAGAAAAGATTAAAGAGGGAAGATGGCTGCCTGAGGGTGCAATGTGGCTTGAAGCGGACACGAATCTTTCTTCGGGCGAAAGCTTAATTCGTCAGCTTTTATTCGGCAAAAGATTTTTCAAAGAAGAATTCGGTGTTGAAAACCGCATTTTATGGCTTCCCGATGTATTCGGCTACAGCGGAGCGTTACCGCAGATTTTAAGAAAAAGCGGTGTAGACCGCTTCTTTACCGCAAAGCTTACCTGGTCGGAAACCAACTCAATGCCTCACAATACCTTTATATGGAAAGGTATTGACGGCAGTGAAGTTTTTACAAACTTTATTTCTTCATATGTAAGAAATTTAACTCCGTCCGTGTTTAAAAATGCCTGGGATGACTATAAGGACAAAAAATATACAACGGAAGTTATATCCACCTTCGGTTACGGTGACGGTGGTGGTGGGCCTACTCAGGAAATGCTTGAAAATTACAAGCGTTTAAAATATGGACTTCCCGGCTTCCCCAAGGCGGTTATGGAAATGCCCGACGTTTATTTTGACAAAGCGGAAAAGGAATTTCTTGATACATCAAAACGTCTTAAACATACTCCTGTGTGGCAGGGTGAGTTGTACCTTGAAATGCATAGAGGAACGTATACAACAATGGCTAAAAACAAAAAGTATAACCGTATGAGTGAATTGTTGTATCAAAGCCTTGAAAGTGCATCCCTTTCGGCAAATATTTTAAATGATTTGGTTTATCCGCAGGAGAGAATTAACGATAACTGGGAAATTATACTTCTCAATCAGTTCCACGATATTATTCCCGGTTCTTCCATAAAAGAGGTTTATGAGGACAGCCACAGACAGTATGAAGCGGTTTTGAAAAATGGTGAAGAAATGTATAACGATGCTTTAAATTCACTTAAAGCAAATGTAAATACAGATGGCGGTTTGTTTGTGTATAACCCAAATGCTTTTGAATTCAGCGGCATTGTTGAAACTGAAAAGGGAAGTGTTTATGTTGAAAATATTCCGTCCCTGGGCTATAAGGTAGTAAACCCTTTAGATGTTGAAAAAACAGTTAAAGCTGAAAACGGTATAATTGAAAACAGTTTGTTAAAGGTAACCTTTAACGAAAACGGTGAAATTGTTTCCGTTTACGATAAGGAAGAATTAAGAGAATGCGTAAATGACGGCGGTGTATTTAACCGTTTTGAGGTATTTGAAGATTATCCCCGTAACTTTGATGCTTGGGAAATAACAAGTTATTATAAGCAGAAAAAATGGATTGTTGATTCCCTCAATGAAATTTCTTACTTCAATGAGGATTTAAAGGCGGGAATTAAAATTAAGAGAAGCTACTCAAAATCTGAAATTTGGCAGACAATTTCACTTAAACATAATTCAAAGGAAATTGAATTTGATACAAAGATTAACTGGAATGAGGACCACGTTTTACTTAAAACTGCCTTTGACACAAATATTCATACAACAACTGCAAACTGCGATATTCAGTTTGGTCACATCGAAAGACCTACTCACGAGAACACACCATGGGATGCGGCAAAGTTTGAAATCTGTGCTCATAAATGGGTTGATATATCCGAATACGGCTACGGCGTAAGTCTGCTTAATGACTGTAAATATGGTTACAGTTTGGAAAACGGCACAATCAAGCTTTCTCTTTTAAAAGCACCTACAGACCCGAACCCTGTTGCAGACCGTGGTGAACACACCTTTAAATATGTTCTTTATCCCCATAAAGGAGATTTTCGTCAGGGCGGAACAATTGAAAAGGCGTATGTTTTAAATAAACCCCTTATTGCTCAAAGTATTGAAAAGCAGACGGGAGCAAATAAGGATACATTCAGCTTAATTTCCTGCGACAAGGAAAACGTTGTAATCGAAACCGTTAAAAAAGCAGAAAACGATAACTCATTTATTGTAAGACTTTATGAGGCGTATGACTCAAAAGTAAATGCAACCCTTATATCAGGCGCAGACATCAAAAAAGCCTATATCTGCGATATGATGGAAAACATTATTGAGGAAATCGAAGTAATAAACAACCAAATCAGAATCTCACTTAAAAACTTCGAAATCCTCACATTAAAAATTGAAAAATAATTTAATACAAGCATATCAACGGTATGCTTGTATTTTTTATGTGTTTGTGTTACAATTATGCCATAAGAATTTCTGTTCGTGGTTGCTTTATTCAAAAGAGGTGTTTTAATGAAAAAAGGAATATACAAGCATTTTAAAGGTAATAGCTACGAGGTTTTAGGTGTTGCAAAGCATTCGGAAACTTTAGAGGAAATGGTGGTTTACAAAGCTCTTTACGGCGATGGTGATATATGGGTAAGGCCACTTAAAATGTGGGATGAGACGGTAGAATATAACGGACAAATGGTAAAAAGATTTACATATAAAGGAGAATAAATGAAAACATTAATTGAATTATTTGACACCTGTCAGCTTAACAATATAGTTGCAGGTCTTGCGTTTAAACCTGAAAAGATAATATTTGTAGGCTATAAGAAGGTTATGAATAATCGCAGAACCTCTGCTTTAAAGAATTTTTTTGCAGCAAAAGGAATAGATGCAGAAATAAGCTTCGAGGTTGTAGGTCGTTATGATTACGAATATATAGTAAATAAGCTAAGTGAGATAATTGACTCTAATGAGGATTGCTGTTTTGATTTAACAGGCGGCAAGGAGCTTATTCTTACTGCAATGGGCGAGATTTCTGCTACAAAGAAGGTTCCTATGCTTCAGTTTGACTTGCATTCAGGAAATCTTGTAAGGATAAAAAACTGCGCCGATATCAGTGACCCTCCGAAGTCGGTGATGCGTATTGAAGAAAGTGTAGCCTTAAACGGTGGCGGTGTTATAAAAAGCCGCGACAGCTTTGAATGGAATCTGGATGAAAGCTTCAGACACGATTTAGAGATTATGTGGCGTATCAGTACCCGAAATGTACGTCTCTGGAATCGACAGACCACGGTTTTTGGTAATTTCGAAGAGCTTTATGACGATATAAGCTCCCTTCGTATCAGCGTTGACCTTGAAGAACTTCAAAAACGAAAAGAAGATATTTTTATCAATACCGATTTAATAGATGAGCTTAAAGCAGAAGGACTTATAGTTGAGTATATTCAGAAGGGGAATATTGTAACCCTGCGTTATAAAAACGAGCAGGTAAAGCGTTGCCTTTCAAAAGCGGGAAACATTTTGGAGCTGTACGCATATATGCTTCTTAATGAAATAGAAAGCGAAGAAAAGGGCTTTTACGACCATATTGCAATGGGAGTAATAGTAGACTGGGACGGAGAAATAGACAACCGTGCAGAAACAAGAAATGAAATTGATTTGATGTTAATGCGTGATATTATCCCTGTATTTATTTCCTGCAAAAACGGAGAAGTTCATAAGGAAGCGTTATACGAATTGCAGACAATGGCAGAGCATTTTGGGGGAGAATATGCAAAGAAAATTCTCCTTACAAGCTATATGACCAATGATGCCGACAGTCGGGAATACATAATAAAACGTGCCCGTGATATGGGTATAGAAATAATTGACGGCGTTGATAAGCTGGGCAGACGTGACTTTAAGGATATATTGTATAAAAAGGTAAGATAAAAACACGGCAGAGTATTTTAAAATACTCTGCCGTGTTTTTAATAGTTATCATCTGAAAGATTCTGAGATTTTGATGCGGCAACTGCCAAAGCATCACATCTTTCATTTTCGGGGTGTCCGTTATGTCCTTCAATCCAGTTAAAGGTAACCCGGTGTTTATTTGTAAGCTCGCAAAGCTTTTTCCATAAATCAACGTTAAGAACCGGCTTTCTGTCGGATTTTACCCAGTTCTTTTTTATCCAGTTATCAAGCCAGCCCTTATTAAAAGCATCAACAACGTATTTCGAATCACTTGTTACAGTAACAATACACTCTTCTTTAAGTGCCTCAAGTCCTTTTATAACTGCCATTAATTCCATTCTGTTGTTTGTAGTGTTTTTATATCCGCCGCTTAATTCTTTTTTTGTTCCCATAAATTCAAGAACCGCACCGTATCCTCCGTTACCGGGATTACCCGAGCAGGCTCCGTCCGTGTATAAATTAACTGTTTTCATAATCTTCTCCCGAAAAGCACTTATTAAGCTTCTTTAGTGCCTTTTTTTCAATTCTTGATACGTACGAGCGGGAAATCCCTAAAATGTCGGCAAGCTCCTTTTGTGTAAGAGCTGTCTTGCCGCAAAGCCCGTACCTGTATATTATAACCTTTTTTTCCCTTTCAGACAAGTCCTTTGCAATAAAATCGTACATTTTTTTTATTTGTTCCTTAATTTCAACATTTTCCGAAATTTCCTCCTCACTGCTTCCGACTATATCCATAAAGCTTATTTCGTTTCCCTCTCTGTCAACACCAATCGGTTCTTCCAATGAAATTTCATTTGCCGATTTTTTCGCATTCCTCATAACCATAAGTATTTCATTGTCAATACAACGTGCGGCATATGTTGCAAGGCGTATGCCTTTTGTGTAATCGAAGGTGTTTATTGCCTTTATTAATCCGATTGTACCTATTGAGATAAGGTCTTCCTGCTCGCAGGAGGACTGGGAGTATTTTTTGGCAATATGGGCAACTAATCTCATATTCTTTTCAATTAAAATGTTTCTTGCTTCCATATCCTTTTCCTTTGCGAATTTTTCAAGGTAGATCCGTTCATTTTTAGCCGATAAAGGCTTGGGAAAAGATTCCGACTGGGACACAAAGGAAAGTAGAAAAATAACATTGTTTAACAAAAAACTTAACAAAAAAATCCCTCCATATACCAATGTATATGAAGGAATTTTATCTTTTTGCAAGTCCTTTGTTAAAATATAATGTTGCTTTTAAGTTACAAGTAACATTTTTCAAATTAAACATAATTTGAAGTATTTGCATAAATCGAAAAATTTTACAGATAATATTAAAAAATACATTTTAGGAGAATAATTTATGAAAGACAGAAGCTTTGGTGTTTTACAGAGGATAGGACGTTCTTTTATGCTTCCTATAGCACTTTTGCCGGTGGCAGGTTTGTTTTTGGGAATAGGAAGCTCTTTTACAAATCCCACTACGCTTAATGCGTACGGACTTACAGGACTTATACACGAGGGGAATTTTTTGTATACAGTCCTGGACATTTTAAGCAGAGCAGGAAATGCTGTTTTTGCCAATCTTCCGCTTTTATTTGCCATAGGTGTTTCTATAGGTATGGCAAAGCGTGAAAAAGAGGTTGCCGCCTTGTCAAGTGTTATTGCGTATTTAATTATGAATACGGTAATAAGCGCACTGATTGCCGCAAGAGGCGGCGTTGAGGCTATGGCACCTAATACAACCGAAAGCAATCTGGGTATAACAACCCTTACAATGGGTGTGTTCGGAGGTATCATCGTTGGAATCGGTGTAGCGTGGCTTCACAACAGATTCTATAATATAGAACTTCCAAAGGTTTTATCATTTTTCGGTGGTACAAGATTTGTTCCTATTATAAGCAGTATTGTATATCTGTTTGTTGGTGCATTGATGTTTTTTGTATGGCCTATAGTTCAGTCAGGCATTGCGTGGCTGGGAAATCTTGTTCTGGCATCAGGCTATGCAGGTACGTGGATTTACGGTATTATAGAAAGAGCACTGATTCCTTTCGGACTTCACCACGTTTTTTATGTACCCTTCTGGCAAACCTCAATCGGAGGCACAGCCATTATTGACGGAGTGGTTATAAACGGCGCACAGAATATTTTCTTTGCAGAGCTTGCATCAAAAGCTACAGAGGTTTTCTCTGTTTCGGCAACAAGATTTATGTCGGGTAAATTCCCGTTTATGATATTCGGTCTGCCCGGAGCGGCTCTTGCACTTTATAAGACTGCATTGCCCGAAAAGAGAAAGCTTGTGGGAAGCTTGCTTGTTTCTGCAGCATTGACATCAGTTCTTACAGGTATTACTGAGCCTCTGGAATTTACATTCCTTTTTGCGGCACCGCTTTTATATGCAGTTCATTGTGTTCTTGCAGGACTTTCGTATATGCTGATGCATATTTTCGGTGTAGGTGTAGGTATGACCTTTTCAGGCGGTCTTATAGACCTATTCCTGTTCGGTATACTTCAGGGTAATGCTAAAACCAACTGGATATGGATAGTAGTTGTGGGAATAATATATTTCTTTGTTTATTATCTGCTGTTTAAATTTATGATTAAGAAATTTAATTACCGTACCCCCGGCAGATTTGCAGACGAAGAAGAAACCAAGCTTTACACAAGAAAGGATTTACAAAAGGGGAAAAATGATTTTGCTCAGAGTAAATTAATTCTTGAGGGTCTTGGCGGTAAAAATAATATTGCCGATATTGATTGCTGTGCAACAAGATTAAGAGTAACTCTTAAAAATCCCGAACTGGCAAATGAAGTAAAGCTTAAGGAAAGCGGAGCAAGCGGAGTTATTAAAAAGGGTGACGGTATTCAGGTTATTTACGGTCCCATTGTTTCAAATGTTAAATCAAATCTGGAAAATTATATTGAAAGCCATACCGATACGCACGAGGAAGATACGAGCGATAAGGGTAAGTGTGAAATTCTGTTTTCTCCCCTAAACGGTAAAATAGTTCCCCTTGAAAATGTTTCCGACAGTGCATTTTCTTCTCTTGCAATGGGAAACGGTGTCGCAATTGAACCGTCGGGTAATGTACTTGTTGCACCCTGTGACGGAACGGTTAAGTCGGTCTTTCCTACAGGACACGCCGTAACATTTGTAACAGACAGCGGAGCGGAAATACTGATGCATATAGGAATAGACACGGTAAAATTAAAAGGAAAGCATTTCGAAAAGTTCGTTGTTGGCAATCAGCACGTAAAAAAAGGTCAGAAATTGATTTCCTTCGACCTTGAACAGATTAAAAAAGAGGGTTATAAAGCAATTGTGCCGATTGTAATATGCAATACCGCATCGTATAAATCAATTGTTACCTTAAAAACAGGCACTATAAGCCGTGGCGATAAGCTTTTAAAGTTAGAATAAAATCTGAGTTTTCAAGACTTGGGAATGTAAAAAAAGTTCATAATCGCAAAAAGGCTTAAATAATAGTATCTACAATGTGATAAGTTTGTCAAAATTTACAAAACAAATACACACTTAAGGAAAAATATCGTTTTTGTACGATATTTTTTCTATTAGGTAAGCCTTTTTGCTCGAACGAACTTCGCCTAACTCGGCGTATCACATACGCCTTCGGGTACCTGTAAATGCCTTTGAACAGGCATTTA
>JAGAJK010000080.1 GCA_017626145.1 Clostridia bacterium
AAATATTTTCTCAGTTTCCGTAATTCGTCAAGTGACTGTAAAGGACAACACCAACAAGATACACGAGAAAAAATGTCATATAAACCATCCCAATCGAAACCACGTTCTTTACAATAAGCAAGACATTCTGCTTCAGTCATATTCCATTCGACCAACGGATAGTTTAAATCACGGATACGGTGTTTTTCATCTGATGCAATACCAATATACTGAATTAAAGTATATTTTTTTGCTAACTCCCGAAGGTAACTGTTTATAACTCTTATTTTTAGTGCAGATGTACACCAACGATTACGAGGCCCAGCCCAACTGAATCCTTTTTTATCTTCTAATAAAGGATTTTTCCTCTTTGGTGAATATTCGTAAAAGTAATATTCAAAAGAACGAGGCGCCTTGAGTTTCGTTATTGGTTTATTTATATATTTTTCCAACTTATCTATGTGTTTATACATAGCATCAAACTCTAAACCTGTATCGCAAAACAAGATAACATCAACAGGCATTTTTTCTTCTAACATACGAAGTAGCATTGCCGTTGAATCTTTACCACCGGAGAGTGAAACTATATGTAAATCGGGCTTATTCATATTTCTCTCCTTTTTGACCGTTTTGATAGATATTTAGGGCATTGAATGATTATGGTACGAAAACTTTGCTTACACTCTCCTTGACATTTTCTGCAAAGAATATTGTAACATCGTCTGCCGTTGCTGCCGATAAAGAAACTCCATTCGTGTTTCCATTTTTTTGACCGACTCATATCTCATGCTCGGACTTATTATGTTCCTTGCCCTGAGTTTCTTTTTTTATTTCAGCAGTGTTGGTTTTAAGTTTGTCACGAACAGACGGTTTTACAGGTACAGCTTTAATTTCATCACCCTCACGAACAAAAATTTCAGGAAACTGAAACAGATTGCTATATTTTTCTGCAAGTTCGGGAGATAGACTTCCAAAACTGTCTTCAGAGAGTCCACAAATAAAGAAAGGCCCGGCAATAATATCAAGCATTTGTCCTTCATCACCATACACAGCACGATTAAGTGTCATTCCGTTGATTTTACCTTCTTCGTTACATACTAACGCAACTTGGTCTTCAAATGGGTAAATGGCCTGTATAAGACCACCTCCGACAGTAGCTTGTAATGACTCTAAACTTGAGTCGATTTCCTTCATATACGGAGCAGTTAAAGGTTCACAAATCAAAACATTTATTTTCTGTGGAGCTTCCTCTTCAGGTTGTTCTTCCGCAAGTTCCTTCTCGGAAAGTTTTCTACAACTGTCTTCACCGTATGCAATACCCAAACTACTACCTTTGTCCCAAGACACGTGTATTGTACCACCATCGTCCACTCCTTTAACAGTCCCACGGTCGCCCGGTTCTAACTTTGAATATGGGTCATCCATACGCACAAGTGCCACTCTTGTACCTTCAGGAAATTCTTCTCTTAATCTTTTTACAACTTCATCAGATGGGAAACCATACATAGTTAAGTCCTCCTTCGATTATTCTTCAGAATCAATATTCGATGTGAAGTCTTCAGCATCAAATTCTTCATCTGTCATAAAAGTTAATTTGTTGATGATAAATTGTGTTTTGTCACGCAATTCTGCATCTTCGATATGCTCTACAGCAACTTCCATTTCTGAAATCAGTTCCTTTCGGGATGAAGCACTATAGAAACTTATAATTGTTTTTTCTTCGGGTGAAAAGTTCATTATAATTCCATCTCCTTTTTATTATTTTGTGTGGTAGGTGTAGTTTTAGCAATATCATCTTTGTGAGTTTTGAGCTTATCTTTAACCGATGGTTTTTGATTTGGAACATATTTTTCGCCATAATCCTTTTCAAGAGCATCTAAGCGAGAAATAAAGTGGTTAATATCATCATCGTCCAAATAACATTCTTTTTGAACACCATATACCATTTGTCTTACTTCATCGAACTTTCCTAATGCGATACAATCAGATATATGTTGCTTGGTTTCGGCATCGTCTTCGTAGAACTCTTCGTATCCATCGGCAGTATTACGAAAAAACGTATCTAAATCTTCTGCAAAAAGTTCACCATTATCATTATCAGGAATTTCTTCTTCAGGATATATGCCACTCATATACTTATCGTATTCTTTTGAATATATTTCGTATTTTTCTTTTCCAATATCACTAAGAAACTCCGGTTTGAATATCCAAAGTGGGTATTCCCAAAAACCGCTTTGTTTTGTAAGGTTCGTATCTGTTGCAATACCTGTCTTCAATATTGCATCAGCAAAACGACAGTTATTTGTGTCAACATACGCACAGTTTTTCATTCCAATGTATTCTCCGAAACTAACGGTAAAATCAGCATACGGAAGTTTTTCACCATCTTCGTAATAGTCAAACCCTATGTATAAATTGTGATGGGTTTCTCCCATAAAATCCTTAACCTCAATCAAATCAAGTTTTGGATGCAATTCCACTTCTCCAAAAGAGTCGTTTATTATAAATACATAGCTCATTTTTACACCTCCAACTCATTATTTTTCTGATGTGACATTTTCGGTTCGGATGCTACTGCAGCCTTGTGTGACTCTAACTGTTTTTTTATTGATTTTTTTATGTCGGGAAGTTCAATTCCATAAACTCCTGCAATATCGTCACCCAACCTGTGAGTGTACTTATCAATGTCCTTTTCAGTTAAAGTGCCGTGATAAATCTTATCTTTAAAATCTTCAATTTGGTCTTCAGTAACATTATCCTTAAAGACTCTGTACAAATAGTAGTTCGTCCCATCGTGGTGTGCCGCTTCGGCCCGAAGGTCGCCCTTTTCGTCAAGAAACCACTCAGTCATATCCGTATCAGAATATAAGCAGTCTTTGATATTACCACTTGGAATATCCTTGTAGCCGTGTGCTCGGCCATTCCAAAGTCCTAAGTCACCAATAATGATAATCGGTTGATTGTACTGAATATCAAGATTCAAACGCTCCGTTTCAAGCATTTCATCATTCTCTTCGATATATCTTTGCATAAGTCTGTCTTCCGGTTCATCAGGATAGTTTTCTCTTGCAAATTCTATACCTTCTTCATAATCAAGATTAAGATTACTCCATAGCACGAAATGAAAAGGTTCTTCATTGAGAGAAGAAAGGTATTCTTCGGCACTACCTTCAGGAAGGTTTTCATACGAAGAGTGTGCCTTGAAAATCCTATCGTAAAACTTTTGCCAATTATGGGGAATATACTCAGTGTTAATATACTCTCCGTAGTTTATATTAGGTGAAATATGAGTTGGTGCAGTACTCGGCAACCGTATATCTCCATGCTCGAAGTGAAGAACCTTCACATTTGATGAAAGAGCATTGTTTTTTACCATTTCTGCGTGTGCAGTATAATCAAGTTCATATACATCACCAATGAGTTTTCCTTCTGAAGAACCTGTGATATGAATTGCAAAAGCAATTATTTTTTCATCACGTTTTGGCTCGGCCCATTGCTGCCAAGTATAAAAAGCAGATGACTCTTTAATGAAAATATCGTTTTCTTTCAAGCAGTGAGTTCCATTCTCTCTTGAAAGCCAAACAAGGTATTTATCATCGGGGCTGTCACTTCTCATTGCAAATTCAAGAGCTTTTTTATCAATCTCAAAGTCTTCTTGATGATGTTTAGTGTTACTTTTCATAACCTGTTCAAGAAAGGACACCACATCAACATTTTTAAACTGTTGCATTACGACACCTCCGCTTCAGCCGACTTTGACTTTGATTTGGACTTGGTTTTGGATTTAGGAGCTTCTTTTGCGATTTTGTCTTTTTCTTCTTTAAGTTTTTTACGAACAGAAGGTTTTTTCTCTTTTTTAGGTTCTTTTTTGGGTTCAGTCTTTGTGTCATCCTTGGCTACTTCGGGAGCAGTTTCTTTTTCTGCTTCCTTGAGTTCAGGATTAAGTTCATACCCAAGAAAATTCATCACTTCGTTGACACGTTCTTGCATAGATTCCAAGTTCTCACTTGTCGAAACAAATTCGCATAGGTCTTTAAGTCCAACTTCCTCAGTTGGAAGTGTCCTTGCTAATCTGCCAAATTGTTTAAGTGCAATTTCAAATGTCTTTTGCCCTAAATCATCATTTTCGGCAATAGCAATCTTGGATGCAATGCCACTTATGTAATCGACAGTTTTATTAAGGTCAAAAGGTCTGTCTGCCTGTTTAACCGCTTTCCTCTCCTGTGCAAGTTCAGGCATCTTTTCTTCGATTTTTTCAATAATATCTGATGCCGTTTCTCTTATAACCTCAAGGGATGCTTTGAGTTCCTTGGTTTCCTGTCCGCTGCTCCATCCGGCAATGTAGCCAAAAGAATAATCTGAAGTGTCAATACCAAATCTTTGACATACTGTATATGCAATACTTTCAGCTTGAACTTCTTTGGTTCGGCTGTCGGGTCTATCATCCACCGTAACACCGTCTTCACCTTTTTCGGGAAGTGCGTGTAGAATAGAGTGAGCGATTTCGTGTATTGTCGTTTTTATAGTCTGCATTTCAGACAGACTATCCTTAACGACAATACGGTTTTCTACAGGATTGAAGAAACCGTTTGCACCACTGTCTATAGGTTCAAGTGTAATCGGTACAGGAGATATTTCTTTGAGTGTTCTGAAGAACTTTTCATATGTTTCAATATTTCCTTCTAACTGCGTAGCAATCGTAGGAAGGGGTTCACCTTCAGTCTGTGATACATCAAATACTGATGTTACCTTAAATGTTGGAACTTGGATTTCTTTTGTTGTCATTACAGGTTTTCCATCACCGTCAAAAACAGGTTGTCCCGCTTTATCAAGTTTTTCAACTTCGATTGTTTTTTTGTACGGTGCTGGAGCAATAATTTTTATTCCTTTTTCGCCTTTTTTAACCTGTCTGTGAAATTTATCCTTCCACGCATTATATCCGGCGATTGCAGAAGCATCCGGTTTTTGAAACATTATGAGAAGAGTGTTATTAAAGCTGTAGTTATGGAATTTTGACATTGTTTGCAAATATTCCATATACCTTTCGCTACTGAAGAGGTCTTTTATACCTGCTTCCAATTTATCAGTAATTTCTTTGATTTTGTCCTTCTGATTTTCGCTTTCAAGCTCGAATGGAATAACAGAAGAAGTAATTGCTTCAGCCATTGTTTAGTCCTCCTTATCGTGTAATATCGTTTTCAAAGATACGGTTTTCCTCTTTGGTGATACAGGGGTATTTTTTCACAAGTTCCGAAATCATTTGTTTAATTTCACGCATAAACTCTGTGTATAAAAGTTCTCCCTTAGTAATCAAACTCAGTTTATTTTCCCACTCAGAAGTAAGGTCTGCGGAAGTAAGTGTTTCTGGTAGCACAGAGATAAGAATATTACCGTTTTTGGTAGGAACAATATTTTTTCCTTTTCTCTCTGCAAAACCTGTTTGAACAATTTTTTCGATGATTGCGGCTCTCGTTGCCGGAGTGCCGATACCTTTGCGTTCAACATCATCAGACATATCTTTTGCACCGGCTTTTTCCATTTCCAAAAGAAGTGTTGCTTCAGTATGAGGTTTCGGGGGTTTGGTATGATGCTCGGATACATCCATTTCACAGTTTTCAAATACCTGTCCTTGATGGAAGTCAGACAGAAGAACATCGTTTTCTTCGTCTTCATCTTTTTGGGACTTGATAAGGTTTTGAATTTCTTTAAAACCAAGTGATATTACCTTCGTACCCTTGAGAGTGAATTTGTGTCCGTGACACTCAAATTCAGTGGTAACGCTCTCATAGGTGTACGGATAATACACCGCACAAAGCAATCGGCAAATTATAAGTAAAAGAAGTGATTTTTCACCGTTTGTAAGTGTCCCTAAATCGGTTTTTTCAAGCTCTTTTGTAGGTATAATTGCGTGATGGTCTGATACCTTTTTATTATTTATAACCTGCTCGGTTGAAGGATAGAAATTAGGAATGTTATCAAAAGGTGGAACTTTTGCTGCCATATGCAAAACAGCACTTAAAGTTTCGCCCATATCGTCCGTTAAATATCTGCTGTCGGTTCTTGGATATGTGATTAGTTTCTTCTCGTATAGGGACTGAGCATAATCAAGTGTTTGTTTTGCGGTGTAT
>JAGAJK010000081.1 GCA_017626145.1 Clostridia bacterium
AATTGGTGGCAATAGCGAGGAGGGTCCACCTGTACCCATACCGAACACAGAAGTTAAGCTCCTTAGCGCCTATGATACTTGGCTGGCAACGGCCTGGGAAAGCGGGACGCCGCCAATACCTGAGGATTTTCCTCATTTGTATGTGCCTCAATAGCTCAGTCGGTAGAGCATTCGGCTGTTAACCGAACGGTCGTTGGTTCGAGTCCAACTTGTGGCGCCATACACGGCCCCTTGGTCAAGTGGTTAAGACACCGCCCTTTCACGGCGATAACATGGGTTCGAATCCCGTAGGGGTCACCACACAGAACTCCTTACTACTAAGTGTGGTAAGGAGTTATCTGTTACCTTAATTTAATACGGATCTTTAGCTCAGTTGGTTAGAGCTCCCGGCTCATAACCGGTCGGTCCTGGGTTCGAGTCCCCGAAGATCCACCAAAGAGAAACGACAATTTTCGACAAGAAAGTTGTCGTTTCTCTTTGTACTATTATCTTTTCACTTTTCTCTCTCCATTCTTTTCTAAAAGTTGCCGTTTCAGATATGAAATTAAAAGGATAAGGAATATATTATTATAATATTGATTTTTGATAATTAATGTGATATTATAATGATAAATATGATTATGGAGGATGTAATTTATGGGAATGTTTGATTTTAGAAGATGTGATGGCTTTACAGGAAGTATACCACAAAAATTTATAGATAGCAATTTGCCGAAGTGCCCTATGTGTGGCTCTACAGATCCATATTGGATGTTAAAAGATAAGATGACGTTTACTGAAAAAAGAATGCTTTTTAGATGTGATAAGTGCGGATGTATTTTGTCTGCATCACAGGCAGATTTCACAGGCTTTTCCAAAAGTAAAGTTGGTCTTTTGACAACAGCAGGTGCAATGAATGCAATATTAAAAAAATCTAGCGGAAAAAATGTTAATACCGTTTATATCAAAGTTGAGGAAGTTGGGTCTGCACAGACAACAAAATTGTATGAGGGAAAAGAAATGCCGTTAGAAGAATTACAACAATTAGCTGATAGTATATAATGAGGGAATGTAAATGGCTCGTTTAGTTTTTTTAAAAAGAACTCCAAAGGAAATAGAAATATTTGGTGGAAATATATTTTTTGATATTGATGGAAAAAATATTGGGAAGTTAACATTAGAAAATCAAATAATAAATATTGCAGCAGGTACACATACAATAAAAATGTATAAGTCACATACATACGATACTTTTATTGGTTTTGCAGAAAGCACAATTACAATTTCAGAAGATGAGGAATTAATGATAAAATATTCTGCACCAATGATGATTAATCAGCCTGGGAACATGGTAATTACAGATTACGATGTACGAAAAGAGGAAGAAATTATAAGCGATAGGGAGAGAACTATCGAACATGATTTTATTGTTGAAGAAAATCGCAAACAGGAGCAAGATGAAAAATACAAAAATGGTGTTATAGCTGTTATTGTTGTATCTATTATCATTGCGGTCATATGGGGGATATATTATGCCACGCTGATAGACTCAATATGGTAATTATTACAAAAATAAATTTAGCATAATCTTTTGTATTTATTTCATATTATTCATAATGAAAAATTAATAATTTTGATTGCTTTGCATTCATAAGGTTAAATTTTAATTCTATTGAATTCGGGAGAATTTGAGCGGCATCTAAACCGTTCGGCTCTTCCAAAACAAAAAGGACACATTTTGTGTCCTTTTTGTTTTGCTTCTAAACTGTATACGAACCAGCCATTCATTAGGAAAAGCAGCCACATATGCGGCGTTAACCAAAGGGAATCGAGCCTGAGCACTGCCGGTGGCAGATGAAGCGAAGGCGCAGAGCTGTGCTACGGTCGAAAAACTTAAGCGGAGCGCAAAAAGTTTTTCGGGCACCGCAAACCGACGTGGTTCAAGTCCAACAGGAAGCACAAAAAAACGCATGTTGCGTTCTTTTTTTGTTTGTGTCCGCAGGAGACGACATCATTTGATCGCTTTCAGTCAACACTATTTCAGGCTTTGCCTGAACATCATTTTTAATTAACCGGACACAAAACCGAGGTTATCTTCGATAAATGATGTTACACCTGTGGTGTAAACGATATTGCAATTCGTACACGTGTATGCTATAATATAAGCAGAAATATTAAATTTGTTAATTTAAGGAGCTTATTTATGAATAATATAAAAAATTTTTTCTTTTCAAGAATTGAAAATAATAAGACTATTAAAATTACATACACTCCTATATCTTTAATATGTATGTATATTCCTTTAATATTAGTATGTATCAATTCCTATTTAATTAATAAAGTATATTCTTTCTCATTCCGACCTATAGGAGCACTGATTTCATTCATTCTTTTTTGTTCATTTTTTATTTATTGTATAGTTTATAATATTCGATGTAGAAAAATAGCGAAAGAAATTAAACATGCTCAGTTAAATTCTAAAGTTTTATGTTATGGAAGAAAATATTCTTTTAGAAATCCTCTTACTATTGAAATAGAAAAAATAACACCAGTATATGTGAAAGATCTAAAACCGTTTTTATATGATGTTTGTATATTTGATTGCGAAACTCAAAGTGTAAAAAAGCTAAAAGAGAATATTAATACAATACAATTTCCACCTGAAAAATATGCTGACAACGATACATATTATGCCGTAGAAACTTTTAGAGATGAAAAAAAGGTAAGAATTTATTATACAAAAGAAAGGTGGGAGAAGCAAAGAAAAGAGAATAGCTCCTTAGAGGTAACTATCGTAGATGATAAAGTGAAAAGAAACAAGAAATCTCACAAGGAGCAAGGAGCTGTTTTTTGTAGAAAATGTGGTGCTAAAATATTAATCGATAGTATATTTTGTAGCAAGTGCGGAACTAAAGTGGAAGAAGTCAATAAAAACTATTTTGTTTGTATTTTTGATACAGCTACACATACTTTGTGCAAAGAAAAGAAAAACATTGATGTTACAAAATTCCCGCCATCTAAATTTGCAGATAATGATACATATTATGCCATTGAAACTTTTAGAGAAGGGAAAAAAGTAAGAATTTATCATACTAAGGATAATTGGAATAAACAAATTGAAATTGGTATAAGTGAAGAAGAGAAGTAAATGTCATCTAAACCGTTCGGCTCTTCCGTGAAAAAAGACTATTCCTCGGAATAGTCTTTTTTCAGTTATATTTGCCTTGAGGCAAGTTATATTGCTACGCAGTTATATTCAGCAACGCCGAGTGATATTGTGCTTCGCACTGTTTAATGGCAAATATAATATCACTGAAACCAAAGGTTTCAATATCACTTTTGTTTTATCAAAAATATCACTCCAACGAAGTTGGAATATCACTAAAAATCTTTGCATCATTATTGTTCGGCTTTACCAAGAATAAAAGTCATCATAAGATAGCTTTTTATTTTGGTGTTATATAAATAAAAGGGACTCGAACCCTGAGATAAGTGAAACTCCAAAACTTGTTTTGGCAAGTTGAACTTATGCAGTGAGCAAAGCAAATCGTAGGGCACGAAGCGTAAAGCAAAACAGTCCTGTGGACTGTTTTGCAGGTGAGTGGTGCGAAGACGGGTACTGAAAGCTTTAGCTTTCGGTCGTCAAGCAGTATAGACGCATTATGCGTCTATGTCCCCGAAGATCCACCCAAGGAAGCGAACAATTTAGATGACATCTAAATTGTTCGCTTTTTTCAATGGGTTGAGGGCTTTTTGCAAAAATCAATTTTGAAACAAAAGGGTAGATGCCAAGCGGTTTTGAACCAGACTTGAACCGGAGAAAACAGGAAAAATATTATAAAATATTTGGTGTAAACAGGTTCTTTCATATGATGGATAGAACCATATCACAATTTAATAACGATAAACAAAGACGATATTTTCAAAAGATGAGATTATCGTTTTGCGTTTAATATTGTATTTCGTCTGTTTTTTCATAGAAAAGATTCTTGTTTTAACGATTAAAGGTGATATAATTATAATAAACGATGTAGGTGGTGATTAAATGAAAATTCTAAATTTTGGTTCGTGTAATATTGATTATGTGTATTCTCTTGATCACATTGTAGGTATTGGAGAAACGGAAACAACACACAAGCTTGAAACTTTTCCAGGCGGAAAGGGACTGAATCAATCAATAGCAGTTGCAAAAGCCGGT
>JAGAJK010000082.1 GCA_017626145.1 Clostridia bacterium
ACCGGCTTTTGCAACTGCTATTGATTGATTCAGTCCCTTTCCGCCTGGAAAAGTTTCAAGCTTGTGTGTTGTTTCCGTTTCTCCAATACCTACAATGTGATCAAGAGAATACACATAATCAATATTACACGAACCAAAATTAAGAATTTTCATAGAATCACCACCTATATCACTTATTACAATTATATCACCTTTAATTATCAAATCAAGAACCATTTCTATAAGAAAACAGACGAAATACAATATTTAAACACAAAAAACGATAATCTCCTACTTAGAAACTATCGTCTTTGTTTATCGTTATTAAATGTGATATGGTTCTATCCATAATATGAAAGAACCTGTTTACACCAAATATTTTATTTTATTTTTCCTGTTTTCTCCGGTTTAAGTCTGGTTCAAAACCGCTTGGCATCTACCCTTTTGTTTCAAAATTGATTTTTGCGAAAAGCCCTCAAACCATTGAAAAAAGCGAACAATTTAGATGACTCTTATGCTGACAATGTATGAAACGTGTTTTATTATTAGTTAAACATCACATTATTAAGAACACTCTCAAGGTATTCCTGTCTGCCGCTTTGAGGTTCGGATATACTGCCCAAGTCTTCAGCATAAGCAGCAAGTTCTTCTAAGGTTGTACCATTTAAAATCTTCTTGCCTATTTCAGTTTCGAAGCTACTATATTTTTCCTTTACAAATTTATCAATTCTGCCATCTTCAATTAAAGCTGCCGCTTTGATAAGTCCAAGGGCAAATGTATCCATAGCAAGAATGAAACCGTGGAACATATCTTCGTATGTGTTACTTGCTCTTCTATTCTTTGAGTCAAAGTTAAATCCGCCGGTAAGTCCGCCTGCCTTTAGAACCTCATACATACAAAGAGTTGCACTGTATACATCAGATGGGAATTCATCTGTATCCCAACCAAGAAGCATATCACCCTGATTTGCATCAATTGAGCCAAGCATTCCGTTAATTGCAGAAACACGAAGCTCATGCTGGAACGTGTGACCTGCAAGTGTTGCGTGATTCGCTTCAATGTTCATCTTAAAATCTTTGTCAAGTCCGTATTCTTTCAAAAAACCGATAGCTGTTGATGCATCAAAATCGTACTGGTGCTTCATAGGTTCCTTTGGCTTGGGCTCAATGTAAAAATCACCTTTAAAACCTATTTTTCTGCCATATTCTACCGCCATTTTCATAAGCCTTGCAATGTTTTCCTGCTCAAACTTAATATCGGTATTTAAAAGAGTTTCATAACCTTCTCTTCCTCCCCAGAAAACATATCCTTTGCCGCCCAGTTTTACTGTAAGATCTAACGCCTTTTTAATTTGAGCTGCAGCAAAGCAGAATACTTCTGCCGAATTGGTACTGCCCGCTCCGTTCATATATCTTGGATTAGAAAACATATTTGCCGTTCCCCAGAGGCACTTGATGTTTGTGCCCTGCATTTTTTCAAGTATGTAGTCTGTGATTTCATCAAGTCTGCGGTTCGTTTCCTTGATATCGTCTGCTTCGGGAACAAGGTCAACATCATGGAAACAGAAGTATTCGATTCCAAGTTTTTTCATGAATTCAAAACCTGCATCAACCTTTGCCTTTGCGTGTGCCATTGTTCCTTTTTCAGTCCCAAATGATTTATCAGCAGTATCTCTGCCGAACATATCTGTGCCTGCTGCACAAAGGTTATGCCACCATGCCATTGCAAATGGCAGGTGTTCTTTCATCGTTTTGCCCATAATCTTCTTTTCTGCATCATAATATTTAAATGCAAAGGGATTCTTACTGTCTTTGCCCTCATATTTGATTTGCGGGATGTTTGCAAAAATTTCGTTCATTTTGTTTTCCTCCTATATAAGTTCTTTATATAATTCTTTTACTCTTGGGTATATTTTTTTGTACTTCTGATAGCTTTCTTCATATCTTTTTACAATTTCAGCAACAGGTTTAATTTTCTCTTTCTTTACAACCAATTTTTCTGTGCACTCTGAAACAGATTTATATTCGCCACAAGCAACCATTGCAAGCATTGCTGCACCAAGTCCGGGTCCCTCTTCAACTGCAGGAATTTCAAGCTCAATATTGAGTATATTTGCAATAATCTTCTGCCATAATTTTGACTTAGCACCGCCACCACAGATTGTGCTGACAGTTACATTGATTCCAAGACTTTTTGCAATTTCAAGATTATCACGAAAAGCAAAGGCAACGCCCTCTAAAACTGCCTGAATCATATCCTTTCGGGTGGTATCAGGTCGCATACCGATAAACAGACCTCTTGCATCGGTATCGTTTATGGGGCTTCTTTCACCCATTAAATATGGCAAAAAGTATATATGATTTTTACCAAGATTTTCATTTGTAATACTTGCTTGTTCACCATTATAGTCATTGGTTTTAAGGATTTCTTCATAAAACCACTTGTTACATGATGCTGCAGACAAGATACAACCCATAAGGTGGTATCCTCCGTCCGAATGGCAGAATGAATGCAGTGCATTAAACTTATCCACTCCAAACTTTTCTGATGAAATAAAGATTGTGCCTGATGTACCAAGGGATATATTACATTTGCCCTCACCAACTGTTGCGGTACCGATTGCTGCACCTGCGTTATCCCCTGCACCTGCTGCGACCTTTACTCCATCGCTGAAGCAAAGGAGTTTTGCTATTTCTGGGAGGACTTCACCCGTACAATCAAAGCTCTCGTAAAGTTTAGGAAGTTGTTCTTCCTTAACATCACAAATCTCAAGCATTTCCCTTGACCAGCATTTATTCTTCACATCAAGCAAAAGCATACCTGACGCATCAGAATAGTCTATTGAATATACTCCAGTAAGACGGTATGCGATATAGTCTTTGGGGAGCATTATCTTTGATATTTTATCAAAGTTTTCTCTCTCATTATTTTTAAGCCACAAAATCTTTGGTGCAGTAAAGCCTGCAAAAGCAATATTTGCTGTGCAATCGGACAATTTTTGCTTACCTACCACTGCATTTAAATATTCTGTTTCCTTATAGGTTCTGCCATCGTTCCAGAGTATTGCCGGGCGGATAACCTTATCATTTTCATCCAGAATTACAAGTCCGTGCATTTGGCCTGCAACAGATATTCCCCTGACACATTTTGCATCAAATTTTGAAAGTAACTCTCCAATACCACTGACAAAGGCATTCCACCAATCATCTGGGTTTTGTTCACTCCAACCAGGATTCGGGTAGTATACATCATAGCTTTTTGTAACAGAATTCAAAATCCTTCCCTCAGTATCAACAAGCAAAAGCTTTAATCCTGATGTTCCAAGGTCTGCACCAATGTAGTAATTCATAAACACACCTTCTTTTTTTACTATATGTAAATAATACCACTCTTTTCTTGACTTTTCTCGCAAAATTATATATAATTAATAGACAAAATTTGTCTTTTAGGTGATTTTATGTTTTATCAAATTCAACATTTTGGTATATCCGAATATTTTTGCAAAGAATACGGAAAAAATTTTAATTTTCCTACACACCTTCATCAATCATTTGAATTTATTGTTGTCCTCTCAGGAGAAATGCATGTAGCCGTTGACAACAACCTATATAAACTCAAAGAATGGGATTCTGTGCTTATTTTCCCGCATCAGTTACATTCTTTATCAAGCAACAACAGCGAACATATGCTCTGCATTTTCTCGCCAGAAATTGTAAAATCTTATGCATCAAAAATTTTAAACAAAAAACCAGATCAAAATGTCGTTACACTGAATAAATACCTGATAAATGCATTGGATAATCTTTCAGAGGAATCCTCTACATTTGAAAAGAAAGGCATTCTTTATTCTATCTGTGCCGAATTTGATAAAAATGCAGAATATGTGCAAAAACCTTCGTTCGACGAAAATATTTTACAAAACATTTTTCTCTTTATTGAAAAAAATTACTGTACCGATTGCGAACTGCATAGTATCGCTGATGATACCGGATACAGTTACTCATATTTGTCACGTTATTTCAAGAAAATAACAGGAATTTCTTTTAATTCATATAAAAACAGATACAGAATTAATAATGCATGTTATCTTCTGGCCAATTCCAATTATTCAATTCTTCAATGTGCATTAGAAAGCGGTTATCAATCACTCCGAAGCTTTAACAGAAATTTTAAAAACATTCTTGGAATTACACCTATAGAGTACAGGAACAGATTAAAGGTTCAATTAAAAGAAGAATTTTGATTAAAAAATATCACAAAAAAAAGACACCGTATGGTGTCTTTTTGTTTGGAAGAGCCGAATGGTTTGGATGACAAGTTTCAAGTGATATTCCAACTTCGTTGGAATGATATTTTTGTTAAAACAAAAGTGATATTGAAACCTTCGGTTTCAGTGATATTATATTTGCCATTAAACTGTGCGAATCACAATATCACTCGGCGTAAGCCGAATATAACTGCGCAGCAATATAACTTGCCGCAGGCAAATATAACTGAAAAAAACGACTTGTCGAA
>JAGAJK010000083.1 GCA_017626145.1 Clostridia bacterium
ACATCGAGTTTATAGGCATTTTGCTTGCTTTTTGACGAACGGGTTATTGCCGTACCATCGTACTGTCTGCAACCCGTTCGCCAAAATATAACTTTCTTTTTCCTTGTCTGTCAGCGTGTCGATAGGTTTATCGACACGCTGAAAGCAGGTCTGAAAAAGATTTTCAGACCTGCTTAAGTGTTTTATTTTATTTTTCTTGCTTCAAGATAATATCTTTTTTCAAAAGCGTGCCCTATAGAAAAAGTTTTTCTTGGCAATGAACCGTCCTTGGCAACCCCGTCAAATAAGCCTGCTTTATCCACATCAGGAAGCAGAAAGCCTATATGCTTACCTGCGGAGGCAACCTTTGCAGTTGATTCCTCTCCGTGAATATAATCAATTTCAAGCCCATTTTCAGCTGCGTAATTATCAAGAAAATCCTGTAATGCGGCAACAGTCAGACTGTATGGCGACTTAAAGGTAATTCTTTCGTTTTTTTCAGAGGTTACATATGTAAGAACGTGCTCGTTTTCGCCTTCGAGTGCTTTTAGCTTATCAAGTAAATCATTGCTGTCACAATCAAAAACAACTCTGTGTATAGGTTCAAATTCTATCGCATTGCTATGTACATTGTTAAGTTCAATCAACGCATATCTTGCAGGGTGTGTTTCCTTTTCCGCTTCGGTCAGGGTTGCTTTTACAAGGTTCCAGCATTCCTTTGCAGTTGCCAGGGAATGGTTGCCGTCTCCTACTACATATACTGCATTTTCACCTTTTTCCCAAAGCTTTGATAATGCATTGTAAATTGCCTCGCAAGGAGCTACTTTATAACCTTTTATTCTGCCACCGTTCATCATTAAATCAAAGTCGTAAAGCTTCTCGCCTTTTGATTTTTCTGCACTTTTGATTACACCGTCAGTTTCGTCATTCATAAGAAGCATAACATGTGGAAGCTCCAAAGCCGCTCCTTTTCTTATCTCAACACGGGGTGGTATTCTTTCAAGAACTGTTTTTTCTGTAGCTCTTATTGCCGCAACCGCATTTTCGGAATAATCGTACATTTCCAGGTCAACCGCACCGATAAGACCTTTTCTTATCTTTCCCGAGCCAAGAGTTCTTTCTACATAAATGAATGAATTTTTCAAAGTAACGAAAATTTCCTCATCAATGTAGCTTTGCATTGCATTGTTAATTTTCTCAACACGTTCTTTTCTGTTTTCGTTTAAATATATTTCAGGGAAAACAAGGTTAAGTGTTGACTTTTTACCTGACGTAATTTTTTCAACCTCTTCCCAATATTCGCCTTCTGAGGTATACTGGTCGCAGGCAATAACGCTCCAGCTTTCAAAATCCGTTTTGGGAATCAGTATATCCGCAGGCATAAATCCAAGCTTTTTAAAATCCATAATTCTACTCCAGATAGTCCTTTAATTTTTTACTTCTTGACGGATGACGCAATTTCCTTAAAGCCTTTGCTTCAATCTGTCTTATTCTCTCTCTTGTTACACCAAATTCTGCGCCAACCTCTTCAAGAGTTCTCGCTCTTCCGTCATCAAGACCGAAACGAAGACGTAATACCTTCTCTTCCCTGTCCGTAAGTGTTCCAAGTACATTTTTAAGCTGTTCCTTAAGAAGAATGAAGGAAGCGGCTTCTGCCGGTGGTGGTGCATCATCATCGGGAATAAAGTCACCTAAGTGGCTGTCCTCTTCTTCACCGATAGGTGTTTCAAGAGAAACAGGCTCCTGAGCAACCTTCATAATTTCACGAACCTTGTCAAGAGACATATTCATCTCCTTGGCAATTTCTTCTACCTGAGGCTCTCTTCCAAGCTTTTGAATAAGCTGACGCTGAACTCTCATAAATTTATTGATGGTTTCAACCATATGAACAGGAATTCTTATTGTTCTTCCCTGATCGGCAATAGCTCTTGTTATAGCCTGTCTTATCCACCAGGTTGCGTAAGTACTGAATTTAAAGCCCTTGTTATAGTCAAACTTTTCAACAGCCTTAATCAAGCCAAGATTTCCTTCCTGTATAAGGTCAAGGAATAAAAGGCCTCTGCCCACGTATCTCTTTGCGATACTTACAACAAGTCTTAAGTTAGCTTCAGCAAGACGCTGCTTTGCTACCTCATCTCCTTCGCTCATACGCTGTGCAAGAACCTTTTCTTCTTCTGTTGACAACAAAGGAACCTTACCGATTTCCTTAAGATACATTCTTACATGGTCCTCAACGCTGACACCGTCAGGAATAGACAGGTCATCATTTTCGATAGACTTCATATACTCGGCATCGATTTCCGCATCAATATCCTTGATTTCCTCTTCAAGGTCTCCGGAAATTTCAATACCTTCCTGTTCTATGCTTTCGTACACCTTTTCAATGGATTTCGGGTCGAGCTCGTGCTCTTCAAGAACATCCATAATTTCCTGATACGAAAGAGAACCCTTTTTCTTGCCTTTTTCAAGAAGATTTTTGACCGCATTTTTCTTCTCTTCTGCTGCCATACAATCACTCCTCATTTTGCTTTTTCTGTTCAAGTAATTCCTTGATTTTCTCAAGGTCTCCCGATTTCCCCAACTGCGCCAGTTTTTGCTTTCTTATAGCCGCATTAAGGGAATTAATTATCTGACCTGCACCCGCTGTTTTATTCTCAAAATGCAACTCGAAACTAAGTATATCCGCTATTTTTCCTGCTTCTTCCGGTGGGAAGGAGGATATCAATTCAATTTCCTTCGGATCTGTCTTAGTGTTCTCACGCATCTTAAGGATTTTTAACGCAACTTCCTTTAAAAATGCATCGGTCATTTCATTTATATCATAGTTTTCGATTATAAACCGAAAGGCTTCGTAATCGTAAAACATAAGATTAACAAGCTTTTTTTCGTTCTGATATATCATTCCGCCTGAGCCGCTTATAACAGAACGCTGTTTTAAATCCTTCAGTATTTCGTTTTTATCTTTTCTTTCTTCGGTCTTTTTGTTTGCACTCATTGCCTTATTGACGTTTGCTGCCAATGACTTCTCGGAAACGTCGCACATAGCACAAACTTCCTTTATATAAATCTCCCGTTCCACAGGATTGTACATCTTAGCCAGTTCCCTTGCAGCTTCATTTAAAAACTCAACCTTCTCATCAGGAGAATTTATATCATATTTTGCCTTGAGCAATCCAATTTTATACAAAAGTGGTGTTTTTGCGCCGCTTATCGCCCGTAAAAATGCATCAACCCCAAATTTTTTACAATATTCGTCAGGGTCTTTAGCTCCCTCAAGAGTAATAACTCTTGTTTTAACTCCACCTGAAGACAGAATTTCAAGACCTCTTTTTGCCGCATTACGACCTGCTTCATCGGAGTCGTAGCAAAGAACAACCTCATCTGCATAGCGTTTTAACAGCCGTGCGTGATTTTCAGTTAGTGCAGTTCCCAACGATGCAACTGCAGCTGTTACACCATACTGATGCAGGGTTATAACGTCCATATATCCCTCAACCATTATAAGCACCTTATTGTCACTCTTTCTTGCAAGATTAAGTGCAAACAAATTGGAGCTTTTATCAAAAACCTTTGTGTCGGAGGAATTTAAATATTTCGGTTTTGAATCATCCATAACTCTTCCGCCAAAAGCTATTACGTTTCCTCTTACATCAAAAATCGGAAACATTACACGGTTACGGAATCTGTCATAATAAGACCTTTTATCCTGCCGCTGAGTAACAAGACCCGAATCCATTATTTCATAATCCGAAAAACCAAGACCCTTAAGATGCTTTGTAAGCCTGTCCCAGCTTTCAGGTGCAAATCCAAGTCCGAATCTTGTTATAGTCTCCGAGCTCAGACCTCTTGAAATAAGATACTCCCTTGCCTTTCGCCCGTCTTCTGAAAGAAGCACATCATAAAAGAATCTCGCCGCCGCCTTGTTAGCCTCCAGAAGCCTTTGTCTTTGCTTAGTCAGACGGTCATCATAGGAGTTGTCCTCAGGAATATTTATCCCTGCCCTCTCACCTAAAAACTTGACAGCATCAATAAAGGTAAGATTCTCCGCCTGCATAATAAAATTAATAACGGAACCGCCTGCACCGCAGCCAAAGCAGTGATAAACCTGCTTATCAGGGGAAACATGAAAGGATGGTGTTTTTTCATTATGAAACGGACAAAGTCCTGTTGCGCTTCTTCCGCTTCTTTTCAAAGAGGTGTATCCCGAAATTATATCAACAATATCAGACCTTTCGGTAATCTGCTGAATTATTTCACCCGGAATCATCACTGCACCTCCTTAAACCCCGTTCTCTTACCTTGTATTTTCGACATATGGGTCGAAAATCCTTTTATTTTACTCTTTTTATGAATACAAAATAAAATTTTTTCATAAAAATCACTTGATTTTTTCAAAAAAATATAGTATTATATAGGTTGCGGTCAAAAATAAATACAAATATGGAGAAGTCGCGTAGTCCGGCCGAGCGCGCACGATTGGAAATCGTGTAACTACCAAAATAGTTCGAGGGTTCAAATCCCTCCTTCTCCGCCAATATTGAAAACAACGTGTTTTTTGTTGAAAATATACAAAAACACGTTGTTTTTTTGTTATTTTCGACATTATTTTTGCGTTGTCATTCATAGCATTTTATGTATTTTTAACTGTTTTGTTACTAAATTTGTTACTTTTTTTACCACAAGTAAAGGAGTAGCAAAATGAGATTGGAAATATGTTTCCTCGCACATTTCGACACAATCACTTATAGTTATTGCTGTAAGGAGGTGTCGGGCTGTGATTGATCAGAAAAAACTGCTTTCTGATAAACTTAAAGCATTTCGTCAAGCAAATAACTTAAGTCAATACGAATTTGCAGAAGATTGCGGTATGAGTTCAAAAACAGTAAGTCTTATTGAACGTTGCAAGCTCAACACCACACTCGACACGCTTGACCTTCTTGCAGTAAGAATGGATACCACCGTTTCAGAACTTCTTAAATCAACGGAAGATTGTTCCTTTATTCTGATTTCCACAGAAATCACCGTGGAAGAAAAAAGTTCAGTAACTTACGGTATCGGGGTCGTAAAGGATAATGAGCTGATTAAAGAGTTCCGTGACATCTCTCTTGACTATAACAAGGTTAAACGTATGGTAAATACTTTTAACTTTCACCGTGTTGCAGAATATGAGTTCGAAGAACTTGCCGAAGATTTCTGCGACTAAAATAACCAAAATATCCAACCACAGCTCCCTTTACGATTATAACACAAAGAAAAAGCACCCTCACGGGTGCATTTTTCTATTTTAAAACATATTCATACCACAACAAGGCTGTACGGTAGTCCATTCCCATTTCCTGCAACTTTGAAATCTTTTGATTCTTTTTACCTTTAAGTCCGCTCGTCTTCTTCCACCAGTAATAATAAGACCTTACGTCAACATCTATAACCTGTTGAGCATACGGAAGTCTTTTTTTCTGTGCATCAGAGAGCTCCGAATAATAGAAATGACCTAAGTCGCTATAATCTTCTACAGTCTTTTTGGTCTCATCATTAATCAGAATTCTATCCATCGCCAATCTTTGCTCAGGTGTTAAATCTTCGTTGGTAACAAGATATGCACGCTTTAATACTGAACTACTCTTCTTGTCCTTCTCTTTAACAAATGCCTTCTGTTCCTTTTCCGGCAATAATGAATGCTGTTTTTCTCCCTGATACTCAAATTTATAGTGGGTATCAACAAAGAAGTCATCCGAAATCCCTGCCTTTTTAGCCTCTTCGAGATTTTCACGAGCATCCTTTGACATATACGTAATCTTTAAATCTGTTTTAGATTTTTTCGGCAAAATGGAACTCTCAATGTAATCGTATTGATTTTTATACTTTGCTTCAGGAAGTGCCGAAATTTCACGAACAGTATCATAAGACAGTTTGGATTTAACGCCATTACCTTTGAGCAAGTCATATCTTTCGGTATCTTTAACCGACATTGTGTCAAATTCATTCTTAACCCAATCCTGAGCAGCAGGAAGAGCGTTTCTGCCGAATAAAGCTGCCTGAACATAATTACGGTTGCTTTCCTCTACAGTATCATTGTGAACAGGATATTGAAGTTGTTTCTCGCCTTTGCTGTTATAAGTGTATTTTCCGCCCTTATTTACAGTGCTTATTCCTTTAATAGTTTTGATAGCCTGCCCTGCGCCACCATATGGAAGTACACTGTATGCCAGCTTCGGAAGTTCATCAGATAAAATTTGGTTTCGTCTTTCTTTAGCTGTACCGGGCGCAAATGCATCAATAATGGATTGCGGATCGTCAGCAAAAGGAATTCCCGATGAAATCGGCACTCTTCCGCCACCAAGCAAACCTCCTACGAAAGGAAGATTTTCCGCAACATCATCAACAAGTCCAATCAAAGCTCCGCCTTTTACTTTTTTCTTGTTTGTGTCAAAATCAATCTTTTCGCCTGACATTATGCTGTTAAGCACATCCACGGTGTTTGGTATTTTCTTGCCGAACGTGTTGCCTGCAAAATCATTTGCCATACCCAACGGGTCAAATGCAGGTCTACGTCCCATCACCTTTTCATATAAATCATTAAATAAATATGATGCAAAGAAATACCACATAAAAGCAGCTGCAAGCTCCCTCTTCTTTTCTTTGGCATTCGGTAAATCCTTAAACAAATAAGAATATTGGTTATTAACTTCAACCTGAAACATCGTTAAGCTCTTCGCTATAATGTTTCTTGCCGAAAAGATAGTCGGCATCGCTCCTTTGGAACGGTCCGCAAGCAAACCAGCAGCAAAAGAATCTGCCGTCTTGATTGCCTGAGATGCACCCATACCCTTTTTTATAGAATCATGGTATTTTGCACGCCATATTACCTGAGATGTAAAATTATCTACAAGAGACATCGGTGTCATTAATGCATCGTTAAATTTCTCTGTCTTTGTTTTGGTAAGCTTTTCAGAGCCGAATCTGTTTGTCAAAAAGTCGGACATATTAACAAGATGATCGTCATGTGCGTAACTGCTCACCGTTTCATTTGCCGCCTTAATTAACGACCGGGTACTGCATTCGGCCTTTGCCTGAGCAAGAGGAATAAAATTAGTAAAAGCTGAAGAAATATTTCCTGCAATCATATTAACAGCAACATTTCTGTTTATTGCGTTAAATACATTATACGCATGTCTTCTCCAAAAAGTCTCGGCATTTCTGTCAAATCTGCTCTTTTTGTTTGCAAGCAGATTGGTATATTCTCTCAACTCCATTGCAAAGCCGCCGAACTTTGTTAAATCCTTTTCCACTAAATCCTTAATTCTTCGATACTTTTCTTTGCTGTCAAGTGTGGTGTCTTCCTCTAACGCTTTAATTTCGTCCTCTACACCCTTTTCGGAATACTTTTCAGATAACGCAGTTTCCAAAGAACGAAGTCTTTGAATATCATCTGTGTGATAGATAACATCACTTACACCCTCTATGTACTTGTCAAAGCCCTGCAGGAATTCAAAATCAGTCTTAATACCCCATCTTCTCTGTGCATTTTTAAAGTATCTGATTCCCGGCTTAAAGTTTTGTGTCTTGCCTGCAATATTTGTCGGAAGCTCCGTTACATCCATATTAATTCCGATAGCTTTTGCCATCTGCCCTAAAATACCGTCTGCCTCTTCGGTTATGAAGTGAGGAAAATAATTGTGTCTGTACTCAACGGGACTGTAACCGTTTCTTACTCTTACTCTGTTCATCTCATCAAACAGATAATCGTAAATCCTTCTTGCGTTCCTTATTGCACGTTCTACCTTTTTCATTTTTTCTTTATTTTGAAAAGATGGATTATCCTCCAGGAACTGCTCCCTTTGAGCCTTTAATTCTCCAAGTCTGCTCCTATCCTTTTCAGTAAGTCTCTTCTTGCTTTCCAGATACGAAATATCTCCGTTAAGCTCGCCCAGGAACTGAACAGCAAAGTTTTCACTGACCTTGTCACCTCTTACAACCTTTTCCGAAATATTCAGCTTCTTAACAAGCCCACGCATCTTATTTTTAAATCGTGTCCGCTCCGCTTCGTTGTGATGTACAGGCGTGAAGTATTCGTCAATTATGGCATCAGCTGTCGCCTTGTCCTTAACCATATCACGAATATTTCGCTCCATAGTCTCCCTGCCATACGCAAAGCCCGACTTTTTCTCTTTCCATGTGTCCGAAGTTTCAAGAAGAGATTTCGCCCTTGCCTTAAGCTTTTCTTTCCTGATGGCATTATGCTGTTGTATTTTGGAGTTTTCACTTTCTATGGCAGACTTATACTTATATAGCTCCATAATACCTTCAATGTTAAATTCGGGTGGTATATTCTCTTTTCTTACTTTCCCACTTAATAAACCATCAAGCTGATATTTTTCTTCATCTGTCAAACGAATCTTTCTTTTAGCCTTCTCATAATCTTTCTGAAGAGTTTCCTTTCTGTCATATGCTTCAAGTAAATCATCTTCAGTAAATTTTGCGGGACTTTTTTCGGAGCCGGCATTTTCTGTCGAACTGCCGTTCTTGACAACTTCACCAACAAACCCACCGGAGCCAAATCCTGTTTTTACCACTCCTTTAACAGACATTTTCCCTGAAGAGTTTTCTTCAATAACTACTCCTAAAACACTATTCTGACCTTTAAGCTTTCCTTTGCCTATAACAGTATAAATGTTACCGTTACTTAC
>JAGAJK010000084.1 GCA_017626145.1 Clostridia bacterium
TAACATAAGATAAGGAAAAAACCGCACGATAAAAAATTAGCTCTGCAGGAGAAAGATTTTGCACGTTGTAAAGTTGGACGCATCACGTATTAAGCGTTCAACTTTTCAATGTGTGAAATTTTCCTTGCAAGCGGAAACACAATTTCACTCCATCGGCGGAACACTGATAACTCTTTGTCCTTTAACCGATATACTTCAAGCACAGGTAAAGGCAAGATTTAGAAAAAGTGCCGGCATTTAATGAAACAGATAGTTATTTTAGAATAACATTAAAAAATTAGAATTAATTGAACGAAGAAACACACGATAGGGGAGTTATAGAGGGGTTTATTACCCCTCTTATTTTATAAATATTGTATTATTCATTGTCTTTCTTTTTTGATATTCCTAGCAACCAATCTACTGATACATTATAAAAATCTGCTAAAGTTCCTAATGTTTCTATATCTGGTTCTGTTCTTCCAGTTTCATAACTTGCTATTGTGCTTTTGCTTATGTTTAGTTCTTTTGCTATTTCTCTTTGCGTAAATCCTGTATTTGCTCTTGCTTTTCTTAATCTGCTTGCAAAACTTTCTATATACATTATTTACACCTCCTGCCTACATTATATCATATTGTACAAATTTTATGCCTACATTTTGTAGATTTTTTTGCTTGCAAATTGTAGGCAAATATGTTAAAATGTAGGCAAGGTAATTTATTTTACTTTAATTTTTTGAAAGGAGTAAAGAAAATGGCAAAGGTATTAATTATAGGTGTAAGTGGAATAACTTATAAAGACAAAAAGACAGGTGATATGCATAATATGTTAACATTGTCTTGTGTGAAGAATAATGTCAATTTTGAGGGTAAGACAGTTGAACAGGTTGCCGCAAATGATGAATCTCCTCTTTATAAGTTGATTTTGAAAGGTGTTGGCGGTGATTTAAACGCATTGGTCAATCGTTATGCAAATATTGACCGAGATAACCGCGGCTATGTAGAAAACTATGAACTTCTTGAAGTTCCCAAAGATAGTCCAGTTGTTTGGGGGTTCTGATGAAGAAACGTATAATTTTTTATGCACTTGTTATTATTTTGTTTTTGATATTTCCTGAGATTATGTTCTGCTTACTTTTCGCTTGGTTGCTTTCAAAGTTTGCAAAGGAAATTTATTCAGACTTTGCGGCAGTCAGAGCGAGAGTTAAGTTAAAGAAAAGTGACGGAGGTTAATAATGTGGAAGAGCTTGTTACCTCGGTCGTGGCTTCGGAAGCTGTAACAACAGTTACCGAAACTACTACAACTACTTTGCAAGAGCTCCAACGGCTTGATGTTGATGCTCTTAATGCTTTTGTTCACTACGGACTAGGGTTTCTTCTTTTTTTCGTTCTCTGGTCTTGTTGTAAGTGGGTTTACAGATTTTTAAAAATGTTCTTTTAGGGGGTGAAAATATGACTGATGTTATTACTTTAGCTGCTGATGTAGCTAACGGTTGGAACGGCATCACATCTGATATGCTTTTAGGTGTTCTTGATGAGATTAAGTCCGTTCTTCCTATCGTTGTTCCTGCCGTTGTTGGATTTCTCGGACTTCGCAAGGCGTGGGGCTTTATTAAATCAGCTATCAAAGGTGCTTAATACTGATACGGCATATGTACTGTATCACTCATGCGGTCGGGCAGTTCCTGACCGCAAATATTTTTATATGGGGTGATTTCATGTGAATTTAGTTGATAAACTTCCTGATTTTCCTGTAAATCAGTATGGAAAGTGGTATTGTCATTATAACATGCGTGATAAAGAATTTGTACTTTACAATTATTCTAGTGCTTCGTTTAATGTTAAAACTGATAGTTATAATCAAAATTGTTTGCGTATTCTTTCAAGTTATAAAGCTTATAAGAAAGTTGGAAGTCAATGGGTTTCTTATGATACTAATAGGTTAATTAACCTTGATAGTAGTATTTTCCGCACTGTTTTTTCTTCTGATAATATTTATGTTAATAATCAGCTCCACACTTTTAAAAACTATTCAGAAATAAACGGTTCAATATTACATGATAGTTTTACATCTTCTTATTTCATGAATACTTTGAAACCGTCTGTTCATGTTCTTCCAATTATCATTATCCCTGTTGTTTGTTTTTTAAGCTTGCGTAAAGTTTGGGTACTTATTAGAAGTTCTGTTAAAGGAGCGTGAAGTTATGAAGTTTAAAAAGATGTTATCATGTTTTGTATCTTTCTTTCTTATTTGCTGTAATCTTGTTGTAAGTACTTGTTCGGCTACTATTCCTACTTCTTTACCTATTTTTAAATTTTCATATTCTTTTGATTTTTCAAAAGAATATGTACCTTGGTGTTACATATTATCTTACAATCAATCTAAAAATGTTTATAGACTTGATTGTTTTACTAATACTTTTGAATATTATAATCAAAATTATATTGTTGCAGAATATGATATTGATTTATCTTGTTTTTGTATTTATAGAGGTAATCAAACGCATATTTCTTATTCTTCTTCTAATCTTTATAGATTTACTCAGATTTCAAAAGATAATTCTGTTACTCCGCCTGTTTATTCTTTTAAAAATGAGTATAGTTCAGTTTGTCTTAATTATCCTAAAAATTCTTCCTATAAATCAGATTTTATTTTTCCTGATATTGATAATTTTAATTCTTCTTCGTCAGGTTTTGAAGTGATTGCTTGTAATCGTGATATTGTTGCTTACGACAGCTCTGGAGTTTCTTTGAGTGGTGCTAATTTTGTTACTATTTTTAAAGGTGATGAAAATTACCTTAATAGTTTTTTTGCTGACGGGTATAAGCCTGTTTATCCGTCATTTGAATATCAACCAGTTACGCAACCTTCAACAGAGCCTGCAAGCTCTAGTAGTTCAGGGGATAACACTGAACAAGTTAAAACAAGTAAAAACATTCTTGAAAATGTTAAGAACCTTTTAAAAAGTATTGGGAATTTGCCAGGTAAAGTATTTGATGCTTTTTCTTCTGTTCTTTCTTCTATTGCTCAAGGTATTTCTGATTTAGTTACATTTTCTACTGATTTTTTTATAAATTTCTTTTCTCGACTTGCTGATGCATTGAAAAATATTTTTGTTACGTTGTTTGTTCCTGATGATGACGGCATTTTGTCAGAAATCAAAGATATTATTACAACTAAGTTTGGGTTTTTCTCTCAGTTTGTTTCATTTGGTGAAACTCTTATTAATTCAAATTTTGGTAAAGAAGAACCTAAGAGTTTTTCTTTTACTCTTTACGGTAATACTTGGAATTTAATTGATTGGTCTGTAGTAGCTCCTTATCGTTCAACTATAAGGACTATTACAATTATTGTTAATTATTATTGGTTTATTCAGAAAACCATTAAGCGTATTCCTGGCATTATTGGCGGGATTACTTCCGAATGAGGTGTTTTTTATGATTACTGAAAGTCTTTTAAGTTTTTTCTTATTTCCTCTTAAACTTATACTAACTGCACTTCCTGAAGTTCATGTTTCTATTCCTGAGAATATTTTTAATGGGATAAATAGTTTTCTTGGTGGAGTGGCTTATATTGTTCCTGTTCCGGAA
>JAGAJK010000085.1 GCA_017626145.1 Clostridia bacterium
CGCTTTCACGGTATTCTTTTACTCGTTCCGCCCATTTTTCTGATTCGCTCATTTTTCTACCGCCTTTCGTGGTTTTGGGGATGAGTATATTTTAGCATATGGGCGGGGTGTTTTCAAGGTGGGGCGGGTTGGACGGATACTGTTTTCTAGGTGGGGCGGGTTGGACGGATACATAAAATGGAATTTGCCCATTATATAAAAAATCCCGCAAACGGCTTGTTTACGGGATTTGTGTGGCAGGGGCAGAAGGATTCGAACCCTCGGCACGCGGTTTTGGAGACCGCTGCCTAATGTAGGATTTTCTGGAAGCAAAACGGAGATTGTTGATTAAGGAGGATAAATCATGATTAAAACCATAAAAGAGTTTATGTGGCAGGATTTTGAGGACAGCTTATACACACCGTTCCTTAGCAAATATATAAATTGGTTTGATGTAATATCTCTTTGTGACGGAGAAAGAATTGCGGTCAATCTCAACGAGGGAAAACTCGACGACGGTTTGTATTATCTGGAGCGCAGAAACGCTTCACTATTCTTCTACAGAGCAGGACATTTTAAGAGAATTCTGATCGTAAATAACGATGGTATTTTTTCTTATACCCAAAATCAATTTATGAAATGCAAATGTATTCAATCAGGAGGAATGATAACAACAAAGCAGTGGCAAAGATTTTTTGCAGAAAAATAAGGTCACCTCTAAAAAGCATACAACAACTCACATAAAATTACCAATATATCATGAACTATGCAGTTATATATTTTACGGCTGCATACTTGATGATATATTATCATCAGACATAGACGAGGTAGCTCCTCGATAACGGCAGGCTTAGTGTTCTTCCCCTGCCGTTTTTTCTATGTCTTTTTTGACAGGAGAACACAAAATTTTGAAAGGATTGATTTTTTTATGAAGAACACAAACGTAATCGCAGTCGCAAATCAGAAAGGCGGCGTGGCTAAAACTACTACCGTCATCAATGTAGGTGCAGCACTTGTACTTAAAGGATACAAGGTTCTTCTTGTAGACTGGGATCCGCAGGAATCCCTTAGTAACTTTCTTGGTATTTACGGTGCAAAAAACAATATTGGTTCAGCAATGTACAACGTGATCAATAAGTCTGATTTCGACATTTCGGAATACATCATTTTCAATGAAAAAAATGGCGTATCTGTTATTCCCTCGGAACTCAATACTATGAACAAGCTTGAAAAAGACCTGATTTCCGTGAGAAGTAAAGAGACCGTTCTCCGCAAGGTGATTAAGAAGGTCATCGACCTTGACGAATTTGACTATATAATCATTGATTGTCTGGCAAGCCTGAATGTTATGCTTGATAACGCACTGACCGCCTGTGATAATGTGCTTATTCCTTGTCAGGCAGCCCCCATATCCTATGCAGCTGTTCCCAATCTTCTGTTGCAGATCGAGGATATAAAGGATGATTTAAACGAAAACCTCAAAGTCCTTGGAATTGTCGCTACAATGTGCGAACGTTCCAACAACAGCAAGATGACAGTTTCGATGCTTGAAGAAAATTATCCGGATTTGATTTTCAAATCCAAAATCGACAGAATGGCAACTGCCGCTAACTCAGCGATCACAGAAAAAGCGTGTGTACTCAGCAATGCAAAAGATAACAAAGTAGCCATTGAGTACAGAGCATTGGTCGATGAACTTATCGAAAGGGTGTGAGCATATGAATTTTAACAAGGTTAAAGAAAAGTATTCTGAGAGAAAAGAAAACAAAAATTCAATTGCGGAGCAGATTATAGAGTCTGCTCCAATAATTGAGAACTCGGTAACTGTGTCTATAGACACAGTGGACGATTACAGAGACTCATACGGTGAGCAGCCCTTTAATATAGACGAAGAAAAAATTGCAGCACTCAGCAAGTCCATAGCAGAACTTGGACAGCTTGAAGCTATGATCGTCCGGGAGAGCAAAGATATGATCGGTCACTATCAGCTGCTTGCAGGACACCACCGCAAACGTGCCTTGATTGCTAACGATTTCACAGAGTGTACCGTGAAAATCATAGACGTAACAGATTGGGAAGCCTACTGCATAGTCTGTGAGACAAATATACATCATAACGGTCCACTCCCATCACAGCTCTGCCGTATTTTTAAACGTTACAGACAGCATTCTACTGAGACTGAAGAAAGCCTGACAGCTAGTCAGCTTGCTCAGATGTATGGCATTTCCCGTGAGCAGATGTATAGATATATAGCATTGGACAACCTTATCCCTGAAATTCAAAACTTGGTCGATAATGAACTTATTTCATCAAATTCAATAAAAGATTTAAGGGTACTTGAAGATGAACAGCAAAGCGTATTAGCTGAATACGTTGAATTTGTCGGCAAAAAGGTCAACAAATCCAAATGCAGTAAAATAATTGAGTTTCTGCTTGCCAACTATAAAGCTACAAGAGATGATGTATACTGTTTTATGAACGCTCCAAAGGGAGAAGAAACAAAGTCAAATTATGCGACTATGCAGAAAATGACTAAAAAAGAGGTTTCTGAGTTTATTTATTCTTATCTCTCAGATTTTAAATCTCCCGAGGATATTGCAAAATTCCTTGATATGGACTTTAAAGGCAGAAAGGAAGAATGATTATGCCAGTAGCAGAAATAACAAAAAAATCCTCTATGACAGAGGAAGAGAGAATTTTAGAAACTGCTGAAAAAATTCAGCGGAATATGCAGGAGGACATCAATTTCTCTAATAAACTTGATGATTTTCTTAATGGTAGACTACCATCTACTGAAGTACTTACACTGGGCGAGACACCAAATGTATTAAAACTTATCGGTTCACAATCAGAAAAGCTGACGATTAACCAGAGTGTTATAAGAAATTGTATGAACGAAGAAAACATGATCTCACATGGTCATACAAGCGGTCACGCCTTGTCATTAGATATTATGAAGCAGCTTCCCGAAGCTATAAGAAATCCTATTATGATTTGTAAAGGTTCAAAAGAAGGTAGTGTTGTAGCTGTTACGGAACTGAAAAACCGTAATGATAAAAACGTGATAGTACCTATTGCTATAGACATCAGAGGTAAAACGGGAGCGGTAAACAGTATATTGAGTGCTTACGGCAAGGATAACCTACAAAGAATAATAGATAAGGGTATTCTTGCACAAAACGAAAAAAAAGCAAGTGAATTGTTCACGGTCATAGAGGCTAATTCCTCACAGTCGACTTCAATTCCCTGCTTTGATAACAGTATAGCATATACCACCGCAAATGTCAAGTACCCTCAGAGCGAATTAACAAAAGATACACTAAATACACACAAAGGAGGAAATCATTTTATGTCATACTTACACGATGAAACGTCAATAAGCCTTGAAGCGGAACGCATAAGAGATAACGAAAAAACTAATTTGCAACCCAAACCAACTCTTCCATCAGAAGAAATTGATGAAATAATAAACAGAATGACATCCGAAGAAAAAGATTTATTCTATCTGGATATGTACGATCAAATAAACTATTACAACGATAGCGTTGATCCTGATGCTAAAGCTATATTTTATAGGATTGAAGAACTTAGCATACAGCAAGAAAACGCTGACCGGGCGAAACGTGCTGTTGCTTCAGGATATGATTATAGGTTTGATTTCTGTATTTACACCGATAACGAGCCGGAAATAAACGGACTCACTCTGAATGATGCTATGGATATGTTTACGGAGCATGTTGCAAGTAAAACATCAAGCATTTGTCTGGGCGTTAATTATTCAAGGCTCGATGGTACAGGTAATTATCATAAAGGCTTAGGATCCTTGGAGCTTGCAAAATTTAAAGACAATGAAATCAATGTGACAGATGAGACTGAATTAGATGAAATCAAAGGAGAAACGATCATAAGAATCAATGCACTGGAGCAGTTGAAATCTTATAAATTTGATTTTGATAGAGCAAATAAACATTTTGAATCTATAACGTCAATGTTTAAGCGAGTGGACGGCGAATCTTTCGACAGCTGCGATTTTGACTTTGATACAACGGTAACTATTGACTCTGTTGACAGCGTTACAGACTCATACGATAGATTTTGTAAAGCTGTATATGATAATGTAAATGTAATCAGAGATGAAGATGAAAAACATATTTTGTGCTGCGATTGGTCGGAGTTTATTTACCGATATTATGACAAGCTTAAAGACTTCTCCAACAAATATTGGATAAAAAACAATTATGATGATCCTGACGATTTTGTTTGCGAATGGATCGCTGAAACCAGTAGACTTCTAGCAGGCTACGGATATGATCGAGATTATAAGGCTTTGTCCGATTTGATAGAAAGCAAGCCCGATCTTGAAAACGAACAGTACAAAGAGTTTATGAGTAAAAGCATTTATCCCTATCTATCGCAGATAACAAAATCCGAACATATCGCTGTAAAGGGTAACACTCAGACGGAGGTAAGAACAATGGCAGATAACATAGCTGTAAAAGACTACGAGAAAGGCAAAGCGTTTCCTGATACACCAAATTTCAAAGGACTGAATAATTTTCACATCGTATCGGAAATCAATGATACCGTCATCGGAATAAGAAACACAGATTACACCTATGCCACCTGGAGCGGAAATTCTGTTGATGGAGTATCCGGCGGACACTATATGATGAATCGGGCAGAAGCGTTTGAGAACTTTGCCATTCGTGCCGGACTTATTGACGGGGACAGATATATGACTGAAAAACAAATTGAGGAATATCATTCTTTGCTCTCAGATAAAGAAGATTCCTACGATAATATAGAAGAACTTATGAATGACAGCCGTACATTTACGGTTATTGAGTTTGATAACGGAGACATAATTGTTTCTCCCGACTACATATCAGACCTTTATGATGATAATGATGAGCTTACGGACTATCTTGAAGAAAACCGTGAGTCCCTTGACGATTATATAACCGCAAACATAAGCCACTACTTTATAGGGAAAGGCAACACCGACTCCTGCGGTGTAAATGATAAGCAGCTGGCGGTCATAAGAAGAAATCTTGATAGAGTTATCAACGAAGCTGATTTGCTTGAAAGCAATAATTGTTCCGCAAGGGTTCAGGATCTGGTTGAGGAAAGAGGTCAAGGATACTAACCTCTGAGCGGCGATTACAATGATAAAATTATGAAAGGACCTGATTAACTTGCCAAAGAAAAATGATTTTTTTACAAACCTCAGCATTGATGAGGAAAAGCTTAAACTCATAAAGTTTTATTGCGCTGAAAGGGGTGAAACAACAGAGATAGAAAAGGACATAGCAGCTATTATCAATAACCGCATTGACACGCTGTATAAAAAGAAGGTTCCAAAGGACGTCAGACACTTTTTGGAGAACAAGGACAAGATAAATTCCGGCAAGGTTAATGCTGAAAGAACTACTACTCCTATAGAAGAAAGAGAGGTTATAACTGATGGATCTGAAAGAGAAACAATATGAAAGCATTCACAAGTATCAATTTCATCTGATGCAGATGGCGCACAAAGCGAAAACCCTTGATTATAAGGTAAAAATGCTTACTGATTTCGAAACCGGCAAGAATAGCTGCATAATAATATATTCAAAAGATCTGTCATTGGGAGCTTTGTACATTTCTGCCGCAGAATTTATAAAGCTCAAAGCTAAACCGGTATATAGAATCGGTGTAGTACAATTTGATGCGACAAACACTGCACATCTATATGATTACTTGTATGTAGCCAAGTTGAACAGAACACTTGATGAATATATTGCATTAATAAATGAAGATGTCAGCTTTTCGGACTCAGAACGGCAGAAGATTCTTTCTTTTCTCTCCAGTAGTAAAGATTTTATCAGATGGGCAAATTCGATGAATATGAAAGTGTTTATCAGAAAATATAAAACAGATGATGAACATATTGTTTGCACAACAAACTATTAACTTTAAGAAAAAGGTTTAGGGTTTAAAGATGACAAATAAATTAAAATCTGATGGGATGTATGATAATGAAAAAACTTCTAAGTTATATGAAATAAAAAAATCGTATGTTCATTCAGCAGTTATCTATGCTTACCCCGAAAAAACGTCTGCAAATTATTCTGTCATAACAAAACCATATATAAGTAACGGTCGCTTAGAATGGCGATCAAAATATGATAGCTACACATACGCAAATGCAATAGATTACGCAAAGGAGTTAAATAATATGTATGCACAAGTTGAAAACAACCGAACAGTAGCAGGAACTGCTGCTGACATAGACAAAAATATAAACAATTCCATGAAGGAACTTTATCACTATGATCTGCAACAGGCTTACAGCAAAACCGCTGAAAACCATAGCGAATTTGATATTGCCTTGACGGTTGCATTAACAATTCATAAAAATAATTGGGACGGTCGTTTTTCTGCAATGAATAAGGCTTGGGCTGAAAACTTCATCCAGACAAATAAGGTTAATACTGACGAATTTCAGCAATTCTACGGCTGTTCTACACACCCGGCACTGCTTGACGGATTTACTGATACAGTCAGAAAAAATATATCCAGCAAATCTATTAAACAGTTACAAGGCAATGGCGAAGTACAAGATCTTACTGATACCATCAGTCATGAAAAAACAAGATAGGATAAATCAATCGATCGCTTTTTGAATACAAAATTAATAATGTGTTACTAAAAAAAGTTGTCTCAAATTTACCCGCCTAAAACATGGTGGTAATATTTGGCATTTTGCATAAATTTTCTTGATGTTTATCGTAAAGTATGCCAATTGAATTATTTATGATAGTATGATACAATGGTATTAAGAAAAAAGGCAACGAACAATCGAAAGGCAGTGATATTTATGACAAACCTTGATAACAAAAGAATTAAGTCATTGATCAAATCCGATGAAGAGGTTCAACAATTCATAGCAGAGCAAAGGGCTTTTCGCAAAAGATATTTAGAAGATGAGATCATAATTCAATTCGGAGCAGATGAACCTTTTGGTATAAATCCTCTGAAGAAATTTTTTGGAGAGGAATTTTTAAAGGCAACCGAGCTGCCGCAGCATAAGTTTATGCTTGAAGAAGAAATGCCGTATTGGGAAAGAGCGTTCACATACTATGAACCGATATGGAAAGAGCTGATGAGAATTGAAGAAAAGAGAAAAATGGATACACAATATGGTTTTACGAGCAACGATCTTGTTTCTGACAGAATAGATTTTATTAATAGGTATCCTGCAAACCAGGTCCGTTGGCTCAGCTATCTTCATGATCACGGTCTATCCAAAGAAAAGTGGGCAGAAAATTTCGGTAAGAATGTCAATCGTCATTTTCACAACCACCTTATGCAGATCTATCATCTCCGTGATGAATTTTCCCCCAGATATACACCGGAATTTGACGGCACAATTAATGTTCTGGACAGGGAAAGATACAGAAACACTTGCCGATATGAAGCTATGGAGCTTATGAATGAGCTGTACATCTATAACACATATATGGGTGCAGCTTCAAATGATCCGGGGGAAATATAAGAGGAGTGCATCAGAAAGCATTTCTAATATTACAGTCCAACAAGAACGAAAATCACAGGAGGAATATGACTATGAAAAGAACTACATTGATCGCTCTTATCCTCGGGCTTATAATCTCATGCACAGGCTGCGGCAACGTTGAAACCTCCGACACTTCGAGAGCCGACAGCTCATCGGCAGCGCAAACTGCTTCAATGACTACGGCTTCATCTGTCAGAACAGATCTTTCGGCTTCTTCCGCTGCCACAACAAAAGCAACGGAAAATACTACGAGCGTTGTTTCGCATACAGACAAGAACGGTAATAAGATTATAGATTTTTTTGTGGATTCAAAGGGAAATATTATCCCGCCAAAAAAATCTTCCGCAACAACTACATCTGTATCCGGAAAGGCGAAAACGACCACAACAACAAAATCCACTGCAAATACGCAGCAGAATAACGGCGGTAACAATAATTATCCGGAAAATAACAACCACGAACAGAACAATGATCAGCAGAATAACAGCGGCAGCAATAACTCCCCCGCTCCGGTTCATACCAACGCTCCTCAGACTCAGACCGAAAGAAAAACTACCACTACAACTCAGCCGCCTCAGACAACGACCACAACCGCAGTTCCTCAGCAGAGTGTGTCTATAGACACAGCAGATCTTGACGATACGTTAAAAGCTTATCTACGTTTTGGTCGTGGTGATAAAGTCTCAAGCAGTGATTGGGAACTTATCCGTCAAGATGTCTGCAATTATACGTTAGAGAAATATAACGGAAAAAGCTACTTTGAATTTGATGATGGTGCGTGGGGTGTGTATGTTGCGGAATTTGCTGCTCCATTAAATATCTCCGTTAATACTTCCTGGACTGATTATTCTCATGCCCATCTTAATGCTGGATGTGGGGATAATGTTAATGCTTGTTATTATTATCCTATAAGAGATGCCGAAAGTAATGACGAACTATATAACATTGCAATAGAAATTCAAACTAGCGTTCGTTCAGTAAGTGATAATGCAATTAGAACTTGGCATTGGATATGTGATGAGGACGGTGATTTTGATAATCCTAAGTTTGCCGCACTTGCTTCAGAATTTCAGTTTAACGTTGGAATAATGGATGACGGTTATGTTTGGTTTTTAACCGAATAATGAAAGGAAAAATGAAATGAAAAAAATCATAACAATTATGGCTGTACTTGCAGTTATGACAAGCTTTGCGGCTTGCGGAGACAAAAAAGACGAAAAGGGAAATGATTCATCGAGCAAGCAGGTCGCAGCTGAAAACAACGACGGCGCAGAGGACAATGCCGACGATGACGGTGAAAATACTGCGGACGCCGATGACGATGATGATGAACAGAAACCGGTCGCTGACGATTCTCCGATAACCGTTGACGATGTGCTTAACCACCCGGAAACTCCGGCAGAGGATTTTGAATACAGAGACGGTGATTTTGTTGTTATCGAAGGTTATATAGGGTCTGATCCTATTGTTGTGATCCCTGAACAGATAAACGGTCACCCTGTTATGGTGGTCAATGCCAATGGATTTAACCTTGACAGTAAGGTAAAAGGAGTGTCATTTCCTTCAGGTGTAACAGAATTAAGCGGTACCTTTAATTGCAATAAAAACATACAGGTTGTCATTGCGAAAGGAATAGAAGAAGTTGATGACGGAGCATTCAATCAGAATGGCAAATTAAAATATGTAGACCTCGGACCTAATCTTATTGAGTTAAGAGAATGCCAATTTGTTACAGACGAGGAACTGGAAATCCATATTCCGGAAAGCACCACAGAAATAGATAGTTATATGTGGGAGGAAAAGACTACTATCGTAGGCGCAGCAGGCTCTTATGCCGAAACCTACGCAAATGAAAACGGAATTAAATTTGAGGTAGGATAAATTTTTTAGTCAAGACTCAAAAACCGGTGCTGAAATATTGACATTGCACTTTAAATATGATAAAATTTAATTCAGAGGGGATGAGATCAGATGGAAATAAGGCATGAAAGTCTCATAGGAACATTTGAGGAAAAGAAAGCTCTTGTTGATAAATTCAATCTTATGGATGACGATTTCTTTTCTGTTGTAATGAGAGACAAAAAAGCCTGTTCCTATACTCTCAGCAAGCTTCTTGAAAAGGATCTGACCGTTATTGAAGTAAAGACTCAGTATGCTGTCAGAAATATCGAGGGGCATTCGGTTATTTTAGACGCACTGGCGGAAGATACCGAGCATAAAATGTATAACATAGAAATACAGGTCAAAAATGATGATTACCATCCAAAACGGGTAAGATATTATCAGGCAAGCCTTGATACGCTGCTCCTTGAGAAAAACAGCAATTATAAGGAGCTGCCGGAGCTTTATCTGATATTCATATCCGCAAAGGACTGGATAAAGGGTGGAAGGTGCAAATACACAGTTAAACGTATACTTGCCGAAACCGAACAGGAGCTGGATAACGGGGTACATGAGCTGTACTTTAACGCAGCGGTGAATGACAACAGCTTTTTATCTGAACTGCTCAGTTATTTCAAAAACAGCAGTGCGGATAATAATAACTTCGGCGAGTTGTCCAGAGCGGTATATTATCATAAACGCATCTCGGAAGGAGTTGATAGTATGTGTCAGGCTGTAAAGGATTATGGCGATAAAAGAGAGATTCAAGGCAAGATCGAAGGCAAGATCGAAGGCAAACTTGAAATAGTTAAAAAGCTTATCAGTCGAGGCACTCCTCTTGACGATGCCCTTGAAATAGCTGAGATTGATAAGGAAACCTTCGAACGCAATAAGTAAGCCTCATATTTTCTAATTTTCGACCAAGACAATCTATTTCGGTAGGTTGTCTTTTTTATTGACAAAATAAAACAATTATGATAAAATGGAGAAGTAAAATGGAAAAAATTATTGCATTCTATATAACTTTTAACGCAATTTACACAACACTATTCGTTATTTTAGTATGCGGAAATGAGGTTACTATGACACCTTGGTGGATCACACTACTTGCAGCTATTATTCCTGCTGTCCTCACATTTATCGGAACATTATTAGCTTGTAAAAAATCTCAAATTTCAAAAAACACAGAAGAAATTAAAAAACTAGCACGTCAGCTAGGTGTTAATGATAACAAAACATTTCATTCTGAGTTTTCTGAACAGTATGATAATATATTGAATGAGGTCCGAAATAACATTGGTAAAACTCCAAACGATAAGGCATTAACAGGACAACATAATGATATAATAAAGATCATTGAAAGAGACTTTGAAAAAATAAATTCTCGTTACGAAAAGGAAGATGAAAGCTACCGTACATTCACTAATCAACAGCGAGATTTAAAGGATACCCTTGATAATTTTTCAAGGGATTATGCTAACGTCATAGCAATTAACCGTAAGTTATTTAATGAGAATATTATTCTTAACGAAGAAAATAACCATTTACAAAGGGAAAACAATGATTTAAAAATTCGGCTTGGTATTACAAGCCCTAATGATTCTCCAAAAAGATAAAACATTTTGATCTGAAAAAATAAGAGTGTACAAAGGTGATCTATTTCGGTAGGTTGCCTTTTTTATTGACAAAATAAAACAATTATGATAAAATGGAGGAAAGTAATGAAAAGGCAACTTACATTGTGTAATAAAAGAAGCCTAATGGCTACATTTAGCATAAATGGTACTTCTAATGAAAAATCTATATTAAATACTTTTAATATTCCTAATGAAAGGATAGAAACAATTGACCCAAAATTATGTAAAAAAAGAATTAAACAAGCTTTTAAAGGATATAAACGAAGAAAGCGTTGTTGGAAAAGCAATTAAAATATATCAAAAAATTGACAATGATATTGATATTAAACATAAACGAAGATGTCCACCGAAATGTAATATATGTTGCAGCGATTATTTCTATATAAGTTTTGCCGAATTATTAACAATTTACTTTTGGGTACAAGAACATAATAAACAACATCGCTTGGTTCAAAAAGAATATATACCAATATCAATAAATATGTTGAAACAAATAGAACAATTGGCGCCAAAAGAATATCAATATTTAATGTACATTAATAGACTGCTAAAGGAACACCACACTTTTCAAAGTAATTCTCCATCTCAAGAAATATTTACAATTCCTTGCTGTTTTCTAAATAACAAAGGAAAATGTTCTATATATCCAGTCAGACCTATGATTTGCAGATTTTTTGGTTACTGTAAGCAATGTGATTGTGAGCACTTAAACCAACATTCTAATTGGTTGTATAATCCATTTTCATATTTTCCACGAGAAATCATAAATAGTCATTTATGGAATCAATCTTTTCCATTATCAGTTGGTTTTTCGCTAGAAGTGTATTTTGATTATTTTTTCGAAAAAAAATTATTGGATGCAATAAATCTAAACATATTTGATTTTGATACCAAGTATTTTCCAAAACGTTCCACATGAATTTTTATAAAAGACACATAACTCCAAAGTTAGGTGTCTTTTTTATTGACAAGATATAATAATTATGATAAAATGGAGGAAGAAAATGAATAATAAAGTATTCTGCATTATACCAATACTAATGACAACATCTTATGCATTAATACGTATAAATAATCAGGAGTGCGGAAATGATATGAATTTTTTTCTGGATACAATTCTTCCTATCATAATAACCGCAGTACTATCCGGAACAATTACATATTTTGTTTCAAGTAAGCTGGCAAAAAAATCACAAATAATAAAAAATACTGAAGAAATTCAAAAGCTTGCCCGTCAACTTGGTGTTAATGATAAGGAAACCTTTCACTCAGAATTTACAAAGCAGTATGAAACAATTATCGGGAATATAGGGCGTGGAGACAAAGCTACGCTTACTGCCCAACACGACGATTTGCGGAATATGCTTCAAAAAGAGATCAACGTTGCTGAAAGACGTTATACAGAAGAAGAAAAACGTATTCGCAACTTCACTGCTGAGCAGCATAATATGACTGAAACTATTGAAGATTTTAAGTTGTTTATAGAAAGCTGACAACGCTTAACATCAGACCTGAATGATCTCAATTATCAAATATGCCGGCTTGAACAGGAAAATGAGGAGCTGAGAGAAAAGAACGAGGAGCTTAAATCACAGCTATGTATTAATAATCCGCAAAATGGCAGAAAAAAATAATTCATCAGACACTTAACAATTAAAGTTAGGTGTCTTTTTTTATTGAAAATCCAAGGCACTCGGTAAGCTGCGATCGAGCCTTTTAAAATAGATAACACAACGGTTGAGTGAACGCTCAACCGTATTTTTTTCGTCGGATAATTCAAATTATTTTACAAGCATTTTTATTACGAAAGGGATAATGACTATGAAAACTGAAATTAATGAAAATGATTTGGGGATAGTCTGTGAAGAACTATCTCACCAAAAAGAGCTTGAGCTTGTGGCTGAACGATTTAATATGACGCAGGAACAGGCACTGAAAGCCATAATACATGAAATATACACAAGCTCAGTAACTTTTATCGGATTACAAACAGCTCTTGTTTTGATTGCAGACTACGAGGAAGAAAGCAGCTTCGTTGAGTATGACGCTGACGGAAATATTGTATTTGACGATGACAGCTGCAGTGAAATTGAAGTGTTTGAGGGAGATACAGCGTTTTAAAGTGCTTGACAAAAAAGCGTAAGTATTGTATAATTTAGTCATTGTACCAATTATAAGGGGATACTTATTATGAGCAGCTTATCACAAGGAATACATAATGCTATATGTATAGGAATCATTTATATAGGAACACAACCATCTATCTACAAAGGCTTGCCAAAGGTAACTCTGATATGGGAAGTCTACGAAAATGACAATTCAAAATTATTTTCAAGAGATTACACCTATTCTTACCATGAAAAAGCAATACTTCGCTTGCATCTTGAATCTTGGCGTGGCAGACCTTTCACAAAAGACGAACTAGCAAAATTTAAGCTGCGCAATATATTAGGTGTACCATGCAAATTGGAAATAAAGAAAAACAGCAAAAACTACAAGCAAGTAGAAAATGTATTTCGCTTTCCAGCAAATGAACAAGCACCTCAACGAAAATCAGGCTTAATTTATTTTGACATTGCTGATGAAACAACCTATTCATTTATACCTAGCATACCACCATATATAGTAGAAAAGATCAAAAACTCGCCTGAATATAAGAGTTCTCGGCTCTGCAAAATTAATGAATAAAAAAATACACCAATGAAGCGGTATATTATCATAAACGCATCTCGGAAGGAGTTGATAGTATGTGTCAGGCTGTAAAGGATTATGGCGATAAAAGAGAAATTCAAGGCAAGATTGAAGGCAAACTTGAAATAGTTAAAAAGCTTATCAGTCGAGGCACTCCTCTTGACGATGCCCTTGAAATAGCTGAGATTGATAAGGAAACCTTCGAACGCAATAAGTAAGCCTCATATTTTCTAATATTCGACCAAGACAATCTATTTCGGTAGATTGTCTTTTTTATTGACAAAATAAAACAATTATGATAGAATGGAGATGCTAGAATGATCATTTTTTTCTACAATATATCAGTCTTAATTTCAATAAGTTATTTAGCATATCAAAAAATTTCAAAAAAAGCAACCATTGAATTATCTATGATTGATTTTTATATTGTTATTTTATTAACACTTCTTAGGGCAAACGAAAAAAACATTAATCCTGCTGCTTATATAATGACTGCTTTATATGGAATAACTATTATTATATGCGTTACCAAATACAAAAGAAAGACTAAAATTATATATGACTATCACTTTTACTCAGCAAGCCAAAAGTCCAGACAAACGGACAGATAGTGTGATATAATAAAGACATAACAACGAAAAGAGAGGGAAAGCGTTATGTCTGCAAGAAAAAATCACAAAAGTAAGCTGAGTA
>JAGAJK010000086.1 GCA_017626145.1 Clostridia bacterium
AGTGCTTATAATTTTATAGCCTCGGCTTTTTGCAAGTTCTTTAAGTTCATATATAAGCTTTCTGCGTTCTTCTTTTTGAACATTCTTCAAGGCTTCGTATGCCGTAGAATCGTTATAGCCACTATCGTTATATCGCATATCAGGTTGTTTAGTGTTTGGCATATCATCACCTCTCAGGCTCACTTTTTTTATGTTTGTTTTGCTTATCAACCTCAGAACCCCATATAGTTACATCTTTTGCGGGGATTTCACCCTCGTTGAGTAGCTTCATCAAAGTTTTTAATGTTCCGTGCTTTTTAGAATAATCTCTTATCTCATTGCGATATGGAGTTGATAAATCTCTACACAAAGAACATTCGTTACTTTTACCAACACATCCGTCAACATCTCTGTATGTAGATGCCATATACATCAGGTAATCGCATCCACATCCCGAACAATGAAAACATCTGTCCTCAACAATTCTACTTGTGATTTCTTTGCATTTTTCGGGAAAGAGTTCAATATTTTTTCTTATGGATTGTTTTGCAACAATAACATATTGAATCTTATTAAAACTCTCATAGTATAACGGCTTAATTTTATCTCTGTGCTTTTTTACCACATCAAAAAATTCCTCAAAACCGTACACATCTTCTCGGTTTTCATTTTTTGCATAGAACAAAGTAACATTCTTTTCTTTTCTTGAAAACATAACATCACCTCTCAGGCTCCGGTGGTTTTTTCTTTTTCAGGTGTTCATAAAACTTGACCTTTTCAAGTCCTCGTTCAAGGAAATCTTTTTGAGCAGAAAGTAAGCTCGATGTGTAATGACCGCAATTATAATTATCTTTACTTCCGTAACATTCCCAAGTTACAAACTCATTAGGTCTTGTTTCGTGTACGCCAAGTACGATTTCTGATTCGCCGATTGTTATTGCGTTTGTGATAATATATCCCGCATTTTTTCGCCATTCCATAATTTTTACCTCCATAAAAAAAGCCGACACTCTTTTTATTCGTGTTCGGCATTGTCCGTATCAAGTTTTTCAAGTCTTTCATCCTCCTGACTTGCTACTATAAAGCAACACATTGTTACTACACCAAAAATACCTCCGCCAATAAAGGCTAAAACAATCCATAACCAAGTCATATTTTATCTCTCCATTTCTAACTTGCGATGCCATTTTTCAAGAAGTTTTATAATCGTATCTTCCATTTGTTGTTTTGAATAACCTTTAGGAAAGTATTTCTTTAATTTGTCATCGCCAAGTGTTATTTTAATTTTTTCTTCTTTTTGTTCTTGCATAATTGAAAGAATTACATCAGGATTTAATCGTCCTTCATCAAAGAAACGGTGCATTTTTTTTGCTTGTTCAATAGAAGGGCAAGTTTCTTCGCTTTTAATTGCTTCTAAAACTGCTGCTTGTTCTTTAGTTTTTAAGTAAGATAATTCAACACCTGCATTAAGTGCCATATCTTTACTGTCAACCATTGCAAGCAACGGATCAATCAGTTCTGTCAAGCGAATATATCGTGAAATCTGATTTTTACTTTCGCCAACTTGCTCGGCTAAAATCTCTCTTGATTCCATTCCCGAAAAATTACTCCCAATTTGGGCGGAATTTTCTTGAGCAGGTCTGCCGGCTTTTCTTTTCATAGCTTCAAGTCGCATCTGATATGCAAAAGCTTTCTCACTCGGTAAAATATGTTCTCTTTGCAAATTGCTATCTACAAGCAATATTACCGCCGTATCATCATCAAGGTCCTTAACTACAACGGGAACTTCTGTTATACCTGCTTTTTCACAAGCTCTTGCACGTCTGTGTCCTGAAAGTATTTCATAACCGCCTTCAGGATGTGGTCGCACAACTATCGGGGATAAAACACCATTTACTTTTATACTATCAACAAGTTCTTCCATATCTTCGTTATCAAGCACCTTAAATGGTTGCTCTGAAAACGGTTTTAGTTCAGACAGTTGCATTGGTATAATTTCTTCTGTTTTTCTCCCAACATCTGTTTTGAAAAGGTCATCGTATGATTTCAGACCTATGTTTCTTCCGTTGTTTGCCATTATCAAGCACCTCCTTTGTTAAGTCCTTGTATGCTTCTGCAGCTTTTCCATTTTTGTCATAAGCGAAAATACTTTTGCCAACCGCAGAAGTTTCAGCCGCTTTGATAGAGTGTGGTATTTCAGTTTTGTAAATAGTTAAGTTTTTTGAATAACTCATCCTGATTATTCTTGAAATATCCTTTGCATAATTGGTTCTTTTATCAACCATTGTCAGCAATATTCCGCCAATAGTTAGCTTGGGGTTAATCTGTCTTTTAACCTTACCGACAGTAGTTAATAACTGTTCCAATCCTTTCGCCGGAAGATAGTGTGCCTGAACGGGAATTATAACCTCATCTGCTGCAGCAAGGGAATTTATAGTGAGCATACCCAAAGAGGGAGTACAATCAATCAACACATAGTCGTAATTGTTTTTTACTTGGTCGATATAATTCTTTAATGCTCTTTCTCTGTTCATCACAGTTACAAGTGCAGTTTCCATACCCGACAGTTCTATATTTGCCGGAACTAAATCAACACCTTCATCGTGATGCAAAATTCCCTCGTCACTTTTTATGGGTTCTTCATTCATAGCTTTTCCCATAAGCGTTGACAATGTTATTTCCATTTCGTCAGGATTCTGAAATCCTAAGCTTTCTGTTAAACTGCCCTGAGCATCACAATCTATAAGCAACACCTTTTTACCTTCGTTTGCAAGACCGACACCCAAGTTTACAGTTGTGGTGGTTTTCCCGACACCGCCTTTCTGATTTGCTATTGCAATAACTTTACTCATTTTCAAAAACCTCCTTGTGCCATATCATTTTTAACCATATTTGTCAAAACCGTATCTGCGGTTGCAGGCATATTAAAAAGGGAAGTAATTAAATATGCCTTTGGATTATAAATTTTTTCTGTGTGTCTGTTGAATTCCAAAAGAAATGATTGGAGATTTTCATTTGTAACTTCCCTGAATCTCTGCTTAACCAACTCTGCCGGATATTGTTTACCTTCGATAGTGTAATAAGGTGTATTCATTGTCAAAACTTCAGCCATAATTTTAACTATCTCGTCAATTAAGGGTTTATCTCTGTCAGAAAGAAAGCAATCATACTCAATATTTTCTTTTATTTCCTCAACTGCATCATTATATCTATCTATCCATCTTTGATTATTTTGTTCTATGTCCTCACCGTATTGTTCCGGCTCTCTTTGATTGATAGATGGATTTTTTATATAATCAGTTTTTAATTCTTTTTTATTTGATTTATTAGTATTTAATTGCGTTGGATTTTCCAATGCTGGTTCTTCCAACATAGGTTCTCCCAATTTTGGATTATCCAACATTGGATTTTCCAATATTGGTTTTTTCAATTTAGGTTCTACCGGGAACTCGTGTATCACATATTCAATACTTCCGAGTTGTCCTTTTTCGTTTCTGATTCTTTCTCTGACAACATAACCTTGTTGCTCAAGTTCAAGAACGGCTACTCTTATTGCATCAACTCCTTCTTTACTTATTAGCGACAATCCTTTTAGTGTATAATCCCATTCTTCAGGTAGAGAGAGCATCAATGACATAAGTCCTTTTGCTTTCAAAGTAAGATTTCGGTTTCGCAAATGATGATTTGACATAATTGTAAAATCCTTTGTTTTTTCAATTCTAAAAACAGACATTATTTCACCTCCCAAAACATAAATTTAGATAACAAAAAAAGAAGGTTGCTACACTCCTGTATTGGGAGGTAACAACCTTCTTTCTAAACATTTATTATGCTGCTAATTTGATATTTAATATCATTTCAGGTTCTTCAGCTTTCTTTTTTCTTGTATAATCAGGGCTTGTTCCATACTTCAAACAACGCTCAAACACTTGTATTTCTGCGAGTTTTAGGGCATTTTCATTCAAAGGAGCATTAGGCACACGATGTAGGCACCGAAGAACTGGCACATATGGAAATTGTTGGTTCTATGGTGAGACAGCTTTTAAACAAACCCGAATACGAGGATATCGCAAAGGATTATGCACCGAATTATGTAGATCATGGTCTGGGTGTTTTCGCTCAATCAGCAGGTGGTCAAAGTTTTGATGCAATGGCAACACAATCAATGGGTGATCCTATTGCTGATATTGCAGAAGATATGGCAGCAGAACAAAAGGCACGTGCAACATATGAATATCTTATCGATATGGCAGATGACCCCGATGTTATTGCACCATTAAGATTCTTAAGAGAACGAGAAGTTGTTCATTTTCAGCGCTTTGGAGAGATAATGGATTATTTAAATGATTTAAAAGACGCAAAAAAATATCATTGATATAAAAATATACGAAGGGCGACTCACTTCACAATATGAGCGCCCTTTAATTATTTATTTCAATGAATTATACACACCATTTTAATTGGATAATTAAGATTATTTTAAAAATTCAATTATTACGTTAATGTTTTCTGTTGAATATTCTATTTCACAAGAATACATTCTTGCTATTTCAATAAACTCTTCTATGTTCAATTTGTTTTTAGATACAAAAAGATTAAAAATAATCTCACAACTGAGTATACTAAATTTAATTCGTTCTATAAAACAGTTATCGTACAAGCTTTCCGTCAAATGACGATACATAAAATACACCAAAAGCTGTTCATATACAATTTGCCATTTGTCTTCACTAAGCAAAAATCTGTAATCAAAATCTGTTTTTTCATACATTGTTAATAAATCGTTCCATCCTTCATCGAAGCGTTCAAGTGAAGATAAAAGATTAATCAACTCATTTTTATCTATATCCATTTCCAAATCAAAAAAACTACAAATTTGCTCGATCCTTTTGGATATTGTTAAATCTCTGTCTTGAATTATTTTGAAAATTTTTTCGCGTATATTAAAAAACACTTTCTCCTCATCCGTATCATTACCCTCCCCTTCCGTAAGAAGCAAAGTTTTATTTGTACGATTTAATATGAGAAAAGCTGCTGATTCACAGCATAGACCCACTCCTATTTCAATCCGGTCTGTATAATAGTTTTTGAATCTCGGGTGGTCTCTGCAAATCTGACAAAGATACCCCTCTCCTTTGGTAATAATAATCTCACATAAATTATTTTCATTTAAGAATGGACATCTTTCCGCTTCGTTTAATTTGAAATAACGATATTCATCCTCTTCAGCAATATGTTTTCTTAGCTTATCTCCAATATTACCAATGGTATTCTCATATAAATAATATGTATCATTGTCAATATCAATTTCCCAGCCAATACAACAATTATGGTTGCACTCGTCTGCAACACATATGAATTTATCGTAATAATCAGGTACAACAATTTTCATTATCTAATCAAGCCTCACTTCAACAAACCTATCGATACACATAGAATCAGGTGTTACTTCACAGCTGACACATCTGATTTCCACACCGTGTTTTGATGCGTAAAGTAACCAGTTTGCAAATTCATTATACGTTTTTCTGTTAGGTTCAAAATGTTTAACATTCTCCATCTGAACTACAAAGAATATAAATGCTTCATAACCTTCTGAAGTACAGTCACATAAACCTTTTAAATGCTTTATGCCTCTTTCCGTAGGTGCATCAGGAAATTTAACAATACCGTTTTCTTCTAAAGTTACACCCTTCACTTCTACAAAAATTTTTCTTTCGGAAGTTTCAATATAAAAATCAAATCTTGATTCGTTATATTTACTTTCAGGTTTTATTAATTTAATATCTCCAAAATATCCGCTTTTTTCTATCCACTCAAAGAATACCTTATTAGGAGCCTGACTGTCGATATTTACAATTTTACCGTCTTTAACGACCGATATTAAATCATATTTTGTTTTTCTTTCAGATTTATCAGATTCCTGAACAAATATTTCCGCACCTTCTGTAAGAAGTTCTTTACATCTTCCGGTATTTTTCACATGACATACTTCTATAATACCATTAATATCTACATTCGCTATAAACCTGTTAGGTCTTGAAATAAATTTACATTTTCTAATATTATTATACAGCATAATTATCTCCACTATAATCATTAAACTACTATAATTAAATCAATTTATACGTACAATTATTATAACACTTTAATATAAATTCTTCAATAATAAATTAAAAACCCTGAGACATACTTTTTATCTCAGGATCTTTACTATTAAAATAATTTAAAATGCCAATACATAATGCGTTTGCAATTTTAAGTTGATACCGGGCAGTATTAAGTAAAACAGATTCTTCACGATTAGATAAAAAACCACATTCAGCTATTACTCCGGGAATTTTCAGATTATCAAAAAGTAGTTTTGAAGTATCAAGTTTTTTGGCTCGCCTTGTATTCCCGCGATCAACGTTATCAATAAGTGATTTTTGCAAAGTCTCTGCAATTATTTTACTCTCATTATGATTAATTTCGTAAAACATCTGAGCTCCTTTGTATTTTGGAGAAGTAAAAAAATTCAAATGAATACTAATTAAAAAGTCCGCACCTGAATTGTTAACAATTTCACGTCTGTTAATCAGATCTGAACGTTTTTTGTTTCTCACAGACTCATTGTCATCATTATGTAAAGAAATATCTTCTTCCCGAGTCATTATTACTTTAGCACCTTTTGATTCAAGTAACCTCTTTAGACTTGATGCGATCGAAAGATTAATATTTTTTTCAGAAATCCCACTATCTGATACTGCACCACCATCTATGCCACCATGTCCCGCATCAATGATTATACATTTGCCGCAAAGAGGCATAGACGCAGTATAAACTTCATCACCTATAATTGCTGTTGAAATTAAAACCACTAAAAGTACCATAAACATTGCAAAACCATATACATAATGAGATTTTATAATCAATTTAATCACCATTATATTATATAAATTCAAAGAATAAATATTACACTAAACTATTTCTTTTTCTTTATTAATGGCATTATTTATTTCTTGCATTTTCAAGTCTGTCGATGCAATAATGTCGGCACACTTTTTAAGCTCATCCACAACGTAATCTGTATCAATTATATCTTGTTTATACTTCATACTATGTTCAAGACTTGCCCAAAAATCCATAGCAATAGTTCTTAACTGGACTTCAACTTTTATATTTTGCTTTTTTCGTGCAAAGAATACCGGCACTTCGATTATCATATGATAACTCCTGTATCCGTTAGTTTTAGGATTTTTAATATAATCCTTTATCTGAAGAAGCTTAACATCATCCTGTGAAACAAGCATTTCTGCAACTTCATAAATATCATCAATGAATGAGCAGATAACCCTGACACCTGCAACATCACTAATGTTATCAAGAATTGAGTCCATCGATAACTCAAGATTTTTTCTTTGAAGTTTCTCAAATATGCTTTGAGGAGATTTAACACGTGATTTTATCATTTCTATCGGGTTACGCTTGTAGGTTACCGAAAAGTCTGCATTTAAAACTTCAAATTTTGTTCTGACTTCTTTTATAGCACAGTTATACATCATCATATATTCACGAAAATTATTAAAATATTTTATAAATTCATCGTCAATTTTAGGTACCTCCTTGGAATGTAAAAACATTCTGTCTAATTCGTTTTCCATTTGTTCGCCTCCTAACAAAACAAGTATACAATAAACAGAACAATTTTGCAATGAAAAAAGAATGAAAAAAATTCAAAAGTCGCTTGCTTTCACAAGCGACTTTTTATATTATTTGTACATTACAAGATTTCTTACTCTGTTACCGGTTTCTATGGTAGTTTTTGTTGCAAATGTGCCAAAAGAATTATTTGTCGTGTTTGTATAGATATTATTACGTATTATGTTATTCTTAGCTTTTGCAATTTCGTAATTTCCTTCCTCGTCAGTAGCATCTTTTTCAGCATCATATTTTTCAACAAACTCGGGATACTGTGATTTCCATGCATCGTACCAATTACCATTTGCATCTTTGGCAACATTTGTTATATGTGCATCAAAAAATGCCATAGACTCAGCATCTGTAACCTTTGAATAATTTGGAATACTAACAGGAGAATTACATTTTATGAATATATTGTTTTCAATAATATGGTCGCTTCCACCGTGAATAAATACTGCGGTTCCTACATTATAGAAAACATTATTCCTTACAGTGTGCTGACTCAAATTATCATCGAAATAAATACAATAAGCAGCAGAACCACCATAACCAAATATGTCATGGAAATAATTTCCTTCAAACACATTTCCTCTTACAGTAAGATTTCTTCCTGTGTAACAAGCACCGCTGTCGTTAGACATTGAACAAACGTTATAAATTTCATTTCCTTTGAATACAATATCGTTACCTGTCCAACTAAATGCCTGATGACGTATATCGTGAAGCTTATTATTTTCAACTGTTATCCCAACACCGGTTACATTAACACATGTTGCACTAACAGCATATGTATCGACATCGTGAATATCCATTTCGGAAATTTTTGAGTTGCATCCAATGAGATTATTTCTGTCTCCGCCACTCATAAAAATGCCGGCACCTGTGTTATATATTTCACCGCCATAAATGCTTATGTTGTTCGCACCTGCGATTTTGGCAGCATTGCTACCCACATTATAAACGCTACAGTTTTTCATAAGAATATTCTTACAGCTTGTAAATTCATATCCAATGCCGCCTGACAATGTAAAGTTAATATTTTCGAATGTAATATTTGAAACATTTGAAGCAGTAAGGAGTGGTTCTGTTAAATTTGTAATAGTCAATGTTGTTAATCCGTCTATTGGATAGTAATAAAGAATTCCTTTAGTTCTATCGATATAATATTCCCCCGGAGCGTCTAACTCTTCAAGAAGATTTTCAACATAATAAGGCTTACCTTTTTCAGAATTTTTATAAGCACCATCTGCAAATGTAACAGTTTTTGTCTCTGTATCAACTGCTGTTATTTTTCTTGATTCAAAAGCCCACAAATACTGGAGACCACCGTACATACGTGCTGTTGATGAATTAATCCATTTAGCTGTTCCTTCATAGGTATAACTCATTACTGTAGGTTTTGTGCTTAAAATATTACCAGACAATGCCCAATCATTATTTGGCCATCTTGCAATTGTCTGTAATTCATCATTTGCATAAAGCAATAATGATTTTTCTGAATTGGAACCGCTATACCAATGAGAACCATATGATGAAATCCCGCAAGAATTGAGTGCAACCATTTTTACTTTACTTTGTGCTTTTGCAGGTATTTTTGCAAGAATTTCCGAATCTGTAACAGAGACAAGACTTGAAACAGGAATATTATAGTAGCTTGAGATTTCTACTTTATCTGTTCCGTAAGCTTTATATGTTATTGGGTATGCAGCACTGCCGCTGTCACGTTCAGCAAGTGTAAATGAGGAACCGATATTATATCTTCCCTCTGTAATTACTACTGTGAAGCTCTTGTTAGGATTAAGAACCTTTGATGTTCTGATTTTATTTCTTGCTGCAGTTAATGTTGCTAATGGGCTTTCAAGCGATGTACCTGCATTTGCATCGTTACCTTTTAAAGATACATAATAAGTAGTATTATCTGCAGCAGAAACAGTAATTCCAAATAAGGAAACTAACATAATCACTGCAGTTAAAAGTGAAAATATTTTTTTATTCATTGTTTATCCTCCTTTACTTAAAACTTACCATTGTATACATATACTTTGAATACTCCGTTTTTAACAGTCCTGTCAATTTTAATGTCAAGATCAAAATCCTGAGCATCTTCATAATGATACTGGTCGATGTAAAGGATATTATCAAAAGGATCCACAACTTTTACTGTCATACATGTATTTTCCTCGGTTGATCCTGATAAGCTTAATGTTTCACCATCAAGCGAGTAATCATAAAGATTAGATAAACTACCGTCAATTGCTGAATACAGAAGTACTGATGTTACCTCACCATAAGTTTTTGGAATAATGTACGGTGACAAAGTATCTCCATTCCAAAGGTATGTACGAGCATAGTAACCCAAATTTGCGCAATCTGCAGGAAGTTCAATACTAATTACCAGACTATCCGACTTCCCCTTTGGAATTTCATAATTCTGAGAAACAGTGCGGTATAAATTACCTTTGTTATCATAAACTGCTGTTATAAACATAAATCTTTCTGAATCAACGCCTGGATTTATAATATCAGTTTCTGATATAAGTGTATTATTTTCTTCATTGAAAGTTACTTCAACATCGCTGATGTCAACTTTTTCATTTGAATAAGAAGCGATATAATTATCACTTCTTATTCTGTCAAGAACACCGTCTTTAAATTCCTGCTTAATATTCATACCATCAAGCTCAGGAAAATCAATTTTATAATCTCCATCTACCTTAATGGTTGAGTTTACCATAGGTCTGAATGGCGTTGCGTTTTTAGAATTAAGATTAAGCGTTCCGTAAGTATAATCAGTGCCGAAAATATATGTTCCGTTCATAAGATAAATATGCTGTGAACCGCTTTCCAAAGCTTTTTCGTATGTAGCAAACGGAGCTTCAAATGAACCGTCGTTGGAATCATCGCCAAACTCAGATGATACATAAACATCGTCACCGCCGTAACGATAAACCTTGAAGTATCCGAATGAAGCTACCGAAGGAGTTTCGGACTGATGTGTTGCGAACGAAAACATAATTTGTTCAATATTTGCAACATTCATAGGAATATCAACAGAACCGTCAGCAAGCTGTTTCAAAATAAGCTCCTCACCTGCTTTTGCCTGATAAAATCTGTACGTCTTGTTATCAAGGTCACATAAAAGTCTTACTTCATATTCCTGACCTTTTATCCACTGTGTATCCTGAAAGCTGTATGCATTATTATTAATACCATACGATGAATAAGTTCTCCCGTTGGCATTAGTTGTAGGTCTTAGCAGTCCACATGTTGTTCCGTCAGAATCTACAATAAGTGGAAGCCCTCTGAACGCATACAACTGACCCGATTCAAATGTAAAGCTATAGTCAATAGCAATTACGCCGCCTGTTACAGGTGTATCAAAATTTTTGTAAACCTGTAAAAATGACGCTGTACCTGCGGCCGTTCCAACACCATCGGACTGCATAACATAACGGCCATCAATAATCTTCCCATAAATAACATCTTTTGGTCCGTAAGTATGAGTTGAAAAACCGTTAATTACCGAACCCTTTGAAAAATCAAGCTGAACCGGTATGTCAGAATAAGCCACAACCCCTAACGCGGAGCTTAACATACTGATTACGATAATAAACATAATCAAACTTTTAATTTTTTTCATATTCTCTCCTCCAATATCTCTCCAAACCCTCAATTCAGTATAACATTTTATCAAAAATCAGTCAATATTTTTCTTTCCCAAATCTTTGTTTCTTTGATACGCTGATGTTACAGCAGAATTAACCGCACCTCTGAAGCCTGCATTTTCCAGGGAAATAACACCTGCAATAGTACTTCCGCCCGGACTACAAACCTTATCTTTTAATTTTTCAGGATGCTCACCTTCCAAAGTTTTGGCAGCAGCTCCTTTCATCATCTGCGCCGAATAAGCAATAGCTTTTTCTCTTGGCAATCCACAAGCAACCACTCCATCAGCCATAGCTTCAATAAACATATACACAAATGCAGGTCCGCATCCTGTTACCGCACAAGCCGCATCTATTAAGTTTTCGTCAAGCTTATCAAGTAAACCGACGTTACTGAATATTTTCACAAACTCACTTTCAGTCGTATGCGAAACAAGTTCGTTTGAATCGTAAACCATCACACCTTCATTTGTATCACAAGCCATATTAGGCATTATTCTTATTAAAGGTATTCTTTTACCGAACATTTCGCATATAGAATCCATACTGACACCTGCTGCCATTGATACGACCAAAAAATCATCTTCACGATTGCAAATTTTATCTTTAATACTGTCAATAAGAATCTGATAAACCTGTGGTTTAACACCCATTACGATAATTTGTGCCTCAAGAACTTCATCAAGTGAAGCAGATACAACGTCATAATTTTCCGAATAATAATTTGCTTTTTCGGCATCTTTATCAAAAACGCAAATATCTTTTGACATAGTTGTCTGAGTTGCCGCGGTAATCAGACAGCCTCCCATATTTCCTGCACCAATAAAACCAATCTTGTACGACATATCTTTTCTCCTTATCTTATTTGCCCATTTCCTTTGATTACATATTTATATGTGTTGAGTTCAAAAAGCCCCATAGGGCCTCTTGCGTGAAGCTTTTGAGTTGATATCCCCATTTCACAGCCAAGACCAAATTCGCCGCCATCAGTAAAGCGTGTTGACGCATTTACGTAAACTGCAGCACTGTCAATAAGCTTTGTAAATTTGTCAGCATTATCAGAATTCTTGGTTATAATTGATTCACTGTGTCCTGTTGAATGAGAATTTATATGTTTAATTGCTTCATCTGCGTTATCAACAATTTTAACTGCAAGAATATAGTCAAGAAATTCTGTGTTAAAATCTTCTTCTGTTGCTAAAGTTCCGTCAATAATTTTTGCAGCTCTTTCATCAAGTCTTAATTCAACCGGATTTGTTCTTCCTTCCTGCAATCTTTGCTTTACCTTTGGCAAAAATTCATCAGCTACCGCTGAATTAACAAGCAACACTTCTTCTGCGTTGCAAACCGATGGTCTGCTCGTTTTAGCGTTATCAATTATATCAACAGCTTTATCGATATCTGCAGTTTCATCAACATAAATATGACAAATTCCTGTGCCTGTTTCAATACATGGAACAGTAGCATTTTCTGTGCAAGCTTTGATTAACCCTTTGCCACCTCTTGGTATAAGTAAATCAACAATACCTTTGGCATTCATAATCTCGTATGAACTTTGTCTTGAACTGTCTTCAACGATGTTTATAATATCAGGATTAACCTTACATTTTTCTATTCCTTTTTTCATGGCACAAATGATTGCCTTTGATGTTTTAAATGAATTCTGACCGCAACGAAGAACGCATGTATTACCACTTTTAACAGCCAGAGCTGCTGCATCAGATGTAACATTCGGTCTGCTTTCATAGATAATTGCAATTAAACCTACAGGAACAGATACTTTACTGATTTCTAAACCATTAGGCTGAATATAACTACTAAGTACCTTTCCAACCGGGTCTTCAAGCTGTGTCACTTTAATAATTCCGTCGCACATATCGGTAATTCGTTTTTTGTCAAGCTTCAGTCTGTCAATCATAACATCACTTATAATACCGGTCGAAGCTTTTACATCTTCTTCATTAGCTTTAAGAATGTCATCTGTACAAGCTTTAATTTCATCCGACATAGCAATAAGGACTTTATTCTTTTCATCAGTATTAAGCATATTAATATCATTATATGCATCTTTTGTTTTCTTTAAAATATCTATAGTTGTCATAAATTTACCTGCTTTCAAACCTTGTACCAATAGTTTTACCATCTACAATATCGTATAGTATTTCCGGGTTGTTACCGTTTGTTATTATCATATCTGTTCCGGCTTTTGTTGCAATCTTGGCAGCATGAATTTTTGTCACCATACCACCGGTTCCCAACGAAGAACCTTTTCCACCGCCGAGCTTTTCAATTTCAGGTGTAATTTCCTTGACAACCGAAATTATTTGGGCATTGGAATCTAAATGAGGGTCAGCTGTATATAGTCCATCAATATCAGACAATAGCACTAACAAATCAGCTTTTACAGAAACCGCAACAATAGCAGAAAGTGTATCATTATCACCTATTTCGATTTCCTCAACTGAAACAGTATCGTTTTCATTAATAATTGGAATTACATCCAATTCAAGCAGTCTGAACAATGTATTTTCAAAATTATGTCTTCTTTTTTCATCTTCTACATCAGGCGCAGTAATTAAAATCTGTCCGATATTATGGTTATACTCATTAAATAACTTATCGTATGTATACATCAGTTCGCACTGTCCGATAGCGGCGGCAGCTTGTTTTGTCTCAATATCAGTTGGTTTGCCTTTAAGCCCCAACTTACCTACGCCCATACCAATAGCTCCGGAAGATACAATTATAATCTCGTGACCTGCGTTCTTTAAATCACTTATAACCTTGCACAAATGCTCAATATGACGTATATTAAGATGTCCTGACGGATGAGCTAATGTTGATGTTCCTATTTTTATGACAATTTTCGTAATTATCAGTCCTTTCAAAAGTTGACAATCAATACCAAAATTCAACTATACGTATCTTTTAAATTTTAACATATAAACAAAATATTTGCAATGCTTTATTTTTCTATTCCAATTCTACATTTTATTCCTTTATCAAAATGATGTTTAACTTTTTTCATTTCTGTGATACATTCTGCTTTATCAAATATTTCTTTATCAAAGCTATGACCCGTAATAACTATTTCAAGCGATGTGGGTTTATCAGACAGTAACTTCATAACTGTAGTGCGGTCTACACATCCAAGTTGAAGAGCATCTAAAAGCTCATCCAATATTATCATATCGTACTTAACACTTTGTTCAATCAGTTTATTTAAAACCTCAGCAGCACTTTTTTTAGCATAAATACGCTCATTTTCACTTAAAGTATTCCAAAAACCGTAGTTATATTCCGGCAGTAATATATCAAAAGGCAGTTCATTGAAAAACTCACCGCTATCTGTGTTTTTCAAAAATGCAGCATAAAGAACCTTATAACCTCTTCCTGCACATCTCAAAGCTTGTCCTAATGCTGCTGTGGTTTTACCTTTTCCGTCACCATAATATATTTGAATTATACCGTTATCCATAAATTTTCTCCATTCATATTTTGAATATATAACAAAATCGCTGTCAACTTGTATTTGTATGAAAACATTATAACATACTTCACCAAAATATACAATTTAATCTTATAATATATTGATATAAAACATAGCTTATGATATAATTTAAAAAATTAGTGAGGTGTTTTTATGCGAATTTATACCGATAATGATTATTCAAAAGCTTACTCGTGGGCGGAAGCAAGCACAAATTTGGAATATCCTGATTACCTTAAAACAGAAACTAAACGCGCCTTAAATTCCTTGAAATCATTTCAAGGAGAAAATGTTTTTAACATAGCATTCATAACAGACATCCATTATACAATGAAAGATTTAAACCGGTTAAGAATGAAAAGAATACTGAACGTGTATTCTGAAATTGCGGAAAAAATAAAAATTGAAAGGCTTGTTTTGGGCGGAGACCATATTTGTGATGCATGCAAAGAATATAAAATCGATGCTTTCATTGATCTGAAAAATCAATTTGGCAATATAAAGTTTTATCCTATAAATGGTAATCACGATGATGGAACCATATGGGATATGAAATTAAAAAACGAAATTTCACTTCATCATTTGCTACCTGAAGAAAGGTATGAAATTTTCTATAAAGATGCAAATCCTGATAGTAATAATTTATACTATTACTCTGATGACAAACCAAACAAAGTACGTCATATATTCCTCGACTCAAACGATATCGATTACATATTTGATAATGGTAAGCTGAGATATCGTGGTCAGGATATGTTTGCTTTTTCACAAAATCAAATTGACTGGCTTTTGAATGATGCTTTAAAATTTGAAGAATTTGGTTGGAGCATTATGTTTTATCTGCATGGTATCCCACATGAAAATCAAAAGGAAAAAATGGAAAAAAATATGTGGAAAAATGTAACAGTGCTTTACAATGTTCTCGATGCTTATAAAAATGCTGCAGATGTAGATTATTCTTTTGGTGAAGGTGATTTCAAAAGACAAATAATTGCTGATTTTTCATCTTATAAACGAGGTGAAATAATTGCATGCGTATCCGGGGATACCCATAAAAATATGGAATGTATCAGCAATTCAGGTTATGCTTGTATCACACAGCAGAATGCATTTCCGTTTTACTACGATCCACCTGAAACAGAAAGACGTGATGGTGATAAAACTGAAGTCGCTTTGGCAATTATTACAGTTGACAAGAACAAGAGAAGCATTTACGTTACTCGTCTTGGAAAAGGTGAAGATGCAAAATTAAATTATTAATAAAATTGAGTAAGCTTTGTGCTTACTCAATTTTAATATACAGTATCGTAATGTTTTTATAATATTATGCAAATGAGTCCGCCGCTACCCTCATTAACAATTTTCTGTAGTGTTTCCTGAAGCTTTAACTGGGCATCAGGCGACATTCTGTAAAGTTTATTATTTAAGCCTTCATTTACAAGTTCGCTCAATGTTTTTCCAAAAATATTCGAACTCCATATTTTCGATGGATCGTTCTCGAATTCCTCAAGCAAATAATGAACCAATTCTTCAGATTGCCTTTCAGTACCCACAATTGGGTTTACTTCTGTTTCAATATCTGCTTTTATCATATGAATTGATGGTGCTGATGCTTTAAGACGCACACCAAACTTTCCTCCCTGCTTCACAATTTCAGGCTCTTGCATAGATAACTGATCTATTGTAGGTGTAACAATCCCATATCCCCTTTGTTCAACCTCCTGAAGTGCATACGAAACTTTATCATATTCGCTTTTGATAGCAGATAATTTTTTAATAAGAGCAAGCAAATCCTGCTGACTGTTAATTTCGAAGCCTGACTGTTCACCAAGAATCTTATAATACAAACCATCAACAGCAACAAGTTTAACATCTACACTTCCAACACCCAAATCGATTTTTTGTACTGAATAGTTTTCTATACAGTCTGAATGCTGAAAATGATGCATTACCTTTTCAACATCACTTACTTTTTCAATATCTTGCAACGTTTTTACTATTAATTCTGTAACATTCTCATTTACCCAATGTGAATCCTCAAGAGAATCCATCCAATCAGGTAGGTGAATTTTAATTTCTTTAAGCGGAAATTCAAAAAGAACAGATTCTATTATTTCATTAACATTTTCTGCACTTAATGTGGCACAGTTACAAGAAACTACTTTAACATCATATTTATTCATCAAAGCTTGTTTTCTTTCAGAAGCAAAGATAGAATCAGGCTCAGCACTGTTCAATAATACAATAAAAGGTTTACCGAGTTCCTTTAATTCACTGATAACACGTTCTTCAGCTTCATAATAGCTTTCTGCCGGAATATCGGTAATTGTGCCGTCGGTAGTGACAACGATGCCTATATTAGAATGCTCCGCTATAACTTTTCTTGTCCCTATTTCCGCTGCCTGTGTAAAAGGCATCTGCTCATCGCTCCAAGGTGTTGAAACCATACGTGGTTGTTCATCTTCTAAATAGCCTACGGCGTCGTTAATAATGTACCCGACACAATCTATCATCCTTACATTTAAACCTGCGTTACCATTAATTTTAATATTAACGCCCTGTTCTGGTATAAATTTAGGTTCTGTAGTCATTATTGTCTTTCCTGCTGAACTTTGAGGCAATTCGTCAATCGTTCTTTCACGTCGATAATTATCGGAAATATTAGGAATTACAAGCTGTTCCATAAACCTTTTAATAAAGGTTGACTTTCCCGTTCTGACAGGCCCTACAACGCCTATGTAAACATCACCGTCGGAACGTGTTGCTATATCCTGATAAATATTGTATTCACTCATAAAACTCCTCCATATAATACTTTTTGGTAAAGTTTATGAATATTATTTATAAAATATGAACAAAAATGAGACCGATTTGAATCGGTCTCAACTTTTAATAAATTATTTTTTTATTGTTACCTGCTGTAAATCTTCGTCCCAATCAACAGATGCACCAAGATTTTCAGAAATAAATCTAAGTGGTAAATAAGTTCTGTCATTCTGGATAAATGCAGGTGAATCAAGTTCTACTGTAGCACCGTTAACATAAGCCTTAGATGAATCAATATAAATCTCTATTTTCTTTTCATCAGTTATAACTGTTACCTTCTGAGCTTTTTCATCCCAAATGATATTTTCGGGAGTTACCCCAAGCTCCTGAGCAATAATTCTTACAGGAAGCATAGTTCTGTCATTTACAATAATAGGAGCAACATCGTTGATTAAAGCGTTATTGTTTACTTTAATTTCTACTGAATCAATTGTAAGAATAATAGTGGTCTTATATTTCTTGATTTCAGAGTGACTAGGTCTATTTACAGGAACAGTTATGCCGGAAACAATCTCTTCGAAATCCTCTGCTTCGCCTTCATCAACAGGAGTATCAACATTCTCAGAATCGAAAATCTCGCCTTCGCCTTCAATAACAGGAAGAACTACACTTGATGCACCGTAAACCGGTACAAATTCCGTTGAATCTTCTCCGTAAAAACGGCCTGTAGGATTTTCAACTAATTTAATTTCTACACTCTGCTCACTATTTGAAGCTGAAGCATATTTAGTAAGCTTAAATGTAATTTTGTGAACTTCACCATCTTCATAGAAATTAACAGTATCAAAATGTGAAATCTTAAGAAAATCAGTTACACCCGGAACATATGTTTTTCTATTCCAAGTGGTAGATCCGGAAATAATATCTGTTTTCTTGACATTAACAGGCTGAATTAACATTTTATCAAATTCAACTGAATAACCAACAGTAGCAAGTCCGGGATTGTTCTCAATTGATACAAAAGCATCAAATACCTTTTCGCCTGTTCTCGCATCTTCGTACCACTCACCTACTCTTAAATTAACCTTGAACTCGCCTTCAGCAAAAGACACCGACGCCAAAGAAAGAATAAGAGTTAAAATAAGTACTACGCTTAAAACTATCTTTTTGTTCATATGTAATTACCTACCTTTCTAAATCATTATAACACATTATTGTTGATATGTAAATACTAAATTATAAAATATTAGTATCCTATACTTTTGAGATATTCCCGACTGATTTTTGCATTTTTCATCGGGTCATTTTCAGTAAAATTATCTTGTTCAACGATTAAAATTTCAGATCCTGCTTTTTCGGCAGCTTCAATTATTGCAGGAATATCCTGTATACCTTCACCTAATGGTTTAAATTCAAATCCATTGGCTTCTTTATCATTCTTAATTTCATTGCCGTTTTCATCAATCAAGGCGTAAACCGGTCCGTTTGCAAACTGCTTGCAGGTAAAATCTTTTAAGTGAACAACAGGTACTCTTCCTGAATATTTTTCAAGATATTCACACGGGTCATATCCTGCATATTTAACCCAACATGTATCTATCTGAGGATTAATATATTCTTCAGAAACTTCACTGTAAAGGCGATCAAAAATAAGTCCACCATCAAGATTAAAAAATTCAAAATCGTGATTATGATACAACAATTGAAATCCGTTATCATTCATAAACGTTCCGCCTTTGATAACATCATTTTTAAAATCCTCAAACCCTTTGGTTGTCTGCAAAATTTCTTTTTTATTCCACGGAATTACACTATATTTTGCGCCAACAGCTTTAAGGTACGATAAATATTTTTCCGGTTCATTGAAATATGAAGCAATATTCTGGTGAACAGAATAGCATTTTAATCCGTATTTTTCTAATAAAGACTCAATATATTCAGGACTTTTATCATAATATCCGGCAAATTCTACACAATCATACCCCATTTCAGCAACGGCCTTCAAAGTTGCTTCCATATCTTCTTCCATTTGCCATCTTACAGAATACAGCTGCAAACCAACTTTAAATTTTTTCATAATCATTCTCCTTTAAATTTTCTTTTTATTTTAGTTCTGTATTCAGTTGGTGTATATCCGGTGTAATTTTTAAAAAGTTTACTGAAATACTTGCTTTTTTTATAGCCCACAAGCTCACTTATTTCATACGTCTTATATGATGTCGTTTCAAGCATCCTTTTTGCATTTTCCATTCTTATTTTAATAAGGTAATCAATGAAGTTCTCTCCTGTCTCCTGCTTGAAAAGTCTACTAAAATACGCTGAACTTAAAGATACATATTCAGCTACATCATCAAGACATATCTCCTGTGAAAATGCAGTAGTAATATATTTTTTTGCATCAGATATTGTTTTATATTTGTCAGTATTGTCTATATCATCTCCGTGAACCAGTCCTGTCTCGTGAGCAAGAATATCTATATTAGTTTTATCTATAATATCAAGAATGCTATTAAAATTCTTTAAAATTGAATATGATAAACTAATACCCATCAATTCAAAAATCTCATTCCTTACCGAATAAAGATATTTATCACTTGATGCACCGCGTCTCTTAATACAAAAAACATAAACATCATTATTTTCTATGTTAAATGGTAATATACAAATATCCTTATCATTTTTCTTGATAAAATTATTTACAGCATTATACAAGGTATCTTTACCGTATTTCCACACATCTCTTAAATATTCATTAAAATTCTCAATGGTAATTTTTATTATTGCACATTCAACATTTGTTATGTCAATATCAAAATTAAGCTTACTGTATTCACTTATAAGCTCATCCGCCACCTTGATATTACCTGAAAGTAAATTTAATACAAAGGCATCTCTGATTTCGTAAATATCCATATTAACGGTATTGGGATTTTTCAGCAAAGATAAATTACTGTGTGCATTTAATATAGCTACGTTAAAGTCATTTTTGTCAATCGGAACAGGAATATATCCACATGCACCGTTATCTATAGCACATTTAATATGTTCGAAACTCTTTCTTCCATAAAAAATTCTGGCAACATAACCATTATTATTCAATTGTGATAATGCCGCGTTATTTTGAAGTATAATTTTCACAGGACCAATTAAAAGGTCGAATTTATCAGTTTGGATTTCATTAATATCCTTAACTACTTCAACTAACGAGAAATCACTATCATTCCATAAATCAATAGAATCAAAAGCATCTGTAATGCTTTTTGAATCGCAAACAACCACTGCTTTATACATAGTATACTCCGATTTATTCTGATTTTTTATCTCTCAGCATAAGTTCCGTTACTGCAGCTCTTGGATTCACGTTGTTAAACAAAACATCATATGCCGTTTTTATAATTGGCAAGTCAAGATTATATTTTTTTGAAAGTAAATATGCAGATTTACAGCTCTTTATCCCCTCGACAACCATTTTCACTTCATCTACAGCCTCTTTTGCAGACATTCCTTTTCCGATTAAAATTCCTGCTCGTCTGTTTCGACTGTGAACGCTTGTACATGTTACTATTAAATCGCCAACACCTGTAAGTCCCATAAAGGTTTCAAATCTACCGCCCATAGCTACTCCGAGCTTAGCTATTTCAGACAGACCACGAGTCATTAACGCAGCTTTGGTATTATCACCATATCCACAACCATCAGAAATACCTGCACACAACGCTATAACATTTTTAAGAGCACCGCTTACTTCAACGCCTACAACATCTGTATTAGTATAAACTCTGAAATTTTCGCTCATAAAAACATTTTGCACAAATTTTGCGTAAGCTTCAATCTCGGAAGCTGCAACTATAGCTGTAGGTATATCTCTCGATACCTCTTCAGCATGAGTTGGCCCTGATAAAATAACAATTTTTTCTGTTGATAAAATCTTTCCGATAACATCACCCATTAAATCTCCGTTGTCCTCATCAAACCCTTTTGAAACACAAACTATAACGGGTAATGGATTGTAAATGAGAAGTTTTTTACAGACATCCTTTACTGCGCTTGAAGGGACAGCAATCACCACAAGTTCTGTTCTATCCATAGCCAAATCCAGATCAGATGTTATGGTTATTCCATCAGGAATCATTACTCCCTGCAACAATCTATTTTTATGTGTAGAGTTCAATTCCTCTACTTCTTTATCAAATGCTGACCATAAATACGTATCGTATCCTTTTTCAAAAAGCTTCATAGCCAGAGCTGTTCCCCAGCCACCTGCACCAAGTACAGTTACTTTCATTGTCATTCTCCTTTATTCTTTTTACCAAATTTATTTTCTGTGCCGTTAATTAATCTTATTATATTGGTTCTATGTGTAAAAAATATCATAATACAAAGAATGACAGATGTAATGAACAAATAGTCAATCTTAAAACCATTAAATAAATATACAACAACCGGTAACAATACAAAGCTGATAAGCGTTGCAAGAGATACAATTTTTGTTGTTAAAATTAGTATCAATTCAAGAATACCTAAAATCGCCGCAACCCTTATATCGCATACAGCCAAAGCTCCGTATGACGTAGATACGCCCTTTCCGCCTTTAAATCCAAAATAAACCGGAAACACATGTCCTACAATTGAAGCAACGGCACAAAAATGCTCAACACCAAAAATAAATCCTATACCTGCAGAAACAGCACCTTTGAAAAAGTCAAGTAAAAATACAGCAATACCATATTTTTTACCAAGTGCACGAACTGTATTAGTTGCACCGGCATTGCCGCTTCCCACAGATTTAATATCTACATTTTTAAATTTACATATTATAATTGCATTGTTTAAACTTCCGATAAGATACGAAATTATTACTGCTAAAATTTTCCACAACATAAAATCACATCATTTCTTTTCATTTTTTTCACGTACGATAAACTTAAGTGGTGTTGCATTCAATCCGAACGCTTCACGTACCTGATTTTCAAGATATCTTATATATGAAAAATGAGCAAGCTCTTTATCATTTACAAATACAACAAAAGTAGGTGGCTGAACTGCAACCTGAGTCATATAAAATATCTTAAGTCTTTTACCTTTATCTGTAGGTGGTTGAACTCTTAAAATCGCATCGTTCAACACATCGTTAAGTACGCCGGTAGGAACTCTCATATTGTTTTGAGCATGTACAAGCTCAACCAACTCAAAAATTTTATCAATTCTTGCACCAGTTTTTGCTGAAATGAAATCAACTGGGGCGTAAAGCATAAATCCAAAACCTTCTTTTACATTATCCCTGAAGTTTTTCATTGTATTGGTTTCTTTTTCAACAAGATCCCATTTATTTACAAGTACAACAATAGCTTTTCCCTGATCGTGTGCATAACCTGCTATTTTTGTATCCTGTTCCGTTACACCTTCAACAGGGTCAAGAAGAATCAAAACAACATCTGACCTATCAATCGCAAGTAAGGTTCTTACTGCACTGTAATGCTCGATATTTTCTTCAATTTTACCTCTTTTACGAAGTCCTGCTGTATCAGTAAAAATATAATTTCTGCCATCTTTTTCAAACGATACGTCTATAGCATCTCTTGTGGTTCCCGGAATGTCACTTACAATAACACGGTTATCACCTAATATTTTATTAACAAGAGAAGATTTTCCTGCATTAGGTCTTCCTGCTACCGCAATTCTGATAATTTTATCATCATCAGCTATATTGCTCTCTTCAGGGAAGAATTTTACAACTTCATCAAGCATATCACCAAGACCCAGACCGTTAATTGCCGAAACCGGATACGGGTCTCCTATTCCCAAATTGTAAAATTCATATAATTCCATCGGCATCTGCCCCGGATTATCAACTTTATTGCAAACAAGAACAATAGGTTTACTACTTTTTCTGAGCATAGCACACACATCGTTGTCAGCTGCAGTCATCCCTGTTTTTATATCCGTAACAAAAATTATAACATCTGCAGTTTCAATTGCGATTTCTGCCTGTCTCTTCATTTGCGATAAAATGATATCATCAGTTTTAGGCTCGATACCACCCGTATCTATCAATGTAAATTTATAATTAAGCCATTCGCAATCGGCATATATTCTGTCTCTTGTAACGCCGGGAGTATCCTCAACTATCGATATTCTCTCTCCAACAAGCTTATTGAAAAGCAAAGACTTGCCAACATTTGGTCTTCCCACTATAGCAACTATAGGTTTCACAAACTTCACTCCTGTCCTGTCAAAATTTCAACTAATCTATATGCATCCGTAGACACATACACCTTAACACCCAGCTCTTTCTCCACATCTTTTATTGTAATATCATCTAAAAACACATCAGTTTCTGCACGGAGCATATTATCGGGAATTACCAAAAATTCTCCAATATCAACATCTTTAAGCTGAGCTATTAAATCCTGTCCCGTAACGAGACCGGCCACAGTAATGGTTTCACCGAAAAACTTGTTTTTTACAGCAATAACCTGTATTTCATCACCAAGCTTTGAAACAAGCTCTTTCAAAATATCGGCAAAAATCACACCTGTTGCCAAAGTACATTTATTATAGCACTTTTTTTCGGTTTGTTCAACCGCTAAATTAAAATCATACTTAAAAACGGATACCATTCCAACTCCGTTTTCCAATTGAGGAAAATCTTCATATGCATCGTAACCCGGAAATTCTTTCTGAGCTGTTATATAAAATTCATCTGATGCATAAACTGTCCTGCTTCCTGATATTTCCATAAACCTTTTCTGCCATTTTTCAATTTGATTGATTAATTTTAACGCACTTTCCTTAGTAAACATATCAAGTTTATACAAATTGTCACGAAAGCTTGTTATTCCCACAGGTACAACCGAGATACTGCATAAATCAGGAGAAAATTTAATTAAGTCTTCTAATGTTCTTTCGAGCTCTTCTCCATCATTTATTCCCGGACAGGCAACAATCTGACAATTCACCATAATTCCTGCGTCAACAAGTTTTTTAATCTGTTCTGTTATTCTTCCAGCCCTTTTATTACCTAACATAAATACACGTTTTTCAGGATTTGTACAATGTACGGAAATATTAATCGGCGATAAATGCATTTCTATAATTTTATCAAGTTCTTTATCTGACATATTTGTTAAGGTTACATAGTTGCCCTGCAGAAACGAAAGTCTTGAATCATCATCCTTAAAATAAAGAGTTTCACGCATATCAGGAGGCATCTGGTCTATAAAACAGAATATACATTTATTGGCACATGAGCGTGCACCTGTAATGAGCGCTTTTTCAAAATCAACGCCCAGTTCTTCGTTATATTCATTTACAACTTCGATTATTTCCACACTACCGTCTTTTTTCTCTACGGTAAGTTCATACTCTTCATCTGCAGTAATAAAACGGAATTCTAAAATATCCTCTACTTTTTTACCGTTTACAGCAAGTATGGAATCACCTATTTCTATACCTGCTTCCTCTGCGATAGAATCAGGGTATACAAATTTAATTCTGTTTCCTTTATTCATATTGCCTCCAAAATAATATATCCCCACGAAACCGTGAGGATATAAAATATTCAAGAATAAATTAATCGCTGATTTTTACAACTTCTCTTCCTTTGTAGAAGCCACATTCAGAACAAACTCTGTGAGATAAAATCAACGCACCGCACTGAGAACATTTAATCATACCGGGTACGGAAAGCTTCCAGTTTGCTCTTCTCTTATCTCTTCTTGCTTTAGATGTTTTTCTCTTTGGAACTGCCATGTTCACACCTCCTCTAAATTTGCATCAAAACGATGTCAGTCAAATATTAATCCTTTTAAACTTTCAAACTGCGGATTCCACTCGTCATCCTTACATTCGCACGGACTATTGTTAAGATTGGCACCGCATTTAAGACACAAACCTTTACAATCCTCACGGCAAAGGTTTTTGAGAGGGAGATTGGCAAAAGCTTCCCTTTCAGTTATGTCCCTTAAATCAATGGTATCCCCTTCCAAAACCACAGCATCCTGCAACGATTCATCTGCTTGCTTTACAAAGCTTTCAGTTAAATCAAACACAAGACTGCGGTCTGTCTGCTCTCCGCATCTGTCACAAGGTACAGAATAAGAAAACTTTCCGGTAGCTTCAAGCACTATAACACCACTGATATTTTTTACTTTTCCTTCAACTGTAATCTCGCTCACATTTACAATATGTTCATTTACGAACACATCATCCCCTAGAGATACGAGCCCGTTGAAATCCATACTGTCTCCGGGGCTTTTTAAAATTCTGCTTATATCAAGTATCATAAATACCCCTCCTTGAACACAGCACAAGTTATTATACTAAAATTTAAAACGTTTGTCAAGTAAAATTATTAATTTTATAACAATTCTACTGTTTCTATTGCAATCATAAGCTCTTCATTTGTTGGAACAACCATAGTTGTAACCGTTGCACCATCTGCTGAAATATCAACTTCCTTGCCTCTGCAGTTATTCTTTTCAGCATCGACCTTAATACCCATATACTCAAGGCCTTCACAGATTGCTTCTCTCATCCATATTGTATTTTCGCCTATACCTGCTGTGAATGTAAGAACATCGATTCCGCCCATTTCAGCTGCGTATGCACCGATATACTTCTTAACCTGTTTGATAAATACCTTAAGAGCAATATCAGCACGTTCATTTCCGTCTTTCGCTGCAGCTTCAACGTCACGGCAGTCATTTGAAACGCCGGAAAGACCTAAGAAACCTGCTTTTTTATTAAGAATTGAATCTATTTCCTTTGTTGAAAGCTTTTCGTTATCCATAAGGAATGTAACAATTGCAGGATCAATATCACCGCAACGTGTTCCCATTTCAAGACCTGCAAGAGGAGTGAATCCCATTGTTGTATCAACGCTCTTACCGCAGTCAATAGCACAAATTGAAGAACCGCTGCCTAAGTGACAGTTTACTATCTTCAAATCTTCAAGCTTTTTACCGAGAATTTCAGCAGCTCTCTGAGCTACATACTTATGGCTTGTTCCGTGGAAACCGTATCTTCTGATTTTAAATTTTTCATAATATTCATAAGGAATAGCATACATATATGAATCAGCAGGCATTGTCTGATGGAATGCTGTATCAAAAACTGCCACCATAGGAACATTTGGCATTGCCTTTCTGCAAGCATCAATACCGATGATATTTGCAGGGTTATGAAGAGGAGCAAGTGGAACACATTCTTCAATAGTTGCCATAACTTCGTCGTTAATTAATACAGAGCCTGCGAACTTTTCGCCACCGTGAACAAGTCTGTGACCTACAGCGCTCACTTCGCTCATATCTTTAATTACGCCGTGTTCGCTGTCAGTTAAAGCTGCGATAACCATTTCAACTGCTGCTGCATGGTCAGGCATATCCTTCTTTATAACAGTCTTAACCCCATTTACTGTATGTGTAAGCTCCGAATCGTTAATGGCAATTCTGTCGCAAAGACCTTTTGCCATAACATTATTTGTATCCATATCAATAAGCTGATACTTAAGTGATGAACTACCACAGTTAATTACTAATACTTTCATTTACAAAATCTCCATTCTGCCGCCACGTGTCGGCACATATATTAATCAATTTTTCTTATCCTCAGACATCGAATGATAAGAGCTTTTTTGCCCATGTGCGTTTCTTTGCTTTTCAAAGAAAATTTCACACAGGCTGTTTATATCCGCCGGAGGCATAAGGTGAAATGAAATTTCACGTTATAGCTCCTGATTATTTACCCTGTGCCTGAACACAAGTAATTGCAACTACACCTACAATATCATCCGCAGAGCAACCTCTCGAAAGGTCATTGATAGGCATTGCGATACCCTGTGTTACAGGACCGTATGCTTCGGCTTTTGCAAGTCTCTGAACTAATTTATAACCGATATTACCTGCATCAAGGTCAGGGAAAACAAGAACGTTTGCCTTACCTGCAACAGGTGAATCGGGAGCTTTTGAAGAACCAACGGAAGGAACGATTGCAGCATCAAGCTGTAATTCACCGTCAACCTTAAGACCGGGATTGTTTTCTTTACAGATTCTTGTAGCTTCAACTACCTTATCAACATCAGCGTGCTTTGCACTTCCCATTGTTGAATGAGAAAGCATAGCAACCATAGCTTCTTCCTGAACTAAAAGTTCAAAAGATTCTGCAGAGCAAGCCGCAATTGCTGCAAGCTTTTCAGGATCGGGATTCTGTTCGAGACCGCTGTCGGCAAAAATAAATGTTCCGTTTGAACCGTATTCACAATTAGGAACTACCATAAGGAAAAATGCTGAAACAAGCTTAACGCCCGGTTTTGTTTTAATAATCTGAAGACTTGGTCTTAATGTGTTTGCTGTTGAGTGACATGCACCTGAAACAACACCATCTGCATCTCCTGCTTTAACCATTAAGCAAGCATAATACATATAATCACCTAAAGCTGTCTTCTTCGCTTCTTCATAGGTAAGACCCTTTGACTTTCTTAATTCTACAAATAAATTAAGATATTCTTCTGTTTTTTCATATGTATAAGGATTAATGATAGTTGCTTTTGAAATATCAAGACCCTTGCTGTTAGCTTCTACCTCTTCGGGAGTACCGATAATTATGATATTTGCAATATCTTCTTTCAAAATTGTTTCTGCAGCTTCAAATGTTCTTCTGTCCATTGATTCGGGAAGAACAACAGTTTTCTTGTCCGCTTTGGCACGGGCTTTAATCTGCTCTAAAAATGTGCTCATTATAAACCAACCTCCAAATTTTATTTACTTCATAATATTATATAACATTTTTATTTATTTTTCAATAGTATTTTTGGTAAAAATATGTTATAATTAATTTTGTGAGGTGATTTTTTTGAAAATTGTGGGAATTACAGCCGAATATAATCCTTTTCACAATGGTCACAAATACCATATAAAACAATCCAAAAAGGAAACAGATGCTGATATATGTGCTGTTGTAATGAGCGGTAATTTTGTTCAGAGAGGTGCTCCTGCTGTTTACGATAAGTGGGAACGTGCATCATTTGCTATAAAAAACGGTGCAGATATTGTTTTCGAACTACCTGTTGTTTATTCGCTTTCTACAGCAGAAAAATTTGCAGAAGGTGCGATAAGGCTTTTAGATGCAATCAATTGCAACTACATTTCATTCGGTTCCGAGTCACCCATTGAAGAAATTAATTCTGTTTACAATTTATATAAAGATAATATTGATAATACAGATTTTTGTTCTGAAACACCTTTTCATATTTCAAGAACCGACATGGACAAATCCTTTGATATTCTCAAAATGCCAAACAACATTCTCGCTTTTGAATATATTAAAGCTTTGGATAAAATCAATTCAAAAGCAATTCCTTTTGCAATAAAACGTACTGACAATGGATACAATTCAAAGGAAATAGCCGCATTCTCTTCCGCAACTGCAATAAGAAATGCAGTACTTTGCGGTAAATCATATAAAAGTACTGTTCCCGAAAACACAGCAAAATATATGGAAAACAATCCTATAGCCCGCGAAGACATGTTTATTGATTTAATAAAATATGCAATTCTTACAAACCGTTCTCAGCTTGGTAATATCGCAGAGGTACGTGAAGGAATAGAGAATAAAATATATGAATGTGTTAAGAACGGCAACTTTAACAGCTACGAAGAGCTTGTTAAGGAAATAAAATCAAAAAGATACACATATACCGCAGTATCAAGAATGCTGTTTCAGATTCTATTGGGAATTACCAAAAATGACGTTTCTGCTTCTCCTTGTTATCTTCGTGTTCTTGCTTTCAATAAAAAAGGGAGAGAATTACTTAAGCATCTTAAAACACATTCTGCTCTTCCGGTTATAACGAAGCCTGCAGGATATAAGAATCTTGATGAAAAAGGTATTAATATGATAAGCAAGGATTTCCTTGCAACAGATATTTATAACCTGATAACAAATAAAAAAGGAAAGGCCGATTTAACAACCTCTCCTGTAATTATTTCTTAATTTCATCCCAGTATTTTTTAGCAAGCTGTTCCGTCTTGTTGTCACCGTAATTATAATAAATATGATCAGCTATTTTATCGGGCAGATACTGTTGTTTAACATAAGAATTTTCAAAAGCATGGGGATATTTATACTCAATTCCTCTTCCTAACTTTTCCGCTCCGCCGTAATGCGCATCTTTAAGGTGAGGTGGAATATCTCCTGTATCAATACTGTTAATATCATTTAAAGCATCATCAATTGCACAAATCGCAGAATTTGATTTTGGTGCTGTTGCAAGAAGAATGGTTGCTTGTGAAAGAGGTATTCTTGCTTCAGGTAAGCCAAGTTGCAAAGCCGAATCACAGCAGGATTTTACAATCGATGCCGCCATTGGATACGCAAGACCTATATCTTCCGATGCAATTACCAGCAATCTTCTGCAAATAATCTTGATATCTCCTGATGCAATCAACCGTGCAAGATAATGAACCGCAGCATCAGGATCACTTCCTCTGACAGACTTTTGAAAAGCAGATAAAACATCATAATGATTGTCTCCGTCTTTATCATACTTCAATGCTGATTTTTGTGTAGCCTGAACTGCTAAACCGATATCAACCGTAATTTCTTCTTCCAATGTAACAGAGGCGGCTATCACTGCGATTTCAAGACTGTTTACCGCTTTCCTGACATCACCATTACACATATTTGAAAAATGCATATAAGCTTCATCGGAAACAACAATATTTTTACCATATTCTTCGGTTAGTGTTTTGGAAGCACGTTTTAACGCAATAACAATTTCTTCCGGTTCTACAGGTTTAAATTCGAAAACACTGCAACGTGAAAGTAAAGCTCCGTATATGTAAAAATAAGGGTTTTCAGTAGTACTTGCAATTAAAGTAATCTGTCCGTTTTCAATTACCTCCAGCAACGACTGTTGCTGTTTTTTATTAAAATTCTGTATTTCATCCAAATACAGCATAACTCCGTCGTAAGAGGATATTCCATCTAACGTACTTATTATATCCTTAACATCCGAAACTGAACAGGTTGTTGCGTTTAATTTATAAAGTTTTTTATTTGACTTTCTTGCAATAATATTTGCAACGGTCGTTTTTCCGGTTCCCGAGGGCCCATAAAAAATAAGATTTGGTACATATTCAGATTCAACAAGCCGGTTTAATATTTTACCCTCACTAAGTATATGCTTCTGACCCACTACATCACTTAATTCTGCAGGTCTGATTCTGTCTGCAAGCGGTGCACCCATAACATCACCTCTTTGTAGATTATACAATATTCTTTCTGATTTTTCAAGTAACTGTTGAAATTTATGCCACATATGTTGTATAATAATGTTACACTTTAAGGAGGTACTTATGAAACTACGCGAATTTGCACAAGAAGTTTATGAAATTTTATGTAAGGAATATCCAAATGCAAAGTGTATGCTGAACTCCAAGAGTCCGCTTGAACTTTTGATAGCTACACAATTATCTGCTCAATGCAGAGATGAAAGAGTTAACAAGGTTACCAGAATAATGTTTCCGAAATTCAGAGATGTATACGATTATGCTAATACAGAACCAAGAAAAATAGAAAAAATGATTAAATCATTAGGTTTATATAAAGTAAAAGCTAAAAATATAGTATCAAGCTGCAAAAGAATAGCAGAAGTATATAACGGTCAGGTACCTGACAATATGGAAGACTTACTTACACTTGACGGTGTTGGACGAAAAACCGCAAATTTAATTTTAGGTGAAGTTTACGGACAACCTGCGTACGTAGTCGACACACATGTAAAACGTGTGTGTAAACGTATTGGTATCACATACGGTACCGCTCCTGATTATATTGAAAAAGAACTCCGCAGAGTATTAAAACCCGAAACAAGTAATCATTTCTGTCATCTGATAGTAAATCACGGCAGAAAATACTGTAAAGCCATTAATCCTTTGTGTATGACTTGCCCGCTGAATCAAAAATGCCTGATGCATTTTGAAGAGCGCTGATTATTTCTGAATTCTTCCGAACGAAAATATACCGTAGCCATACCTTGAGCTTTTACCATACATTCCCGGATAATCAGCATACATAGCCACTAATGTATTAATCTCATCAGGATTCAGGTATCTGTTGAAACGCAGCATAGCTTTAGCCTGCAATATTGCAATTGCACCTGTTATAAGAGGGGTTGCCATAGATGTTCCGCTTAACACGGCATAAGAATTATTTTTATAACAGGAAAGTATATTCTTACCGGCAGCTGCAACCTGTGCTTTTTCACCAACAGAACTGAAATCGGTTATATCACCTTTATAATCAACGGCAGTTACAGCAATTACATTTTCATACCGTGCCGGATATGAAATAGTATCCTGATTTCCATGCCCTCCGCTGTTTCCTGCTGCTGCCGAAAGTATGATTCCGTTTTTACTGCACTCTTCAAGGAGTGCTTTCTCTTTTTCATCAATCTTATTTGAGCTATATGACATATTTATAATATTCACACGGTTTTCAAGCATCCACTCAAGAGATTTTATAATAGAAACATCATTACTTACACCTCTTTCATCAAATGCTTTTGCAATATATAAATCACATTTCGGTGCTACACCAACCACTCCTACTCCGTTTTTTTCAGCAGCTACTACTCCTGCAACATGAGTGCCGTGCCCGTTTAAGTCATTTACATCATCATCGATAAAACTCACAGATTTTTTTATTCTGTTTTTTAAATCAACGTGGTTTAAATCTATTCCCGTATCAATTATCCCTACTTTTACTCCCTCTCCCTGTGTTTCCTGCCATTCATATTCAGCACCTATCATTTTAACCCCGTAATCTATAACCTCACGGGTTCTTATAATTTTAGACAGAACCTCATATTTTTCAATATAATGCATAAAAACGCCTCCCATTCATTATATGAATGAAAGGCTTATATGAAACTTTTATCCTGTTTTATATTTTTTTCTGAATTCAGTAGGCGTCATATTAACATTTTTCCGAAAAGTCTGGGTAAAATTACTGTTATCCGTAAAACCACATCTTTCCACAATTTCTCCTACTGTGTGATTTGTTTTTGTAAGAAAATACTTTGCCGAAGCAATACGACATGCATTAAGATATTTAAACACTGAAAAGCCTGTTATCATTTTAAACTGATGAGAAAGAGTGGATTTGCTAACATGGTACTCCCTGGCAAGACTGTCGAGGGTATACTGTTTTCTGCACTCGGTTTCAAACCTTCGCTGTATTTCGAATATCATATTAAATTTGTTATCATCAACATATACGTGTTCTATGTTGCATTTACGGTAAAGCATAATCATAAGTAAACTTATCAGTGACTGCTGCATTTCCGGTGACATTACATTGTCATTCTCCAGTTCATCAACTATTCTTGAAAATACAAATCTGAAATCATCGGCACAGTCAGATACATCAAATATATTGCCGCTTCCCGATGGACGATTTAAAAAAAGAGAATAGGCTTTTATTGTATTTACATCCGAAAAAGGACTGATTCTCATAACATAGCGTTCATACTCATCGGTTAAAACACTCACAGAGTGATTTTCATACCTGCTGAATATAACAACCTGTCCTGCGTGAGCAATTGTTTTTGCTTGATTTACACATATTTCAATACTGCCTTTTAATAAAAATATTATTTCGTGACAATCATGATAATGAAAATTTCGATTCATTTCCCCACTTGAATAATATGCCGAATGGATTATTGACTGCATTTGTTTCACCTCTGTTTTTATATCTTATCACAAATATTCTTACTTTACAATCATTTTGCAAGATTTACATATTTTTTTGCAATATAACTATATTAATATACCAACTTCTGTTGTATTATTATATTGTAATAATGTATTCAGGAGATTGTTATGAACAGAAAAGTATATTTAACTATTGACGATTTCAAAAAACAAAATAAGGAATTGGGAACAAATCTTCCATTTTCGGAAAACACAGATGTTCTCAAGAAGAGCTTAAGTATAGGTTCAAAAACTGCCCAAAACCGACTTGCGTGTCAGGCTATGGAGGGATGCGACGGAACCTTTGACGGAAAACCCGATGAGCTTACTAAAAGACGTTATGAACGTTTTTCAAAAGGCGGAGCTTCAGTTATATGGTTTGAAGCAACTGCTGTTATGGAAGAAGGCAGAGCCAATCCAAGACAATTATTTATTAATGAAAATAATATTGATGCTTTTAAAAAGCAGGTCGAAGATATAAAAGAAACTGCATTGAAGACAAACGGTTTTGAACCAGTTGTTATTATGCAGGCAACTCATTCGGGAAGATACAGTAAACCTCAAGGTAAGCCCGCTCCGTTAATTGCATACAACAACCCGATTTTTGAAAAGAACTCCCCTGTTTCTCCAGACAGAATTGTAACCGATAAATACCTTGACAAGGTTAAAGAAGCTTTAATTTCAGGTTCACTTCTTGCACAAAAAGCAGGATTTGACGGTGTTGACATTAAATGCTGTCACCGTTACCTCAACTCTGAACTGCTTTCTGCATACAACAGAGATGGGCGTTATGGTGGAAGTCTTGAAAATAGAACAAGACTTTTGAGAGAAAGTGTTAAAGGTGCAATTGAGGTTAGTAACAAAGACTTTTTGGTTTCTTCAAGACTTAACGTATATGACGGCTTTGTTTATCCTTATGGTTTCGGTGTTTCTCCCGATAAAGGAACAGATATGGACTTAACAGAAGCTAAATGGCTTATTAACGAGCTTTATAAATACGGTGTACGTGTATTAAATATCACTATGGGTAATCCATATTTTAATCCACATGTCAACAGACCCTTTGCTCTTGGCGGCTACGTTGCCGATGAGCATCCTTTAGAGGGCGTTAAAAGAGTTTTAGATGGTACTGCTGAAATTAAAGATGCAGTACCTGATATGAAATTAATTTGCTCTGCTGTATCATATCTTGGAGTTGCAGCCCCCAATGTCGTTGCCTCTTATATAGAGAATAACAAATTTGATATTGCAGGCTTTGGAAGAACAGTATTTGCATATCCCGATTTTGCAAATGACATTATAAACACCGGTAAAATGAATAAAGACAAATGCTGTATCTGTTGCTCAAAATGCACCGAAATTATGCGCTCCGGCTCAACTCCGGGATGTGTTATAAGAGACAAAGAAATTTATGGTGAGCTTTATAAAAAAATATTCAGTTAAGGAGCATTTACTATGTTTTTAAAATGGATGAAAGAAAACAATTTCAGAGATGTTAATTTCGATACACCTTTAATGCCAAAAGCTTGTGACAGGGATTTCTGGGATAAACGTAATAACGCACAGTTAATTGAACGTGCCGAAAAGTATATTGATTTCTCATGGCCTTCAATTCCTGTTTCAACATTTATCGCTTTTCAAAGAGAAGGAAACAGAATGAAACACGAAATTCCGTATTTTGAAAGACGAAAGGCTTTAACTTCTCTGGTCATTGGTGAAATTTTAGAACATAAAGGAAGATTTATACCTCAAATCGTCAACGGAATTTATGTAATATGCGAAGAAACTTACTGGGGATTATCTGCACACATAAAATTCTGTGACCAAACACCGCTTATACCTTCACCGGAATTTCCCAATATTGATTTATTTGCCGCAGAAACTGCAGCTACACTTGCTCTTACTTATCATCTTCTTTACGAAGAAATTAAAGACTACTGCTCACCTATTTTAGAAAGAATAGAATATGAATTAAATAATAAAACAATTAAACCATATCTTAATCTTAAAAAATTTTTCTGGATGGGATACCACGGAAGATCAGTTAATAACTGGAATCCCTGGATTATTTCAAATCTGCTTACTGTATTCCTTATAATTAAAAAGGAAGAAGACTTTTATGCAGGTCTTGAAAAAATGTTTACAGAGATTAATAACTATTATGTATCTGCTCTTGATGACGGTGGCTGCGATGAAGGAGCATCTTATTGGGTAAAAGCCGGCGGTATGTTATTCAATTTCTGTGATAATCTTTACATAGCAACCAACGGAAGAATAAACTTTTTCAACGATGAAAAAATCAAAAGAATTTCAGAATATATTCCAAACACTTATATTGGGAACGGTTACATAACAAATTTTGCAGACGGTTCAGTAAAAGTAACGAGAGGAATAGAAAGTCTTATTTACAGATTTGGAAAGAGAACATCCAACAAAAGACTATGTGCATTTGCAGGGTTAATTAAACAGAATGAAACAATTGAATCATCGGATTTATATACGATGCTTTGTGATGTTATATATAAAAACGAAATCTCTGACACAGAGAAATACAATCCTCTCGATGAATATATTTATCCAAAGTTGCAGGTGTCATTTGCTAATACCGATAATTGGTTTTATGCTGCAAAAGGTGGTCATAACAGTGAATCACATAATCACAACGATATAGGAAGTTTTATTGTATATTACAACAACTCCCCTGTTTTAATTGACCCGGGCTGCGGAACTTATACAAAGCAGACCTTTTCTGAAGAAAGATACAAAATATGGACTATGCAGTCAGGCTGGCATAATCTTCCTGTTGTGAATAAATTGGAACAGTACAACGGTGAAGAATACAGAGCCACATCTTTCACACTTAAGAACAAAACAACAAATATAAGTTTTGCTGATGCTTACCCGAAAGAAGCAAAAATACTGAACTTAAACAGAAGCATTATCCAGAAAAACACCGGGATTGAAATCACCGATAAGTTTGAATTTGAAAATCTTAACAATACTGTTGAAGAGCATTTTATAACCGCACTTACCACCTTTGTAAAAGAAAACAGAGTTTACATCGGTGACGAATATATTCTTGAAACAAATAAAGATGCTGAAATCGTTTTAGACAACGTAGATTTTGACGGAGATAAAAAGCTTATCAAGATGTGGGGTTCTGAAAAATTAAACAGAATTTCGTTTAACTTTAAAACAGAAAAAGAATCAGAAATTACATTTACATTAAGGAGATTATAAGATGACAAAAGTAGCATTGGTTACGGGTGTTGCAGGCGGCATTGGCTTTGCAACGGCACAGAAATTAATAAATGAAGGTATGGCGGTAGTCGGAATGGATGTTTTAGATACCATACCCAAAGTATTGAACGGTGAATTTACATACGTTAAAGGAGATTTAGCAGACTCACAAAGCCGTATGAATTTTGTTAATACAGCCATTGAAAAATACGGACGAATTGACGCACTTATAAATGTTGCAGGAGTTGCTCCGAAGGTGCGTAACGATATCCTGGATATGACAGAAGACAGCTATGACTTTGTTATGAACATAAACACAAAAGGAACATTATTTTTAACACAGCTTGTTGCAAACAAAATGATTGAATTAAAATGTGGAACAGCAATCGTTAATATTTCATCAATGTCAGGATATACAAGTTCAACAAGCCGTGGTGAATACTGCATTTCAAAAGCAGGCGTTACGATGATAACAAAATTATTTGCAGACAGGCTTGCAGAATACGGCATAACGGTAAATGAAATAAGACCGGGTATTATTGCAACGGGTATGACAGATAAGGTGAAGGAAAAATATGATAATTTAATTGAAAACGGACTTCTTCCTATTAAAAGGTGGGGACAACCTGAAGATATAGCAAAAGCAGTATGGTCCCTTGCCTGCGGTGAATTATCATACGTTACGGGTCAGTCACTTGATGTTGACGGCGGATTCCACATAAGGAGATTGTAATGAAAACTTATACATATGACGTTATTGTAGTAGGAACAGGTGCCGCAGGATACAATGCTGCGTGCCGTATTAAAGAATTCGGCAAAAAAAGCATAGCAATTGTAACAGAAGGTATTAACACAGGAACTTCAAGAAACACAGGCAGCGATAAACAGACTTACTACAAATTAGGTCTTGGCGGCGACAGTCCTGACAGTGTTTACAATATGGCGGAAAATTTATTTGCAGGTGGAAGTGTTGACGGTGATAATGCACTTTGTGAAGCTGCATTATCCGTTCGTTCTTTTATGCATTTATGCGAACTTGGTGTTGAATTTCCCGTAAACAGATATGGTGAGTATGTAGGTTATAAAACAGACCACGACCCATATGCAAGAGCTACAAGTGCCGGACCTCTTACCTCAAAATTTATGACAGAAGCTTTAGAGAAAAAGGCGCAAAGGCTTAATATTGAAATATATTCCGAGTTACTTGCTATTGAAGTCTTAAAATATGACGACAGGGTTTGCGGACTTTTGTGCCTTGAACAGTTAAGCGGTGAATTAATTGCATTTAAATGCGCAGACATAATACTTGCAACCGGCGGACCTGCAGGAATTTATGCCGATAGCGTATATCCAACCTGTCACACAGGCACAACAAGTCTTGCTCTTTGTGCAGGTAGCAAAGCACAGAATCTTACAGAATGGCAATACGGTCTTGCATCTGTTAATCCAAGATGGAACGTTTCAGGTACATATATGCAGGTACTTCCCCGTTTCGTTTCAATAGACAAAGACGGTAAAGAATATGAATTTCTCGACGATTATTTTAAAGATAAATACGAAGCTCTTTCTGCAGTATTTTTAAAAGGTTATCAATGGCCATTTGACAGTAAAAAAGTACTCGAGGGGTCTTCAATTATTGATATACTTGTTTACCGTGAATGTGTGTTAAAAAACAGAAGGGTTTACCTTGATTTTACAAAGAATCCTTTTTGTATGGAAACTATTGATTTTAAAAAGCTTTCGGATGAAGCGTTCGAATATTTAAATAAAGCTGAAGCTTGTTTCGGAACACCGATAGAAAGACTTTTGAAAATGAACACGCCTGCAGTTGAGCTTTACAAATCAAAAGGTGTTGACATAACAGAAGAATATCTCGAAATAGCACTTTGCGCACAGCATAATAATGGAGGAATTGCCGTTGATATGTGGTGGCAGACATCGGTTAAAGGTCTTTTTGCCGTGGGTGAATGTGCCGGAACACACGGTGTGACAAGACCGGGTGGAAGTGCACTTAACGCAGGTCAGGTAGGCTCACTTCGTGCTTCTCAATATGTTTCTGAAAATGGCAATGCACAAATAAACGATAATGAGTTTAACTCTATAGTTGAAAAAGTTGAAAAAGCTTATAACGATACATTTGATATTTTATGCAAAAAAGAGTATAATGCAGATAAGCTTATTGAAAAAGCACAAAGAAGAATGAGTAATTTTGCTTCCGCTATAAGAAACAAAGAAAAAATGGTTGGTGCCTTATCTGAAACCGTAAATGATTTAGAAAATCTGCTTTTAGTTGCAGGTGTGGGAAATAAAAGCAAATTATATATTTACTTTAAACTTAAAGATATTCTTATAACTCAGATTGCTTGTTTAAATGCTATGATAGATTATGCGGATACAGCAGGTGATACAAGAGGATCTTCACTTTATTTTGACAAACGAGGTAGTTTAAGAGACGGTTTAGAAGAAATGTTCAGATTCTGTGAAGAAAATCTTAATAACAGAACAAAAGTTCAGGAAGTTCAGTTAATTGACGGTAGGTTCAAAACATCGTGGCGAGATGTCCGTCCCATTCCCGACAATGATGATTTCTTTGAAAACATCTGGAGAAGCTACAGAGAAAATAAAAATATTTATTAAGGTGATATAAATGAAAACTTATAAACAAGGTCTTGTTTCCATTTCTTTTAGAGATAAAACGCCTTTGGAAATCCTGATTGCTATGAAAAAATGTAACCTCAATTATATTGAATGGGGCAGCGATGTTCACGCTCCATGTAATGACAAAGAAAATCTTGAAAATATAAAAAAGCTTCAGGACGAATTTAACATAATATGTTCTTCCTACGGCACTTACTTTCGTTTGGGAGTTAACGATACAAAAGAACTTCCCGACTACATAAATGCGGCAAAAAATTTAGGAACAGATATTTTAAGGCTGTGGTGTGGAAATAAAGGCTCTGAAGAATATACAAACGACGAGAAAAACATTTTATTCGAGGAATGTAAAAAAGCATCAAGGATAGCTGAAAAGCATAATGTCAAGCTATGTATGGAATGCCACAACAATACGTATACGGACACAAAAGAGGGAGCGTTCGAACTTATGGAATATGTAAATTCTCCTGCATTTCGTATGTACTGGCAACCAAATCAGTTTAAAACATTTGATGAAAATATATCTTATGCAAAACTTCTCTCCCTTTATACAGAACATATACACGTGTTTAACTGGGATGGGAAAAATAAATATCCACTTAATAATGCAATTGATACATGGAAAACATATCTTTCATGTTTCGGTGAAGATAAAACTCTTCTTCTCGAATTTATGCCCGACGATAAAATCGAAAGCTTAAAAACAGAAGCAGACTCATTATTTAAAATTACAGAATAGGGTTTTAGAATATGAAAATATGTTTTATAGGAAGCTGTGGCCACACATATCGGACATTCGAGGAAATGAAGCTTTGTAATGAGGCTGAATTTGTCGGAATTGCACCGGGCAGTGAACACGAAAATACAGAAGATTTTAAAAAATATAATATCAAGGTATATAACAGCTATATTAAAATGCTTGAAATTGAAGCTCCGGATATTGCAGTTATCTCACCTGTTTTTGGATATACAGGAAAAATTATCAAAGAATGTGCGAAACGAAAAATTGATATTTTCTCTGAAAAACTGATAGCTTCAAATCCAAAAGAACTAAATGAAGTTAAAGACTGCATAACTGCAAATAATATTCATTTTTCGGCAATGCATTTTCTACGGTTTACACCATCATTTTATCAAGCAAAAAAAGCTATTGAAAATGGCACCATTGGCGAAATCAAGCTTATTACAGCTCAAAAAAGCTACAAATACGGCAAAAGACCTGAATGGTATAACGATAGAAATTTATATCCGGGAACCATTCCCTGGGTTGGTATTCACGCAATTGACTGGATTTATTTCTTCACCAAAAAAGATTTCAAAAGTGTTACCGCATTGGATTTCGGAAATCCTGCCAAATACGCACTTTGTCAATTTGAACTTGAAGATGAAATAATAGCATCGGTTAACATTGACTTTTTAAGGCATATAAATGCCCCCTCTCACGGTGATGACCGTATAAGAATTGCAGGCACAGACGGAGTAATAGAGGTTTTTGAAGACAAATATGTTTTAATAAATAAAGACGGTATAAAAGAATGTTTTCAAGGGGAGTCACCAAAGCTTGCACTTGATTTTCTTTACAATAAGGAAGAATTAACCAAAGAAGAAATTTTTATGCTGACAGAAATTGCTTTAAAAACACAGCTTTCAGCAGACAGAAAAGAAAGAATCTATTTATAAGGAGTAACTTATGAAATCAATATTTATATGCAATAATGAGCCTGTTTTCCATACGGTTTATACATCTGAAATGATTGATACTTTAAAGGAAGAAGCAAATATCGACAGCAAGATTTACTCTTACAATGATATCATAACATCAAATGGAAAATTTAATGATACAGAATATTTATTTTCCACCTGGGGAATGCCTGCATTTACAGAAGATGAGATAAAAAAACACTTCCCTTCTCTTAAATGCGTATTCTACGGAGCGGGAACCGTTCAGCAATTTGCAAGACCGTTTTTAAACTGCGGTGTTAAAGTGTTCAGCGCCTGGGCAGCAAATGCCGTTCCCGTTGCAGAATATACCGTAGCACAGATAATTCTTGCAAATAAAAGCTTTTTTGTTTCTTCAAGACTTTTTAAATCTGAAGGTCATAGAAATGCAAAAGTTAAATTCAAGGAGTTTCCCGGAAATTACTGCAACAAAATCGGTTTAATCGGTGCAGGAATGATAGGAAAGCTTGTAATTAAGCTTCTTAAAAATTATAAATTTGACGTTCTCGTTTTCGATCCGTTCCTACCCGATGAAACAGCTTTTGAGCTTGGTGTAACAAAAACAACTCTTAATGAAATATTTTCAAAATGCAGTGTTATTTCAAACCATCTTGCAAATAACGAGCAAACACAGGGAATGCTTAATTACAGCCACTTTTCAAAGGTTGGTAAAAATGCCACCTTTATAAACACCGGAAGAGGTGCACAGGTTGTTGAAAAGGATTTAATAAGAGCATTAAAAGAAAGACCTGATTTTACTGCTATTTTAGACGTTACAATGCCTGAGCCACCTGAATATGGCTGTGAATTTTATTCTCTTGACAACTGTATTTTAACACCTCATATAGCAGGCTCAAGCGGTGATGAATGTCACAGACTTGCAGAGTATATGTTAGAAGAATTTCGTCTTTATACAAAAAGCAAACCTACTAATTACGAGGTTACTATGAAAATGCTTGAAACAATGGCATAAACAGGAGATAAAAATTATGATTAATATATCAAAATCAAAGGAAATAAGAATTAAACGAGGTAACACAGACTGGTGGATAAATGAAAAATCCATGGTGGGTATAAACGGAAAAACATATATTACATATGTAACTGATATGGGTGAAATTCACGTAAAGGAACTGGATGCAAAGTGTTCAAAAAGCATTAGTCGAGATGTTTGCCTGTGCCGTATAAACTGTGATTTTTCCGATGAACATAATGCACCGTCAATATGCGTAATGGATAGTGGGAAAATTATTATAGCTTATACGGGACATAATGTTAAAGGTGTACGCTACAAAGTTACCAAAAATCCTTTTGATATTATGTCCTTCGGTCCGGAACAGATTTTAGAATATGATGGGACTGTTACATATGCACAGCTTTCAGAAAACACTTACAAAAACGAATTGTGGTTATTTACACGCGTTAACAGTGTTACCTGGGAATTTCGCTATTCCTCCGATGAGGGAATCACCTGGAGCAAGCCGCATACATTTTTAAAATCCGATGCAGGTGGTTTGTTTTATCTTGATGTAAGAAAGCAATACAGAGTTCACAATCATCGTACACCTCAGGAACAATGGTTTTTCGCTCTTTACGGACATCCAAAAGTTTCAGCAGATCATACAATAAGAAGTGCTTATTTTAATAACGACGGCCAGCTTTTGCTACCTGACGATACTCCTCTTTCGGTTAATCTTTATGACGAAAATACGTTAATGGATCTTGATACCCTTTCCGTTGTTTACGAATCACCACAGGGAACTACTGTAAGATTATTGTCTGTATGTCCAACTATGCCTTACAGAGTAGGGCTTGCATCATTTGAACTGGATAAACCGGAAACAATTGTTTATTATTCGTCCACATTCAAAGACGGTAAGTGGGTGCTTTCACAACCTATTGCAAAGGCAGGAGCATTTTTGTCAGATGTTCAGACGGACGGTTCACAAACCTATGTACCCGGCATGAGTTATTACTACGGTGTGGGTGAAGCCGGAATACATGAAATGCACGGCGGTATTTCGGAAACAAACAGAATTTTCCTTGCCCGTAAAGGTGAAAATTCATGGCTACTTGAAAGCTATCTTTCTAAGGATTGTGGTAGCACGTATACCCGCGAACAGATTATAAAAGAAATTCCTTTATCGGAAAACAAAAAAATATGGAGACCAATTGTCCCCATTTATGCACAGGATAATCTTCCTGTTTACTGGCACGAAGGTACTTATACTGCCCATACCGGCGGATGGCACTGTGATACGGTTATGTATGTTGAATATGACGATTGAAACAACAGACGGTGTAAAGTTACACCGTCTGCTGTTTTATTATCCCGGTACACAATACTTCTTTAACACCCGATTCTTTAGCTATATCCAAGAGCTTATCTGCAATATCTGATGTAATTAAAGGAGTATCTTTCAGTTCCCAGGTTTTATTAAGTTTTTCGTATTTACTTATACAGGAATTATTAAATGCACATAATTCCCAACGTTCAACTTCATTTGCGATATTTTCCTTTATAAAATCCGAAATATCTCTGATTACATTTTCATCTGCAGTAAACGTTGGTATAATGGGAGTTCTTATCCACAATCTTTTACCTTTTATATTTTTGACGTTTTCAAGTATTATGCCGTTATCTACGCCTGTCCACTTTTTATGTAATGCGCTATCAATAACCTTTAAATCATATAGCACAACATCGGTATATTCAAGTATTTCATTTACTACGACTTGGCTACAAAACCCGCTTGTATCAAGAGCGGTGCTTACACCTTCTGTTTTCATAATTCTGAAAAATTCTTTTGTAAATTCGGCATGGTGTGTTGCCTCTCCTCCTGAAACAGTTACCCCACCACCTGAAATATCAAAATATTCCTTATCCTTCAGAATTTCTTTTGCTAAAGCTTCAGGTGTGAATTCTTCTGCTATTTTCGTTATAGCTTTCGCAGGACAGTATTCAACACATTCAAAACACCTCCTGCATAAAGAGTTTACGAAAACCCCATCAGAAGTCAGATTGATTGCACCGTTTTTACAGGCTTTTATACACTCACCGCAACCGATACACAGCTTTTTGTCATACCAGATACTATTGGAAAAATCAATACCTTCAGGGTTATGACACCATTTACATTCAAGGGGACAACCCTTAAAAAAAACGGTATCTCTAGTTCCTGGTCCATCGTGAGTAGTACCTTTATAAATATCAAATATCAAAGCTTTCATTATATTTTCCCTTTTTACGCATTTCTTTGGGTGTCATTGCGTACTTTTCTAAAAAAATTTTATTAAACCAGGACAGACTGTAAAATCCTGCTTCGTTACACAGTTGGGTAATACTTTTATTACCGCTTACAAGCTGCGATGCTACAAATGCCAGTCTGATATCATTTATAAATCCGGTAACTGTTATATCAAGGTATTTTCTCATACACCTTGATATATATTCACGGCTCTTACCTGTTATTTCACACATTCGTTCCGTGCCGATGAAAAAATTCTCTTGCTCTTTCATTTGTTCGCACATATCGTCAAACCATTTCGGAATATCTTTTTCCAGCTTCTTTTCCTTTAAAAACTTTGTGAGCATTTCAAAAATAAGAATTCTTGTATACATCACATCATTTTTATCACCGTTACTAATTCTCTTCATTTTACGAACCAGGCTGATTGTTTCCGCCTCCGTAAGCAAAATACAGTTATCCTTTATATTATCAACTGCGGCCTTTGATAAACACAGATAATCTAAAAGATTTTCCATAATCTGCTTTGAAAAGCTGAGATTGATAATATCGTTATCCTTACATTTTTCGTACATAATGCCATGTATATCGCTTGGTTTTATAAATACAAAGCTACCTCTGTCAAGTTCTTCAACTCTTCCGTTTATGTAATGAACTACAGGATTAAGAGTAAGAAAAAACTCGTAAAACTCGTGCTCGTGAAACCGGCTTTTTCTGTTTCTGCCGTTCACATACAAACAAAGATAACCTGTTGTTTCATCGATATTGCCATTTTCATATAAATGCTCTATTTCAAAATTAAAATTCTTCATAATTGTTCCTGCTTACAAACTCCTCCTGAAAGCTTTTTGAAAGAGTTACAAATCTTGAAGTATACCCTGTTACTTTTACAATAATATTCTGATAATCAGGATTATCAGGGTGATTTATTGCATCCTTAAGCTTTTCAAGGTCCATAATGTTCAAATTAATCTGAACACCGTTTTTTCTGAAATATGCCTTGGAAAAGTCTTCAACATATTTATAAATGTCTTCTTTACCGTCAAAAAATTTTGGCTGAAGTTCAATTTGTAATGAGCCACCGAGGAATTTTTTATTATCTACCTTGGCACAGGAATTTGCTGTTGCAAGTAACCCTTTCGTATTTCTTCCTGCTGTCGGATTACAGCCGTGAGCAAGGGGCTCGGAAGCATATCTTCCGTCAGGAGTTGCTCCTATTATTTGCGACGCTGTATGCCCCTGAAACTGGAAAAGACTTGCTCTGTACTGCTGACCACGGTTGTTGGTTGTATTATCCATAACCTTTGCTATACTTTCTGTGATTCTTACATACATAGCATCAACATCATCGTAATCGTTTCCGTACTTATGTTCGTTCAAAAATCTTTGTCTCATTACTTCATTATTTGCCCAGTTTTTCTTTACTGCATCACGCACTGCTTCCAAAGTGTACATTTTCTTATCGTAAACAAGGTTCTTTATAGCAAAGAATGAATCGCACACATTGGGAATTCCAAGAATATTTGTAGAGGTGAACTGATAATCAACACCACGGTGGTCGGTTATATCAAGACCTCTTTCTATAGTTGTATGACAGTTGAGAGATGTTACAATTTCAGGCCATATGTCAGCAATAACATCGTACTGTGCGTCCTTAAATACTCTTAAGGCTTCTGTTGTATTAACGATTTCTTTTTCAAAGTATTCATATAATTCTTCAAAGGATGAAATATCATCAAGGATTGCCGCATCAATAGCTCTGAACATACAATCGGTAAGAACTACGGCATTGGTATCCTGGTCACAGTATTCTTTGCCCGGAATACAGTACCACTGACAACCGCTGTAGCATACGTTTGCAGCATCCTCTTCAGTAACTCCCGAACGAAGCTCTGTTTTATAAATAACATCATAATTCACAAGTGACGGTATACCTGCACCGTGTCTTGCCAGAACATCACAAACGTATGAATAGAATTCTTTATTCATATCCTCGTGCCACATTACACCAAGGTTATTATAATCATCAATCATATCATAAGCTTCCATAACCACAAAGCTTACTTCGTTAGTTGCGTCGTTGCCATTTTTATCACGCCCACCGAGACTGAAAAACTGACCTCTTAATTTTAAAAACATTTCAGCAAGATAATCACGGGCTTCACTTCTTGTAAGAGTGCCATCTTTTATATCCTTTTCATAAAGCTTAATTAAATATTCGTCAATTTTTCCGTAGCCGTTTCCATGACCTACAATTCTGTCTGTCATTACGGCAAAATTAAGCCACTGAACGCCCTCATAAAAGCTTGAGGGTGGATTCATACTTATATTTGCACAGGCTTTTGATATTTTCAGATATCTTTCCTTCTGCCCGCTATTAGTTTCACTCTCATATAATTCAAAAGCACGTTCACTGTATTTCTTTATATAAGAAATTATTGCTTCACAGGCGTATTTAGCTCCCTTTAAAAACGTAACTTTCTTTATATTTTCAAGTTCTTCGTATTTTTTTAAACTTTTGTTTATTCTGTCTAAAATACCTCCCCACCCTTGTGTTAAACCAATGTTATAGTCAGGACAGGTATGACCGTGGCTGTTACCTCCGGCACCTAATTCACGTGCTTTTTTGCCAAGCATCTTTACGTGCTGACCGAAATCATAAGGCCTTACTTCGTTCATTTCCCAGTGAAATTCACCGACTATTGTTTCATTTTCATAAATTTCAGCAGGACTGTTGTCCATTAAAAATTTAAAGTCCTTTCCCCAGCTTTCGGCATTAGCTTTATATCCTTCAAGTTTTGACGGCATTTTATCAAGATAAGGAAATGCCTTTCCGCAATCTACACGACAACCGTGATCACCAAGACTGAGACCTTCAAATTTATGCTCACCGCTTCTTGGTGCTATAGCGTTTCCTGCATCTGACCAATGATAAACAAGCTGTGTTTCGTTAGCAGTATATAAGTTTCTTTTACCGCTTATTGCAAGTTCTCTGCTTCTCTGACGTAGCTTTTCAATTCTTTCGCTGATTTCAAATTTTGACTCTGCTTTAAGTTTAATACTTTCCATAACTATTCTCTCCTTAGAATCTGTCAAAAAATATCAATTCGGGGTCTATCTCACTTTTTATATAACATTCATCACAAAGCTTCTGCCACTTTTTCGTAATTGGAAGCTTATTTTTTTCTTTCATATCTTCTGCAAAATTATCCCCTACATATTCGAAAAATGAAATATACAAATCATCATACTTGAAGATTGAATAATTCCTTATATTGTACAAATGTCCGTTTTTAACTATCTGATCCCATATTTCATTATGAAGCTTTATGTATTCTTCTTCCTTTTCAGGTTTTATTTTAGTTACAACACAATGAGGCTCGGTTTTATTTACAATGTATTTATTTTTAATATCGTTTAATTTGCCGTTAAGCAAAACTCTGTCGTTTTCAAAATGGATTTGTGTATCTGTATATACTATACTTTTATGATTCCTTATATCTTCCCTTTTTCTTTCCTCAAGCTTATAACAGGTTGCATATATAACATCTGCATTTATACAAGAAAAGATATCATTATCAAATTCCACAAAATCCTGCATAACATACTCACCACGGTCGGAAAAATCAAAAATAACACTTACATTTTCCTTACTTTGGATTATATTATTCTGCCATTTTATAGAGTCTGATTCAGTAAATTTCAATGAAATATCTTTTCCATTCATAAAAATATTGTTTTTGAAAAGTATATTTTGGGCAATATGTGTATGTATGGGCACCACTACGTCAACAGAAAGGTTTCCGTCTGCAATACAGTTATCACTTAATTCGTCAAAATAAATTGCATATGCTTTCTCAGTTTCGGGAACAGAAGTTATATAATTGCCCTCAACAACAGTTTTATCACCTCTTGAACAGTAAATTGCCGCACCGTCGCAAAGACGTGTCATACATCTTGTTATCTTATTAAATCTTATTATATGAGGACCGCCGTTACAGGTAATACCGCAATAAGGAATATTATCTATGGTATTATACTCAATTACAGTCTGTCCTTTTTCTTCTTTTTTACCATCAAGAACATAAACAAGTAATGATTTACCGCCTGCGTGAATAGCAATAGCAGAAAAATCGAACATTCCTATATCTGAAATTTCGTTATGACTAATATTTTCATTTTCACACTCATTGGTTACTATACCGCAAGATGCACACTTTGATATGATACAGTTCGTTATTTCAATGTTCTTTGACTTTAAGGCTTTAATTCCCTGACCACCCGAAAAAGAAACCTCAAGCATATCAAGTTTGATATGCTCCGAGTTTTCAATCTGAACTGCTCCGGAAGGATTTACGGCACGAAGTCCCGCTATAATTCCGCATTCGGAATTCGAAACATAAACAGATAAATTCTCTACGCACACATCTGTTGAATTAATAATTCTGATTACTGAATGACTTACAGGTATAATAGCTTTTATATTACTTTCATCTTCTCCGTCTTCGGGCAAATAATAGATTTTACACTCTTTTCTGTTATAACACCATGTACCTTTTTCTTTTAATCCGTACATGGTATTTAAAAACTGATACTGATGTTTATCAAAAGCACCCGACGGGTGTGCCATGGGTGATGAAGTTGTAATAACGCCCGTAACATCATCATAATCTTTAACAGAAACAGTAGATTCGTCCCAAACATGTATTGCACGTATATCGCAGTTTAATATATCAAGTTCCTTTGGAATATCTTCTTTATTTATCGTAATATGTGTAAGCTCATCATATTCAGGAGCTCTGTTCCAGCCGCCGTTTCTTGAATTCATCCATTTAAGCTCGGTTTTATCCAGACATTCAAAATATTCGTTGCAAGGATATGAAGAACGGGATTTTACTGCAGAATTCACAACAAAAACTCTCGGTTCAACATCAGTTTCAAAGGTAAGATATTCTCCTTCTCTTTTGAAATTGTCAGCCACAATTCCACCAATTATTTTTGCTCCGTTTTGTGACATAAGCTTAACATTTTTGCATCCGTCAATACAAATCGGTTCCGTTACGGTTATATCGTTTTCTATGTTAATTATAATATCATTTTTAAGCTGTTTTAATATGTCGTTAATCTCTTTTTGGGTTGTTACATTATAAATCATTATCAGTACCCCCTGTTCATCGTATATTTAAATTGTATCATATAAATAATATAACGTCTACATCTATATTGATTTTTTACGCTGTTTTGTGACATTTTCAAAAAAACAAGACCGATTCCGGTCTTGTTTAATTTGTAGTTTTATTCAAAATTTGTATTGTAGATTCACAAAGTGCTGCCGCAAGCTTAACCTTGAATTCATCATCCATTAACAGTTCAAGGTCATCTGGATTTGACATAAATGCATTTTCTACAATAATGGCAGGCATCTTGCTTTTATATATAACAATGTATTTGGGATTGTCAACCATTCCTGATTTTTTCAATCCAAGCTTTGCAATATTGTCATAATAAATTTTTGAAACTTCCCTATTTGTCATATTATCAAAAGTAGCCGCAGTTTCGGAATAGTAAACCTGCACTCCATTAACATCAGGATTTTCAGAGGCATTATTGTGAACACACAAATAAAAATATCCGTCTTTTTCATTCGCTATTTCAGGACGTTTACTTATATTTATATAAGTATCATCATCTCGCAACATATAAGTGGAAACTCCACATTTCTTCAACATCGCTTCAAGTGCAATACAAATATCAATATTTACATCCTTTTCATATATTTCTTTGCCATTATACATCCCGATAGTTCCTACTTCAGAACCGCCATGCCCCGGATCAATAATAACAAGTTTATTTTTTGCATATGACGAAAGCTTGGTAAAATCACCTGAAATAAATTTATCCGCCATCTCTCCGATTGATTCATCATTATCAGGAACAGAAGGCTTTACTGCCGGAGGTGTAAGTTCATCAAATACTATATATACATCATCACCGTCAACTACATAATCATAGAAATAATACTTCTGTAAATCTACCACTACACGGCATGTAGTTTCATTATACTGAGACCAACGTACAGATTTCACATAAGTACCGCTACACACAAGTGATCCCAAATCACCTGTATTGAGCATACAGCTTTTAAAGTCATACACATACCGTTTAGGGTCATCAAGCTTAAGCATAGAATGTTCAAGCTTTCCTGCTCCGGAAATTTTGATTTTCACATAAGTTTCACCTTCGGAAACTGATATCTTATTGATACTTCCTTTAAAAATTGACTGTTCTTTTTCGGGTTCGTGAGCTTTGGAATAAATATTTACGGTTCTGTTCACCTGATCCCATTCTACTTCCATATTAAGGTTTTCAGAAACAAAACGTACCGGAATCATTGTTCTTCCATTTATTATTTTGGCAGGAACATCAAGCTCAACAATCTGACCATTCACTACAGCTACGTTATTATCTATAATAAGATGAATTGTATCGTTCTTTCTAATTATTGAAGCAATCTTTGCCATATCATTCCATTTGACTTCGCTTCCCATATATTCAAAAATACTCCTTGCAGGCACCAATACTCTGTCATCAACTATAACCGGAGAAACATCACTTTTTACTATGTCACCATCTATTTTAACCGTTATATTCTTCTGTGCACAACAAGTAATACACCAAAATACAGATATAATAAAAATTAAAATAAAAATAAATCTGTTTTTCATTTAAATATCCTTTCGATAAAATAAGCAAGATAATTATAACAAAAAAACAGACAATTAACAACATAAAACACAAAAATTTCACAAAAAAAATAAGCTACTCGAGCTTATTTTTTCTGCAAATAATCCAAAACACCAGTAATATTCCAACAAATGCACCAGCAGAATCAATAATTACATCAAACAAATTCCCGTTTCTGCCCGGGATAAGCATTTGATGAACCTCGTCTGAAATTGCATATATAATACTTAAAAACTGACTTATAAAAATATTTCTTTTAATCCTTAAAGATAAAAAATTATAATAAAAGCTAATAAGTAAGCTACCACCAAGAAAAGCATAAATTGAAAAGTGAGCAAGTTTTCTTACTACGGTTCTTAAGCTTGCTGTCAATGAGCTTACGTCAATAAAATCAATGGAAAACAATTCACAAAATCCCGAAACAAAATTATAAATTAAACCGTCACTCAAATTAAGTGATGTTTTTCCGTTTTGTGAAGAAAACATAAATATCAAAATCATTATTGCAACAGGAAGTATAAACAAAAGTCTTTTTATCTTCATAATTACTCCTCGCCTGGCTGAACAAATATATAAGATAACTGCCCCATCTTGATTATATCACCTGTTTTAATTGCACACGGCTCTTCAGATAACTGCTCGTTGTTTACAAAGGTTCCGTTGGTACTCCCCAAATCCTCAATTAGCCATTCATCATTGGTTTCACATATGAAACGGGCTTGCTTCGCAGACATAAACTGATCCGAAATCATAATATCAGCTCTTTTTCCTCGTCCTATTGTACATCCATCCTTAACAGTATACAACTCATCAATTTTAAAATCAACCTTTGAACGTATACACAGAGGCTTTATAAAAGGCTGATCATCGTTAATTGTACCCATCCTGCCATTTTTGATATCCTGAGCAATTAATCTTATTATACTGAACATAAAATAATAAATTATCGTTATAAAAATATAACGCATAATATCTGACAGAAATTCAAACATACACCTTACTCCATTTCTGCTATTAATCTATCAATAACTTATACTTATGCATATGAAATATATTTACATTCTATCATATAAGAATTTTTTTTGCAACTTAAAATAAAAAAAGGAATTTTAATCAACATATAGAATATAATATTTTTGTAACACTTTTGTAATAATTAAGGAGAATTTATGGCAGAAATTGAAAATACATCTTCATCAGATAAGCATTTACGTTTTTCAAAAACAAAAGATTTTCTTAACAAAATGCTGAATATTCGCAAATCTGATACTCAATACTTAAAATATTATATGATTGCTTTGTGTTCATTTATTATTATACTTATAATTGCAGGAAATTTTAAAATCGGATATGCAATATCAATCAACAATGTAAATGTAGGTTTTGTTACTGAAAAAAATGAAACGTATGCAATGATAGAAGACTTAAAAAAAGAACTTAGTGAATATCAAGGGAATAAAGAAAACATTATCCTCAATGCCTCTTACTCACCTGTTATAGCTTTAAATCATAACTTTTCAAAAAATCCCGATGAAATAATAAACAATGTAAAGGCTTCCGTTGATTTCTACTATGACGCATATGCAGTATACGTAGATAATACTTTTGCTTTTGGAATGGAAAGCAAAAATCTTGCCGATGAAACTATACAAGCTTTTACGGATATGTACACACCAGAAGGAGAAATCATTTCTATAGAAGTACAGAATTCCGTTGAAATCAAGCCCGAAAAAGTACTTTACACAAGAATTCTAAATAAAGATGAAGGTATAAAAATTCTAAAGGGTTACGGTAACAACGATGAATTGTATACCGTACAAGAGGGTGATACCCTCTGGGGCATTGGTATTCATAACGATATTACTTCGGATGATTTAATGCTCATTAATGAACTTGAAACCGAAACAATTGTTCCAGGGCAGAAGCTCAGAATTACTAACGTTGAGCCGTTAGTAAATATAAAAGTTATAAGAAATATCACCTATACCGAATATCAACCTTATGAAACAGAATATATATATGATTCGTCACTTACCAAAGGTACTAACAAAGTAGTTCAAAATGGATCAAAAGGTGAAAAAAACATAAATGCAACGGTAACTACAATTAACAATCACGAAACAGACCGTGAAATTATATCTGAGACTATAGTTTCCGAACCGGTCAAAAACATTATAAAAGTAGGAACAAAGCCAAAGCCCAAAACTGCTGCAACCGGACGCTTTATGAGACCGATTAGCGGTGGATATGTTTCTTCAGCATTTGGAAGCAGAAGCAGAGGCTACCATACAGGTATTGATTATGCACTCTCATATGGCTCACCAATTTATGCTGCAGACGGCGGTACTGTTACTTCTGCCGGTTGGGGTGGCGGTTACGGTTATATGATAAAAATCAACCACGGCAATGGGTATGAAACCCTGTATGCACACTGCAGTAAGCTCGCTGTGAAATCTGGCACTAAAGTTGCTAAAGGTCAGGTTATTGCTTATGTAGGAAGTACAGGAAACAGCACCGGTCCTCACCTTCACTTTGAAATCAGAAAAAACGGTTCATATCTAAACCCGGCAAAATATGTATAAAAATGAACGAGCCTGTAAAAAATCAGTGATTTTTTACAGGCTCGTTCATTACAAGTAACATTTTACATCCTTTGCAAGTTCTTCTTCCATTTTGATAAGCTTTTTAGTAATATCTTTAGCCTTCTCTTCTGCTGCTTTATATTTGTTTAAATATTTATTTAAGGACTTAACGCCCATATTGCATCCGTCTGTAATTAAATCAGCTATCGTTGCATCAGACTCGTTCATTATCAGCATGACATTAGTTTTCATCCAGGACATTCCCTTTGCTATAGGATTAGGTTCTTTTCCGTCATCGTTATACCTATCAAGTAAATTCTGAACCTCTTCCTTCATTTTATTATGCTCATCTTTGCTTGAAGTAAGAACAGCTTTCAATTCAGCATCATAAACATAATCAATAACTTCGTCAATTGCAGAAATGCCCATTGCTATACCAGCGTCTGTTTCCCTTAGTAATTTTATAGTATCTTGTTCAATCATAATTATCTCCTTTTTGGTTTTTATATTATTATCCCCGCACTTTTAAAATTAATACAGTTGAAAATTAATAAAATATATGGTAAAATTATGTCGAATGAATTATCAGGAAGTACTTTATGATTAACCGATACTTTGTAATTTGTCTGCTATCATTTTGTGCAGGTGTTGCCTTTTATGTATGTGGTAACACCTTATTACTTGTATCAGAAATAATTTTTCTCGTTTTATTATTTGTTCTTAAAAGAAGAAATGTATTTTTGATTTCGATTATTTTAGTATTAATCGGAGCTATCACATCAAGTATGATTCTTGATATTGATTCTACAGTTTTATACAGTTTCGTCGATGCTTCACCTGCAAACGGAACCTTTCAGGTTACTGATATTATATTTCGTTCAGACAAAGCGGTAACCTGCAAAGTAAAAGTTACCAGTGTTGAAAACACCGATTGTAACGAAAACCTCAAGCTTACTGTTTACACGGATGAAAAAATTCACATAAACGGCATTTATAATTTTAAAGAAATTCAAATTAAGCTTTGTGAAGAGAATGAAATCCTAAGATACGGCTCAAGCAAAACATTTTTCAGTGCATCGACTTACAAAAGCAACATCGTTTTCAAGGGTATAGCACAAAAAGGTATTATTAATAAACTTAGAAATCTTCAGTCATCAACTAACGAATATATTTCTTCTCTGTTCGAAAAAGATGTAAGTGCGTTGATGTGTGCACTATATACAGGTGATACAGTAAATATATCTCCACACTATAAATCCGTTTTTTCAAAAATGGGTATCAGTCACATACTTTCCGTATCAGGATTCCACGTAGTTCTTATTATGGGAATTTTAGATATTTTTCTTAAGCGCTTCGGTAAATTACAATACATTAAATACCTGTTTCTTTTGATGTTTGTAATTTTCACAGGCGCGTCTCCCGCTATAGTGAGAGCTGCCGGAATGTACATATTTGTAGGATTAGCTCAAATTTTCAAGACGAACAGCGATTCAATTAACAGTCTTGCCTTGATAGCACTTCTTTCGCTGTTGATAAATCCTTTACTGATATTTGACAAAAGCTTTCAGCTATCATATCTTGCTACCTATGGAGTTATGACCGTGTCACCTATTTTCTATTTGAAATCAGGCAATTCAGTTTTAGACTTTTTCTCCAAATCAGCAGCTACAACAATTGCGGCTCAAATTATGACTCTTCCTGCAATACTTACTCTCAACACACAATTCAGCCTTGTATCAATTGCAGCAAATTGTCTGATTACAATTTTCACACCATTTTTGTATGCTACAAGCTTTCTTGCTATGATATTGCCTAATAAAATTACCATATTGCTATGCAATACAATAACTAATTTTTCATTTAAAATAATAAATATTATTTCTACAAGCAATTTATTTGCTTTTCAATTTAGTAATATTACTGTTTCCGTTATCATCACTTCGATTATTACAACAGTAATTTTCCTGTTCAGTATTGACAGAAAGAGCAGAATTAAAAGAAAGAAAATAAAAATGCTAACTGAAAAATCCCGTAAAAATCATCCTGCAATATAATTATTAAATGGATTGTTCTTTTTAATATATTGTGAAAAAGCAAGCATACTGTCAGATAAATATGAGCCTTTTTTCCACACAAGGCTTATATCTGCATATAGAGGAGATGTTATAGGAATACAAATTAAATCTTCTCTCATATCAACAAGCTCGCGGAACATAAAGCCTACAGCCACTTTATTTGAAATAACACTTTGAACGGTTGAAAGCTGTTCTGTCTGAAGTAATATATCAGGCTTGATTCCTGAATGATTAAACCATTTTTTTATTTCGTCAGTTTGAAAAAAACTGTTCTTGAACAAGACAAGCGGCACATTTTCCAAATCCTTTGGAGAAATAGGTATATGGTTAAATTTAAATCCGTCTTTTGATACACAACATATAATTTCAAGACGTGCAATATTAAGTGACACCTTATCAGGTGGCAAAGAACCATTATGAGGTATGAAAATCATATCAAGAACCTCATCTGACAGCTTACTTTGTAATTCATGCTGTCCGCCTTCAGTTATATCAAGCTTAATGTCATTATGCCTTGGTAAAAATTCATTGTATATGTACGGAAGAATCAACGAACCTATCATAGGAGGGACTCCGAGACGAAGTATCTTTCTCTCCTTACCGAGCTCTCTCATCGTGTGCTCTGTTTCTTCAATCTGAATTATAATTTCTTTTGTCATTTTATAAAAAGCTTCGCCTTCGGCAGTTAATACCATACCGCTGTGATGTCTCGAAAATAACGTTACCCCGAATTCACGCTCAAGCTCTTTTATAGCATTTGACAATGACGGCTGAGATACAAAAAGATGTTCTGCCGCAGCTGATACTGTTCTGCAGGAACAAATCGTATGAAAATATTTGAGTTGTGTTAAATTCATATTATCACCTAAGCAAATTATATAGTTAAAAGTTATATTTGTCAATGATATATTTATTTTACAAATACGTGAAATGATGATAAAATGTATACATAGATTTAAGGAGGTTTGTTTATGACTACTCATAAGATTGCAGTAATTCCAGGTGACGGAATAGGAAAAGAAGTAATTGAAGAAGGAGTTAAGATATTAAAGGAAGTAGCAAAAGCTGATGGAAATTTTTCCTTCGAATTTACATACTTTCCCTGGGGCTGTGAATATTATAAAGAAACAGGCAAAATGATGTCGGATGACGGAATTGAACAGCTCAGTAAATTTGATGCTATATTTTTAGGTGCAGTAGGTGCTCCCGGAGTCCCTGACCACATTTCACTTTGGGACTTACTTTTAATTATCCGAAAAAGCTTTGATCAATATATCAATTTACGTCCTGTTAAGTTGATAAAAGGTGCACCGACACCACTTAAAGATGTTAAATGTGAAGACGTAGATATGCTTTTTGTACGTGAAAACACCGAAGGCGAATATGCAGGAAGCGGAAGCTGGTTATTTAAAGGTCAGCCTAATGAAGTTGTTTTACAGAATGGTGTATTTTCACGTAAAGGATGCGAAAGAGTAATAAGATATGCCTATGAGCTTGCAAAAGCACAAAATAAAACTTTGACAAGTATAAGTAAAGGTAATGCTCTTAATTATTCAATGGTGTTCTGGGATCAGATTTTCGAAGAAGTGGGTCGTGACTATCCGGAGGTTAAAACATATTCTTACCTCGTTGATGCCGCAAGTATGTTTATGATAAAAGATCCAAAACGTTTTGAAATTGTTGTAACATCTAATTTATTCGGTGATATTTTAACCGATTTAGGTGCAGCAATTGCCGGTGGAATGGGGCTTGCCGCAGGTGCTAACTTAAATCCAGAGCGTGCATTCCCATCTATGTTTGAACCCATACACGGTTCAGCACCCGATAT
>JAGAJK010000087.1 GCA_017626145.1 Clostridia bacterium
CAAAAAGGCTTAAATAATAGTATCTACAATGTGATAAGTTTGTCAAAATTGACAAAATAAATACACACTTAAGGAAAAATATCGTTTTTGTACGATATTTTTTCTATTAGGTAAGCCTTTTTGCTCGAACGAACTTCGCCTTCGTCGGAACAAACTTAAGCTTTTACGGAAATACTTTAAAAAGCATTTCCTTTTAGCACCGTTGTTCCGCCTCTTTCCATAAAGTCATATGACTTTATGGAGTCCCGAAAAGTAATTTACTTTTCGGGAAAAGGAGAAGCAAAGCTAAGAGTGAAGTTTTGCGAAACAAGCAAAACGGAACAAATCAGCTTTTGCTTTGACGCCGTACAGCTTCGGGTACCTGTAAATGCCTTTGAACAGGCATTTACAGCTCAGTTCGTCCGTTCTGCAACATTTTTTCCTATTCCCTAACAAGGACTGTAAAAAATCGATGATTTTTTACAGTCCCCTTTAATTTTAAAGATTTTCAATTTTATCTGCTGCATTTTTAACAATATCACTTTGCAGGCTTTCAATTTTTCCTTCATCGCACTTAGCTGCATATTCAGGACTTATCGGCAATTTGTCAAGAACATCTATGCCGTATTCCTTTGCAATTTCGTCAATCTTGCTTTCACCGAAAACATTGATTTTCTTACCGCAATCAGGACATTCCAGATAGCTGTAGTTTTCAACGATACCTACAATCGGAATATTCATCATCTTAGCCATATTAATTGCTTTTCCAACAACCATTGAAACTAAATCCTGCGGTGAAGTAACAATAACAATTCCGTCAACAGGAAGACTCTGGAAAACAGTCAGCGGAACATCACCTGTTCCGGGAGGCATATCAACAAACATATAGTCAATATCGTCCCAGATAACATCTGTCCAGAACTGTTTAACTGTTCCTGCAATAACAGGACCTCTCCAGATAACAGGATCTGTATCATTTTCAAGAAGCAGATTTATTGACATAACTTCAATACCACCCCTTGTTTCAGCAGGGAGAATACCGTTTTCTGTACCTGTTACCTTTTTGTTAAGTCCAAATTCCTTTGGAATTGAAGGACCTGTAATATCAGCATCTAAAATTGCAGTATGATGTCCTCTTCTGCTCATTTCAACAGCAAGCATAGAAGTAACGAAGGATTTACCAACACCGCCTTTACCGCTGACAATACCTATAACCTTTTTAACACTGCTGTAGTCGTTAAGCTTTTCTGTGGGGATAACATTTTCCTCTGTAGAACCGCAATTTGAACTGCAGCTTTCACAATCATGAGTGCAACCCATTATAAAAACATCCTTTCATATAATTTGTTATTCTATATCTTCCGATGGGAAAGTATATATCGTAATATCTTCTTTTACAACATCATCCTCAAAGTCCCAGCCATTTTCAAAATCATCGTCTTTATAAGCCTGTGATTTAATAAGAGCTTCTTCTCCCCAGATTCTCATATTTTCAGGAATATAAAATGTTTCTGAAATTTCAGATGGAAGCTTGTAATTTTCCTTTACAGTTAATGCAACCCTTTGTGAGTTATCGCATTCATAAATAAAATCAGGGAATTTGAATGGAATATTGAAGGTTGTAGTTGAAGTCATAATCTTAGTAAATACCGGAGTTCCGTAAGGATCGTCTACAATATAGTATGTGTAATCAATTATTTCGAAATTCTCATTCAGATTGTAATCAACCTTGATGGTGTCACCTACGTGGATATCCCAGTAAGTAAATTCGTCAAGAACGTCGCTGGTTACAGTAAACCAGTATGAAGCAGCATAGCCATTGTCGGTTTTGTAACCTTCGTGCTGTCTGTAATATACGTAGTTAAGTGTGTTTTCACGCTTAAGAGCTTTTTGCACCTCAGTGTAAAAATCAGATTTAAATGGGATTATTATACGTTGGTCATCACCAAATTCCGCATAGATTGTTTCATTGTAAAAATATTGCTTCTGATCTCCGTATATAAATTGTACACAAGCACCTGTTTCATCATTGGAGTTGTATTCAATGCTCCAATTAGGAATATTCTCATCTGTTTCAAGATTAAAATATTCGGTATGCTCCTGAATATATGTGTACTTATCCATAAGTACAACACGATTGTTACGTCTTGAAATTTTATCGTAATTAATGTCTATAATATTATCGTCAACTTCCGTTGGAATATCCGATGAACAAGAGCATAAGAATAAAACAGATAAAAGTAAAACAGAAAATAATTTTTTCATTTTAAAACTCCTTAAAATGGCAGTTATTTAATCAGGCTTATGAAGAATTTTACCTGACGTTCGTATTTGTCCGCACCGATTCCTGATTTATCAGAGCTTCTTGTGGGAGCTCTGAAGGTTAAGTATAATTGATTTTCAAGAAGATCAAGTCCGCTTGTGTCGGAAAGCTTTGTCTCTTCAATTGGGATTTTTACATAACCCTCTGTATTTTGTTTGTTTTCATAGCCATATTCTTCAAGAATATCGTAATTCGCAACTAAGTTTTCTTCCACCAGATAATTAAAAGCCACATCATCTACAATTTCTATTATATAAGTTCCGACTGAAAGAATGGAAGCAAATTTTGTAGCAGTAGCTGTTTGCTGTTCTGGGTCCACAACGTCAATAGATGCGGTAGCTACAATCGAATCAAAATTAAGTTTTATGGTTCCGTCTTCGTTGATATCATATAAATTGTCTTTTATATTTTGTTCAAGACTGGCTGTAAAAGAGGTGGTTACCGGCTTGTCCACTACAGCGATGAATATATTCGAATCAGGCAGTGGCTTGAAAAATATATGATATATAAGTGATGCCGAGATTCCAATAATAATTAAAACCACCAATGCAGGAATTTTATAATAATCCCACAGATATGAAAGTCTTTTTCCTTTTTCCACATCGGTAACCTTGGTAAATTTATCTGCCATAGAACTGCCTCCTCTCTTTAATACATACCATATTATATTATACAGTTTTTCATCTTAAAAGTCAAGGCGAATAAATGAACATAATGGGATGAAATTGTGAAAACAAAAGAAAACTCTCCTCTTTTGAGGAGAGTTTTAAAAGTTAAAATCAAATTACTTTAATTCAACCTTAGCGCCAACTTCTTCAAGTTTTGTCTTGATTTCTTCAGCTTCTTCCTTAGATGCGCTTTCCTTAAGTGTCTTAGGAGCACCGTCAACTAAGTCTTTAGCTTCTTTAAGACCAAGGCCTGTGATTTCTCTAACAACTTTGATAACCTTAATCTTTTCAGCACCTGCATCAGCAAGAACAACTTCAAAGTCGCTCTTTTCTTCAGCTGCTGCACCAGCGCCTGCGCCTGCACCTGCTGCTACTGCAACTGTAGCTGCTGCAGATACACCAAATTCTTCTTCGATACCTTTTACGAGTTCTGATAATTCAAGAACTGTAAGAGTTTTAATTTCTTCAATAATAGCAATTGTCTTTTCGCTCATTGTTTTTTCCTCCTAAAAATAAATAAATAATAATTTTTTTAATTAATTATGCTGTAGGTTCAGCTTCCTTCTGTTCCTTAACAGCATTGATAGCTCTTGCAAATCCTGCGATAGTAGCATTCAAGCTGCAAGCAACCATAGCGTAGAGTGTATCCTTTGAAGGGATTTTGCTGATAGCATTGATTTCTTCGAGAGTTGAAATCTTGCCGTCCATGAAACCGCCTTTAATTTCGATACCTGCTTCTTCTTTGTTATCTTCGATAAACTTAGCAAGAACCTTTGCAGGAGCAACAACATCAGTAGGATGGGTTGCAAGAGCAGTTGTTCCGTTTAAAATATCGGAGAATTCAGAATAACCAACTTCGTTAACTGCGAATCTTGTTAATGTATTTTTAACAACAGTGTATTCAACACCTGCTTCACGAAGCTTTGCACGAAGCTCAGTATCTTTTTCAACAGTAAGACCTGAATATGTTACAAAAACACCTGCAGCAGAGCTGTTAAGTCTTTCAACAAGAGCATTAACGATTTCTTTCTTCTGTTCTAAAACTTTTGCGTTTGGCACTAAAATTCACCTCGTTTCCAATGTCGTCTGAATTTGATTACTAAAATGGCGCAAAGCCATAAAAGTCAAATTAAAAAGTCAAGATTTTCCGCACAGAAAAACCTTGACTTCAAAAATCAAATATAGGCTTCTCCTCGGCAGGACTTACGCTTTCGCACCTGCTGTCTGCGGAAAATGTGTTGTTACACAACTTTTGTAGTATAACACAATTTTTTTAATGTGTCAATACTTTTTAATAAAAATTATTCACCAAGCTTAGCTGTAGCAATCTTAACAGCAGGACCCATTGTTGATACAACAGTTACGCTCTTAAGATACTGACCCTTAGCAGCAGCAGGCTTTGCTTTAACAATAGCACTCATAAGTGCATTGAAGTTTTCTGAAAGCTTTTCTGTGCCGAAAGAAACTTTGCCGATAGGGCAGTGGATAATGTTTGTCTTGTCAAGCTTGTATTCAATCTTACCTGACTTGATATCAGCAACAGCTTTTGCGATATCCATTGTAACAGTACCGGCTTTTGGTGATGGCATAAGACCCTTAGGACCTAAAACCTTACCGAGTCTACCAACAACGCCCATCATATCAGGTGTTGCAACGATTACGTCGAAATCAAACCAGTTTTCTGACTGAATCTTTGTAACCATTTCTTCTGAACCGAAGAAGTCTGCACCTGCAGCTTCTGCTTCGTTAACCTTTTCACCCTTAGCGAGTACTAAAACTCTTACAGTTTTACCTGTACCGTTAGGTAATACAACGGCACCTCTTACCTGCTGATCAGCATGTCTTGAGTCAACGCCGAGTCTAACGTGACATTCAACTGTTTCATCAAACTTAGCTTTTGATGCTTTACAAACAAGGTTGAAACCTTCAGTAGCATCATAAAATTTTGTTCTGTCGATAAGCTTTGCGCTTTCGATATAATTCTTGCCTCTTTTCACGATTAAATCCTCCTTAAGTGGTTTGAGCGGAGCAAAATTCTCCTCCCACTTGACCAATACGGTCAATTATTCTTCTACTGTGATACCCATACTTCTTGCTGTACCTGCAATCATGCTCATTGCTGCTTCAACTGAAGCTGCGTTAAGGTCAGGCATCTTTGTTGTTGCGATTTCCTTCAAAGCATCCTTTGAAATTGTAGCAACCTTTGTCTTGTTAGGAACACCTGAACCGCTTTCAATCTTGCAAGCCTTTTTAAGAAGGACTGCAGCAGGCGGAGTCTTTGTAACAAAAGTAAATGAACGGTCAGCATATACTGTAATAACTACAGGGATAATGAGACCCATGTCTTTTGCTGTTTTTTCATTGAATTCCTTTGTGAACTGTACGATGTTAACACCGTGCTGTCCGAGAGCAGGACCAACCGGAGGAGCTGGTGTAGCTTTACCGGCAGGAATCTGCAACTTAATGTAACCTGTAACTTTCTGTGCCACTTTAAGTGCACCTCCTAAATATAAATGTGGTAGTGACTGTCTTTCAACAGCCTTAGCGGATGACATAATTCCGATGCATTACGCATCTTGATAATCCTCCCACTAATCTATATATACGCCATAAGGCACATATAACTAATTTTGTGCTCAGTCCTCGTCTTTTTCGATTTCGTCAAAGCCGAGCTCGAGCTCAGTATCTCTTCCGAACATAGAAACAGAAACCTTAACTTTCTTTGTTTCCATATTAATTTCCTCAACAAAGCCGATGAAATCTCTGAAGGACGGATTCAAAATCTTAACACAGTCGCCAACTTCGTAGTCAACTGAGTAAACCTTCTGTTCAAATCCGAGCTTTTCAACCTCACTGTCAGTAAGCGGAACCGGTTTTGATCCGGGACCTACAAAGCCTGTACAGCCTCTTGTATTACGGACAATGTACCAGCTGAAATCAGTCATAACCATTTTAATCATAACATAGCCGGGAAGAACCTTCTTCATAGAGCTTTTTTCTTCTCCGTCTTTAATTTCAACAACTTCTTCCATAGGAATTCTTATATCATGGAAAAGATGCTGGAGATTGTTGTTTTCAATTGTTTTTTCAAGGTTAACCTTGACTTTGTTTTCATAACCTGAATAGGTATGAACAACGTACCATTTTGCTTCCTGAGCCATAATAACCTCCTAATAATAATTCTCCGGACAAGTGTGTCAAAAGGAATTATTTAAGAAGATCAACCACCCAGCTGAATAAACTGCTGAATGCAAAATCAAGAATAAAAACCAAAATAGCAATAACAATCACAAATCCGATAACAACACCGGTATTTCTGATAACTTCTTTTTTTCCGGGCCATACAATTTTCTTTAATTCGCCCTTAACAGATTTAAAAAATCCGCCAACTTTAGAAGCTTTCTTTTCTGTATTTTCGCTCATAACCAAACCTCCCTGTAAAAATCGGTTTTAAAACAATTATTTTGTTTCCTTGTGAGCAGTATGCTTTTTGCAAAATCTGCAATACTTGTTAACTTCAAGTCTGTCAGGTGTGTTCTTTTTGTTCTTCATTGTGTCGTAGTTTCTCTGCTTACATTCTGTGCAAGCAAGTGTAATCTTTGTACGCATAGTATTAAACCTCCTGTTAAATTAGGGCATTACCGGGGAAATTTCAAGCGAATTTACCAACAGAATTTGCCAGATTTTTAGCTTTATATTTACAAAATAAAGACAACAATATTAAACCTGTTACGTTGAAAAATAACACGGTTACACTAAAATATACCATAGTAACGGGGTTTTGTCAAGTGTTTTCAAAAAAAATCTTTGAAAACATGTCATTGAATGTCATATGGCTTTTATGATATAACTGTAATGCGAAGAAAAAATAAAAAAACCGGACAGGGAACAATGAAGATTTACCGTAGCCTGAGCGGAAGGCAGGGAAGGTATTACTTCATTTCCGGAGCTTACGTAGTCTTCGCATAATATAATGAAAGGAAATAATTTATGAAAAGAGAAATTATAGTAGGCAGAGATTTTTGTACTTATGTAAAAACACCGTTGGTTGCCGATGATGTGCATGCCTATAATATTGTCTGGGAAACGGGTAAGGAACTTGAAAATGCCGGACTTATAATAACAGCAAAGCGCAGCGATGGCGTGACTGTTACTGATTTTTCGGTTATGGACAACGACGGAAGAGGAGAATACGTTCTGGCAAATAATATGTATTCTGTTACAGGCACTCTGGAGGTAAGACTGAGTATTGTTCATAAAACAACAACAATTACAGAGAAGCTGTTGATTTTTGAGGTGATAGAAGGTAACGGCAATGAAGCAATAGAATCGGATGACAATGTACCAATTCTTAATAAGGTACTGTCGAAAGCATTGGAAGCATCGGCAAAAGCAGATAGCATACCGACAAAGCTGTCCGGTATGGAAAATGACTGCGGTTATATTTCGGAAATTACAGGTAGTATGATTCCAAATGAGAGTATTACTCCTGAAAAAACTACTTTTTACGGTGAACTTGAAAAATTAAGAAACCGAATGCTCGGCAAAACTGTATTGTGGGAAAAGGAAATTGTTATAAATGATAAGCTTAAAGGTTCAGCTGTGACAGAGGTTGAGATAGGCGGAAACAGCTTTCAGAATAACAGCATAATAACCTACAGCAATAAGACTGTAGCATCAGGAAATCTTAATATTACCTGCAGCCTTGACGGAACTATGGTGTTAAACGGAACTCTTTCGCCGAATGAAGAAGTAACGGTTCAGATACCGCAGATAACCTTTTATGCAGGTGCGGTTTATAAGTCGGATTTAACTGTTTCCGATGAAACAAAAAAAGACAGCTTTCTTGTTTATGCCGAAAACTTTAACGCCGGCGAGCAGTCCGTTGATTCAGTATGTGAAGCAATAAAGATAGTTCAGGGTGAGGAAGAAGGTGTTTATGAAGATTTTCAGCTTTGTTACAGAATATACGAAGAAGAAAGAAGCGGGAAAAATGCTTATCCGGTTTACTGCGTAAAGAATCCTCAAATTACGATAAAAGGGAAAAATCTTATTTCTTATGATGATGTTGTAAGTACGAATTACTGTACAGTTGAGAAAAAAGAAACAGGAGTTTCTGTTTCGGGAAGATATTATGCTTCCTTGTCTCCGAAAGTTATTCCGAGATTTGAAGCGGGAAAAACGTACACTTTTTCATGTAAAAGAAATTACACTTCAGGTAAGTCAGCGTCAAATATTCCGCGTATTGTTGCCATTTACGAAGACGGAACATCTACTCAGTGGACTTATACTCAAAAAACCGCTACCGTTGAAGATAAAAAGATTTCAGAGGTGGTTTTATTTGTCTCGGGACAGAGCCAGGTTAAATGCGAAATATCGGAAATGATGTTAGAGGAAGGCTCTGTTATAACCGAATATGAAGAGTATGTTGAAGCAACATTGTATAATATACCATGTGAAGGTCTGTATAAAATAGGAAAAAATTACGATAAAATAAGAATTGGTAAAAGTGTAGTTTCAGAAAAATATATAGACAGTGAAAATCTTGATGAAAGTGCGGATATTAACACGCAAACGAATCTTGTAACGCTGTTTCCGGAAACTACAGAGTTACTGAGTACAGAATTGTTTGAACAATATAAAGGAAAAAAAGTAAAAATAAGTGTTGCGGCTGATGTGACTCCAAGTAATAAGGTGACTTATTTTCCTGAATAAATATTAATGAAAAATTCTTCACTTGTGGTAGAACGACTTTTTAATAGGCTGACAGACGAGGAAAAAGGAAGTTAAATTTTTCGAACGCGAAATCGTCGACGTATGTAGATACGGTAGAGTTTGCGTTCGGAAAAAGCAAGCAAAATGCCTATAAACTTGATGTTTATAGGCATTTTTAAGTAGTATTACTAAGTTTGAATAATAAAAACTACAAATTAGTATAATTCAAAAAACAATTCTGCTTGCGGTAGAACGACTTTTTAATAGGCTGAACGGCACAGCTTTCGCTGTGCCGTCATATTTTTATTCGTCTTTCTTTGAATCTGCTACAACCTTTTCAACAATGTTTGCCGGAGCTTCCTCGTAACGTATAAATTCGTGAACGTATCTTCCTCTTGACTGAGTCATAGACTTTAAGTCTGTTGCATATTTTGCAAGCTCAGCTGCAGGGATTTCAGCAGAAATAACCTGATTTCCTTTGCCGTCGGGATTCATACCCATAACACGACCACGACGCTTGTTAACATCACTGATAATGTCTCCTGTGTACCTGTCGGGAGCGGTGATCTCAACTGTGTCGATGGGTTCAAGTAAAACAGGAATTGCCTGAGGCATACCTGCTTTGAACGCAAGGTTTGCAGCTACTTTAAATGCCATTTCAGATGAATCAACGGGATGGTAAGAACCGTCAAGCAATGTTGCTTTAAGACCTACAACAGGATATCCTGCAAGAACGCCTGTAAGACAGGATTCCTTAAGACCCTTTTCAACAGCAGGGAAGTAGTTCTTAGGAACGCTTCCGCCTACAACCTGTTCAGCAAAAACAAGCTCTTCTGTTTCCCAGGGTTCAAAAGCAATTTTAACGTGACCGTACTGACCGTGACCGCCTGACTGTTTCTTATGTTTTCCTTCAACCTCAACTCTTCTTCTTACTGTTTCACGGTAAGCAATTCTCGGAGCTGAAAGAACGGCATCAACCTTGTATTTTTCTTTAAGCTTTGAAAGAACAACTTCAAGCTGCAAATCACCAAGACCACTTAAAAGTGTCTGGTGTGTTTCTTTGTTGATTTCAACAGCAAGAGTCTTGTCTTCTTCACGGATTTTTGCAAGACCTGAGCTGATTTTTTCTTCGTCACCTTTTTCCTTAGGAGCAATTGCAAGAGTCATACAAGGCTTCGGGAAATCGATAGGTGCAAATGTAAACGGATTTGACTGAGAGCACAGTGTGTCTCCTGTTTCTGTCTTTGTAAGCTTAGGAATAACGCCTAAATCACCGTATGTAATTTCGGGTGTATCAATTAATTTTTTACCTCTCATAAATGAGATTTTACCGATTTTTTCTGTTATCTGCTTGTTTGCGTTGTATAGAGTTGAATCAGCCTTCAAAACACCTGAATATACCTTAACAAATGATAATTTACCAACAAACGGGTCGGAAATTGTTTTGAAAACGTAAGCTGAGAACGGGTCGGTTTCTGTACATTCAACAGCAATTTCGCTTCCATCGGGTTTTACACCTATCTGAGGACCGATTTCATTAGGTGAGGGCATATATTCAATAATAGCATCCAGAAGCTTTCTGATACTTGCAGATGTAAATGCCGAACCGCAAATAACAGGTGTAATAGAAAGGTCTGCAACACCCTGTTTTACTGCCTTTGTGATTTCTTCTTCTGTAAATTCTTCACCGTCAAAGAACTTGTTCATCAAGTCTTCGCTTGTTTCTGCAACGGCTTCCATAATCATCTGCCTTGCAGGCTGAATTTCTTCAATCATACTGTCGGGAACAGGAACGTCCTGAATTTTTCCGTCAACGAAAATTCTGCCCTGCATTTTAACAACGTTAACGTAGCCTTTGAATTTATCATCTTCTATAATAGGAACATAGAACGGAGCTATGGAGTTTCCGAAGGTATCCTTGAGCTGTGCGAGAACCTTATTGTAGTCAGCGGTATCCGCATCCATCTTGCTTATAAATATAATCTTTGGAATTTTTCTTTCGTTTGTGTAATTCCATGCAAATTCTGTGCCTGCATTAACGCCCGATTTGGCTGAAACGACAATTAAAGTGCTGGCAGCAATACGAAGAGCCTGATGAGCTTCGCCCTCAAAATCAAAAAATCCGGGAGCGTCTAAAATGTTTATTTTTCTATTCTTCCATTCAAGAGGATTTACTGTTAAATTAATTGAAATTTTTCTCTTGACTTCTTCGGCGTCATAGTCAGAAACTGTATTTCCGTCTGCAACTTTACCAAGTCTGTCTGTTCCTTCACCTAAATACAGCATAGCTTCAGTCAAAGAAGTCTTACCCGCACCTCCATGACCTAATACGCATACATTTTTAATATCATTGCAATTGTATGCTTTCATTTTTACCACTCCTTTATATAAAATAATTTTACACGATTGTGTATATACTTCGAGAATTCTATATTCCTTTTCAAATTCCTTTTTAATTTTTAAAAGTTTTTTTGTGCAATGTGCACAAAAATAAAGTTAATAATTATAAAAATACAATAATAATGGTACAATTGTAAAAAAAGTGTACCTATGTTGACAAAAACAGAGCTTTAGTGATATAATGTAGCAGAAATTTTAATGAAAGGTGATGATTATGGACAGAGGATATTTAAAAACAATGGCAAAGAACCAGATAAGAGGAAATATCGGAATACTTTTTGCGATAACACTTATAATAGAGCTGATAAGCTTTGCTGCAATCTTTGTGCTTGGCTGGGTTGGTCCTTTGGGTTCGGCTGTTAATAGCTTTATAACACCTGCCTTTTCTCTTAGTATGGCAATTATTTACTTAAATCTTGCAAAAGGCGTAAAGCCAAGAATTGAAGATGCTTTTTCAGGTTTTAACGATTTCTGGAGTGCTTTTAAAATATATTTTTTCATAGGATTATTTACTCTTCTGTGGGGATTGTTGTTTATAATTCCCGGGATAATAAAAATGTACTCTTATTCGATGGCGCCTTATATACTGGCGGAGAATAAGCAGATGCCGGCTCTGGAAGCAATCAGACGTTCAAAGGAAATGATGAACGGTCATAAAATGGATTTGTTTGAGCTTTTACTTTCTTTTATCGGATGGGATTTATTGGGTGTTGTAACGTTTGGTATTGCATATATATGGATAACGCCTTATCAGAATGCAACTATGGTTAATTTTTATAACACAATAAAACCCTGTGAAATGTTTGATGAACCTGAGAAATTCAATAATCCTGAAATTGAAATATAAAAACAAGGACTGTAAAAAATCATCGATTTTTTACAGTCCTTGTTAGGGAATAGGAAAAAATGTTGCAGAACGGACGAACTGAGCTGTAAATGCCTGTTCAAAGGCATTTACAGGTACCCGAAGCTGTACGATGGTACAGCGAGTTAGGCGAAGTTCGTTCGAGCAAAAAGGCTTACCTAATAGAAAAAATATCGTACAAAAACGATATTTTTCCTTAAGTGTGTATTTATTTTTTCAATTTTGACAAACTTATCACATTGTAGATACTATTATTTAAGCCTTTTTGCGATTATGAACTTTTTTTACATTCCCTTATAAATTTCAGCTTCCGAATTTCACATAGAAGGTTGTTCCGTCTTCTTCGCTGCTTGAAACACCGAAACGGAAGTTGTGGGCAACTAATATTTCCTTTACGATAGAAAGACCGATTCCTGTTCCTGTTACACGGCGGTTTCCTACCTTGTCAATTCTGTAGTACCGTTCCCATATGTGGGGAAGATTTTCTTTTTCTATGACGTCACCGAAATTGGTGATTTCAAGAAACGGAGTATCTTTTTTACTTAACGTCACAAAAATCTGTTTATTTTCCACACTATGGTTAATTGCGTTGTCGAGAAGATTGCAAATAACCTGCATAAGGCGGTCTTTATCGCCTGTTACTGTAAGATCGGGCGTTATGTTTACGTTAAAAGTATAACCCTGGTCTTTGAAAATATCGTATCTCTTAAGAAGGTCTGTAACCGTTCGGGATAAGTTAAACTCAGTTTTTTCAAATCTGGGTTGTCCTGCCTGAAGGGAAGAAAGGTCAAGTATATTGGTAATCAGATTTGAAAGTCTGTCCGACTCATTTATAATGATTTCCAGCTGCTTTTCTCTTTTTTCAGGTCTGTCTCCCGTAAGGTCACGTATCGTTTCAGCATAACCCTTAATCATAGTAAGAGGTGTACGGAGCTCGTGACTTACATTTGCCACAAGGTCCTTACGCATACTGTCAACCTTTGAAAGCTGAGTTGTCATATTGTTGAAATCGTCAATAAGAAGTCCTATTTCATCGTTAAATTTATTGTCAATACGTACCGAATAATCTCCTGCCGTAACAGCTTTTGCTGCACTTGAAAGCTTTCTTAACGGTCTTGTGTATGAAATTGCGAGTATCATAGAAATAATAACCGATATTATAAGCACAGTAATAAGAATTATGACGAATATTTTTTTCAGAATTTCCGAGGTTGCCGCAACAGGTGCAAGAGCAGAGCTTGTTACAAGATAGAAGGAGTTTCCGTCATTGGTGAATTTGTCTACAAGTACGATTGTGCTTGTTATGTCACTTTTGTTTTTAACACGTATTACCAGTGAATTTTTCCCTGTTTCCTCCAGCTTGTCAATAAAGTCTGACATTCTCACTCTCGAAATAAGATTGTTAAAAGGATACCGCTGTTGAAAATTCCATGTTCTTTCCTCCATATACATAAACGGAGACATAACAATTTCCTTTTCGGAATCGTATATTTCAACAAAAATGTCGCTGTGTCTGGAGAGGGTCATAATACTGTCAATTGATGAACGAAGATCACCGCTTTCCAATTCTGAAACCATTTCCTTCTGCGCACTTTTTACTTCATTCTGTTTGGTAAACTCGTAAATTCGCTGCAGACCGATAATCTGCATAGTATACATAAGTACAAGTATTACGGCAACAACTGACATTATATATAAAAATGTTTTTGTTTTAATTGATTTCGGACCGTGTATATGTTTCATACTTCACTCTTTGCTTCGGGAACTTCAAATTTATATCCGATACCCCAAACTGTCTGAATAAAATCACGGTACGGACCTATGCTGTTACGAAGCATTTTTATATGTGTGTCAACAGTTCTGTCGTCACCGAAAAATTCATATCCCCATAATTTTTCAAGAATTTTTTCTCTGGAGAGAACTACGTTTTTGTTTTTTATCATAAATACAAGTATATCAAATTCCTTCGGTGTAAGTGATGCGGTTTTTCCGTCAATTAAAACCTTTCTTCCGTTTTCGTCTATTTCAATTCCTCCCGCAATTAAAATTCCGTCTGTGGAAGGAGCGGGATTTGCTCTTTTTATTATGGATTTGATTCGTGCAATCAGCTCTTTGGGACTGAAGGGCTTTGTAACATAGTCGTCAACACCTAATTCAAAGCCGAATAATTTATCGTATTCCTCACCACGTGCCGACAGCATAATAACAGGCACCTGTGAAAACTTTCTTATTTCACGAAGTGCGGTAAAACCGTCAACCTTAGGCATCATAATATCTAAAATAACTGCATCAAAATCAGAATTTCTTATCTTTTCGATAGCCTCAAGACCGTCTCCGGCTTCGTCGAAGCTAAAATTTTCAAATTCAAGGTACTCCTTTATAATATCGCGGATGCCTGCCTCGTCGTCAACAATAAGTATATTATACATAACAAGACTCCTTTCATAGTTATATTGTAACACAAAATGTAAAAAAAGCTATGGAAATTATGTAAAAATTTAATTCACCGATTGTTCACATTAATTATACAACATATGAATTAGTAAATCAAGCTGTTTATATTGACACAAAATATATTTTAGGTTATAATTTTCACGGTGATTAAAATGATAAAAGAATGGTATAAAGACGAAATTCAAAGAGTTTGCCAAAAGGTAAATTCCCTTGAATATGATATGGTTTTCGGTATGGCTACCGATTCCCATCTTGATAATTCTATGGAAGACTTTGCAGAGAATATAAAAGCAGTAAGCCAAAAAGTTAACTTTAAATGCTTTGCTCATATGGGCGACTTTTTAAACGGTAATCTTCCACGAAGTGTAACCAAGAAAATTTTAAAGGAACAAATGGCACTTTATCTGGATGCAGTAGCACCAAAGCCTTTTTACCCTGCACAGGGTAATCACGACGGTTTTTGGGGTGATATGGCAATAGATTCCGAATGGTTTGAAGCAACGAATTTTACAAATGAATATAAAAACGTAACCCGTCCCGAAGGAAAGCAGTATTTTTATGCTGATTTTGAAGAAGAAAAGGTAAGATTTATAATAGTGGGCACCTTTTTCTACGAAGGCTTTGATGACGGCACACCCTTTAAAAAACGTGACGGAATTGATGACGTTCAGGCATTATGGCTTGAAAATGAAGCCTTTAACGTAAAGGAAGGCTGGACTGTATTTTTATTCTCCCACGAGGTTCCTTTATACGGATTTGAGGAAAAAAGCAAATACGAAGAAACACCTATACATAACGGAGCAAGAATTTTCCAAAGTCTTGTGAAAAAATCAAAGGAAAACAAATTTGATGTTGCAGTATGGTTTATAGGTCACCACCACGGCGATAACCACGTGTGCATAGACGGAATAAATTTTGTAACCGTAGCATCTCAGACTGCCTACGTTCCACAGCTGTGGCCTATGAAATTCGGCTATTACCCCGAAAGAGAATTAAACACCAAAACCGAGGATTTGTGGGAAATTGCAGTATGGAATAAAAAAGAAAAAACAGTTAATTTAATCCGTTTCGGTGCAGGATTGGACAGAGTGGTAAACTACGGAGGTGAAGAAGCATGAAATCCTATTTTAGCGAAGAAATAACAAAAACAGTTAACACATTAAAGGAAGATAAATACGATTTGTGCTTTGCACTTTTGTCCGATTCAAAGCTTTCCGATGAAGGTGCTGTTACAAGAGAAAACATAGCCGAAATTGATAAGGAAGCAAATTTCGATTTTTCGGTTCATTGCGGTAATTTTATTTTAGGTAATAACCCCGAAAAAATTTCACGACGTCTTATGAGAGAAGAAATGCAAAGTTACAAGGATTCAACAAAAAGCAGAAAGCTTTTTGTTTGTCAGGGTTATAATGATGGTTGGCGTGATGAAAGATTCAAAGGTCAGCTTGCCTGCAATATAGTGTGTGACGAATCCTGGAGCGAAGATACTGTGTTTTTAAATGAGTATGTTGTAAGAAACGGGAATGCCCCTTATTATTACGCTGATATGGAAGACAAAAAGACAAGAATTATATGTCTTTGCTCGTATGTTTCTGACCTTGACAGAGAGAATGAAATGTACGAAAAATACATATCGTTAGGCGTAAAACAAACAGTATGGCTTGATAAGGAAGCTTTAAATCTTCCAATGGGCTGGAATGTTATTATTTTTTCACACAGAATACCCCACTCACGTTTTGAAAACGGAGAGGACCCGTTTATTTATCAGGGCTTTTCGATAGAAAAAACTCTTGCCGTACTTCAGCAGGCAAAGGACAGAGGTATAAATATCGTTGCCTGGATTGCAGGCGGCTACGGAGCAGACGGATATGCCGTTGTAGGTGGCATTAATTATGTTACAATACCATCTCAAAGCATAAGCTCGGCTATCAATAAGTGTAACCTTACAGAAGTTAAAAGAGAAAAGAATACTCTTTCTCAGGAATGCTGGAATATATGTGCATTAAATACCGAAAGCAGAGAATTAAGGTTGATACGTTTCGGTGCGGGCGAGGACAGAATAATTAAATATTAAAAAAGAATGTGTTTCAATAAGTGGGTTTTCACAAATTGAAACACATTTTTAATTATAAATTTTTAATTTTTACGTTCATAAATGAAAGAGTTGGTATATGATTTGCATAGTCGCAAGGAACAACTCCCATTCTGTTTGCTTTCCAACTGCAATTTATAACAGCTCCCTTTTCAAGCTTTCTGGGAAAAACAAGTCTTAATTTATCGGGGAAAATTTCCTCAAAGTCACTTATGTGAACTTCGCCACAACTGTCGACGGCATCTATTTCAAGCATTTCGGGAGCACATTCAAAGGTGTATATTTTATCAACAATATTTTCAAAAGTTAAAATAACACTTCCGTCTTTTTGCATTTCTGCTGATTTTATATCAGGAGCGTTGCATAAGAACTGCTTGTTGTACAACTTGTTTAAAACTGTTTTTGCAAGTCTTTCACCGAATTTTAAATTTGAAAATGCGTCGTTATGTATTCCGTCAGAAAGTGTACCGTCACTTGTAGGGATAACGTAAATATTCTTTTCGTTTTTTAGCTGACGGATATTTTCGTTAACAACACCCCAGTAAATGCTGTTGCCGGTTCTTGCAATATGTCTGTTAAGCTGAAACATAAAAACAGGTAAATCGGGATTATTTATATCCATGCAAAGCTTTTCTTTCATTTTAAGGAAACGTTCTTTATAAGCTTTGGCATTTGTTTCATTTCCTGTTTCGCTGCAACCCTGATGCCACAAAAAAGCTTTTATGCTTCCGCCTGCAACGTTTATTGAATCAAGCATATTAGAGTATAAAAATTCGTTCCAGTTATTAAGGGTTGAGCCGCCCAAAGCAGACTGAATAAGCCCGATAGGATAGTTTAAGTATCTTTTTAAATACTTTGCGAAAGTAAGGTACATGGAAATACCGCAGTTTGAACCATCTGTATTGGGGCTGTCACAAAAGCTTGAATCCTGCAAAGGATGAACGGCTAAGTGCCATTCTTTGTCGTTACCTAACAAATGAACGCCGCTTTCTGCAGGGTCATATGCAAAATCCTTTGAATATCCTGCTGAATTGCTCTGTCCTGCGATGACGAATAAATCTCCAACACCTACGTGGAAAATGCTGTCACCTCTTCGCGACCATTCCATAAACTCGGGATGGTTAAAATTGGCACAGGTTTTTATTGTGTAAGGTCCTCCGGTAGGAACTGTCAGAGTAACAGACCACTTTTTACCGTTTAACTTACATTCTTTCCACCAGAAAAGCATTTCCTGGGTATCCTCGTAAGCAACGGTTGCAAAAACCTTATATTCGCCTTCTTTTGTGCCTTCGGTAATCACACTACCGTTTAAGGTTATTTCCGCAAAACCGTCTTTTTGCTGAAAAATCTGATAATTTTTTGCTCCGGTTTCAATTACAACTCTGTTCATATCAATATAGCCTCATTGTTATTCTTCTGTTTTCCCAAGCTCTTCCTGTTCTAAAACTCTGTACGCAACCTTACCAACCAAGGTTTTAGGAAGAGTATCACGGAATTCAATGTCGTAGGGAATTGCATATTTTGCCATATTCTTTTTGCAGTACTCTAAAATTAATGCCTTTGTTTCATCAGTTGCAAGAGTTTTATCCTTAAGCATAATAAACGCTTTTACCTTCTGCATTTTGTATGGGTCTGCAACACCTATAACACAGCTCATCTGAATTAATTCGTGAGCATCTAAAATATTTTCAAGCTGTGACGGATATACGTTATATCCGCTTGTTACAATCATTCTTTTAATTCTTTGCTTAAAGTATATGAAGCCATCCTCATCCATCATACCAAGGTCACCGGTATGAAGCCATTGCTTGCCGTCAGAATGAAGCTTTAACGTATTATTTGTTTCTTCCTCCTGGTCCATATATCCTTTCATAACGGTAGGTCCGCAAATGCAGATTTCACCCTCCTGACCGTATGGAACCTCGTCGGTTGTGTTAACCGCAACAATTTTAAAGAATGTATCAGGGAAAGGAAACCCTATGCTTCCGTCACGTGACATATGTGTAGGTGTAAGACAGCAGGCTGTAACACATTCGGTTGTGCCGTAGCCTTCACGTATTATAACCTTTCCGTTATGGTCTTTTAAGAATTTATCAATCTTCTTTTTCAGCTCAACCGATAAAGAATCACCGCCTGAGAAAACTCCCTTGAAACAGGAAAGGTCTATGTTGTCAAATTTGGGGCTTCGTAAAAATGCCTCGTAAAGAGTAGGAACGCCTGCGATAAAGTTAGGTCTGTGTTTTTTGATTAAATCTGCACAGCTGTCGGGAGTGAATCTTGGAATAAGAACACATCTTCCTCCGCTTGCAAGCATCGAATGGATTCCTACACCCAGGCCAAAACCGTGGAATATCGGCATAATGGCAAGCATTTTGTCTCCGGGAGCAAACATTTTGTTTGTGGCAATAACCTGCTTGGCAAGAGCATTGAAATTGTAGCTTGTAAGCATAATTCCTTTTGTTTTACCCGTTGTTCCTCCGCTGTAGAGGATAACCGCTGTATCATTACAATCCATAACCGCTTTAGAGACTTGTGTTTCATCCTTGGCAAGCTTTAAAAAGTCATTCCACATAATAACACAACCATTTTCGGGGAGGTCGATGTTAACCTTTTTCTGCGTTAAGGTGTACGCAATTTTCATAAAAGGAGAGAGTGCGTCCTTAACACTTGTAACTATAAGCTTTTTTAAAGCTCCGCTTTTAAGAATGTTTTCAAACTTGGAAAAAGCGATATCTATGGTAAGACAGAATTTACTTTTTGATTCTTCAATGTAAAATTCAATTTCCTTTTCTGCAGAAAGAGGATGAATCATATTCGCAATACCGCCGATGTAGTTTATCGCATAGAAAATGATAACACCCTGGGGTGAATTAGGCATACAAACCGTAACCTTATCACCTTTACGCACCCCTATTTTGTGAAGCGAGGTTGCAGCTTCCTTTATTCTTTTTATGAAATCGCTGTATTTTGTTGCCGAACCCATAAAATCAAAAGCAATGTAATCGGGATAAGCTTTTGCACTCTCTTCGATTGCGTCAAATATTGTTCCGTCGCTGTAGGTAAGCGAGGCAGGAACATCACCTAAATTTTCAAGCCATGGTGCGTTTAACTGCGTCATAATCAATTTCCTCCTTAGCAGGTCTGTCAAGCAAATCCGGGTTTTCAAGAATATATTTTAAAATTCGTATCGTTTTGGAGTAATAAAAACCATCTGCTATACGTTCATCTATTGTAAGCCCTAAATCTACCGTTTTTCTCATTTCATAGCTTCCGTCAGGAGAAAATACAGGCTTGTCGTAAATTTTGCCCACTACTACAAAAATTGAATTTGTTCCCCAGTTTGTCAGGTGATGGTACCCTGCAGGAAGTCCTATTGAGCCAAAGTTTGATAAAAATACCGTAGCCTGATTAGGGTCGGTTTTAACCAGTGATTCAGGCACAAGACCGTAATTGTCAAGCTTTTTGTAGCACCACATAAGGAAAGAAAGAATCGGGAAGGGGAGCTTCTTCATCATATCCATTGCATCCGTCGTGTTATCCTTTTGCGTATCACTTTTACATACTGCAATTTCCTTAACAAGCTTTTCGTGAATAGAATCGATAGTGTCATCTTCTGAAAAATTCATAAAAGCAAGTGATTCAAGAGCCTTATCGTTAAACTGTTTTTTTACTGTAAAGGCTGCTGAAAAAGTCCTTCTCTGATATACTCTGTTTCTTTTTACGAAACGGTTCATTTTCGGACGAAGCTGAAGAATTTTACCGAAAGAAGCAATAAACGCCTGAAAAAGTGTGTAGGGTGCACCGCTGCAGCTTTTATTTTTTTCTTCAATGAAAGCAAGAAGATTCGTAACATCGATGCTCTCACTTATAAAAGCTTCATTATCACAACGGTTCGGGTATATAAAAGGCATTATAACGTGCATTGAATCAATATCCTTAATCCATACACCGTCTCTTCTGTCGCCTATTTTTTTCTTTTTATTCATATTCATACCTCACAAAAGCATACTTATATGCAAATTATACTATAACTTGTCGAATAAGTCAAATTTAAAAGGTTGCAGGTACTATTTATAGTGTAACTGCAACCTTTATTACTAAATTTCTTTTGTTATACCGCAGAAGGTATCACTCATTTTACCGCAGAAACCGTCTTTATCTACAGCACAAACTTTATAGTAATACGCGGTATGTGTTTTTAAGTTTTTGTCTTCATAACGTGCTACCTTGTATTCTTCGGGGTAAACGTTACATAAAAAGGTATTATCATTTGCTTCGAAATTTTCATTCTCGCTGCGATACAGCTTGTAGTGGGAGAATTTTTCTTCTGTGTTTTGTCCCCATAAAAGATACAATTGTCCGTCGTTTTCCCCACAGGCTGCCATTGGTTTTGAAATAAGACCTGTATAAACCGCCCCTACAGACAAAGCGTCAGAACACATGGTGTCTTTTGTTAAAGGAATACGTACGGAATCCTTTAAAAGTCTGAAGGTATGAAAATTACTGTCATTTCCACTATACATCTGCTCATCGACGGTGTTTTTCACAGTATCAATATTTCCTAAAACAGAGCTTGTTATTTCTGTGTCACAGTCGTTACCGTACAGACGGAGTATAAGTCCTTTGGTATCATCAGCAGGCTTTAAGCATAAAAATCTTAAATCCTTGTCAATTTCAATAAAGCTTTGCTCTGTCTTGTCGAAAGTCCCTTTTTGCGTAGAAATTTCCGTCATATAAAGCGGTGTTTCAAGTCTTTCTGCCATAGAATCAATTTTTGCAGACTTGTAATTCATGAGGTATGAGGTTATGGAGTAACGGAACCGCAAGTCAAGATGACTTCCGCCGATGCAGTGCATCTGAAGCCAGTCGTTCGCAACGTACATAAACATTTTTGAGCTGTCTCCTGCATTTGCAAAATCCGTTTTATCGGGGTGAATGTGATCAAATTCAACCAAGGTTGAATCGGGTGAAAAGCAGGCAACACCAAAATCATTGTTTTCGGCGGCGCACCAGGAACGCATTGCCATATAAACGTCAGTTCCGTGTCCTGTTACATCTTTAGCGTATTCGCAGACACAGCCGTTTAAATGGCAGTACCTTTTTGCTTTCTCAACCAAAAACGGAAACGAAATATAAAGATAACGCAGATAGCGGTTTTTGTTAATCATATCCTTAACGTGGAACAGTTTATTATCAAAATCTATACGTTTTTCGTAGTTGATAAGAGTAACCTTCTGAACAATTTCCGTACCAAGACCCTCGATTTCATTTTTTACAATTACAGTTGTCTTTTCAGGCTCCGTAATGATTTCAAAATCAGCATTTAATGCCGTTTTAAACGTTTGATGATTATCATTTGTATAAATAATTTCATTTGCTCCGTAAGGTGAATTCAAATCAAGTAGTTCTTTATTTAATAATTTATCGAAAACAGAATATAAAGCACCGCTTTCTTTAAAAGTAACCTTATAAAATTTATTTTCAATTACAGGCGGAGCGGAAGAAATTTCTTTTACTTTATCGTAAGGCAAAAAATCCTTTTTAGGAACGGTTATGTATCCAAAAGGCGGAACATTAACTGTTTTATAACCAAAATCGGTTTCAATAAGCTCTTTTCTTTCCTGAAGAGTTGAGTTAAAAACAACCACACTTTCTTCTTTGGCAGAAATCTTTGACGTAATCAAAGCTAATGTTTTTTTTGTTTCTTCGGTTGCGGTGTTACGCGCCTTGTTTATCCAGTCACGGTGTTGCATCCAGGTTTCGTATACACGTCTGCCCTGATATCCGCTAGTACCGTAAGAGTGCTCATCGTTATATAACAAATAATCCCACGCCCGTCTGAAATCTTCTTTGGGATATTTGTAATTATTATCGAGTAAACAGGCAATCGTTGACCATTTTTCTGCATCGGGAAGTATTCTGTCGACTTCAAATTTATCTGCAAGAAGCTCCGGTGTCGAAACTGGATGCTGATACCATCCACCGGTAATATCACCTTTTAAAATGGGAATTTTATCATCGAATTTTTCTCTTAAAATGTTAAAAGGAGTATCAGGATTTCCCAAAGCTCTTATTTGAGGGAATTTCCATTTTTCGTTCCAGTCCCTGATAGAGTCACAAAGAGCAAGATTAGGCTCCTGGTCGTCGCTGTAGCAGGCAAAAAGCCAGGTGTCGTAAGGATATTTTTCTTCTATTTTCGGAAGCTGTCTGCTCATATGGTATTCAACACTTTTAAGACTGTTGTAGGTAAATCCGTTCTGCGGATGAAACCCGAATTCATTTCCTCCGTGACCGTACTGGGTCGAACACCATACTAAAATTCTGTTCTTCTTGTCATCTTCCCAGTAAAACACCATAGGCAGATTTGAATCGTACCTTACATCTATTCTTGAGCCTCCGCCACTTGTGTTGGTATCCCATATACAGCTGTCGTTGGTTCTGTTCATTTCCCATAAGGTAGAGTATATCGGATTCCAGTGGTTAGGTGCAAAAATCAGATTTTTGTATCCTGCTTCGCTGTATGCCTGAATAAGTGACGGACTTAACCCGTTGTTGTCAATCATACTCAAAGTTTCGGTTTTAACGCCCCAATTTTTAAGCAAACGCTTCTTTTCATATGCACTTCTGCACATTTCTTCAAGACCGTAAACCTGCGTGTGATTTCCTGCAACTCCTCCGCAAACACCTATTTTCCCTGTTTTTATATAATTGTCAATAAGTCTTTTACACTTTTCACCATCGCGGTCCTGCATATAATTGTTGAAAAACCAAGTGCCTTCCATAGTGTAACGGTACCTGTCGTTTTCGTCACGATTTTCTGTTTCGTCGCAAAGATTTTGTGCCATATCGGTAAAGCGGCAGCTTTCAAAACGTTGGATATACTGGGAATTATGAAGTCCTATATCGGTGTGGGAGGAAATCATTGCGAAAAGTGTCCATTCTCTTGGCTTTTTCCATAAAACAGAAACGGAGTATAAAATATTTTCATTTTTATCGCAGAAAACAAAATCTGCTTCCACATCCGTATCTTGAATGGGAAGCATAGCAAAGGTTGTGCCTTTACCATTGTTAAAAGCAACATCAATTTTGTCAACTATTTTGTTATTTCCACTTAATACCGAAAGAAAGAGATGAGAAGCATATTTTGTTTCAAATTCAATATTAATTCTTTGTTTGTTATCCCGTGTTACCATAGAAACCGGGGTAATGTTCAGACTTTTAATCATAGTTATTCTCCTGTAACGCAAATAGCTTCTTTTATATCTGAAACCTTATCCGTAAGGTTGAAATCTTTATCCAGTACCGTTATGTCATTGCTGAACTGATTTGTGCAAACTATATACTCGCCGAAAAAGTCAAAATCCCTTGGAAAGTTGCCGTGACAGGAATAAGCGGATATAAGTTCTAATTTTCTTCCGTCAAAATTAAGCTCGGCAATAGAATTATGTCCTCTGTTGGAAACATAAATTTTATCATTTTTTAAACGTATTGCAGAAGCAAAGCTTTCACCCGTAAAATCTGCAGGAAGACAGCTTTTTGTATCAAGCAAAGTACATTTTGCATCGTTGTACGAAAAAACCGAAACTGTAGATTTAAGCTCATTTACCACGAACATATATTTTCCGTCGTCGGAAAAAACAAGATGTCTTGCTCCGTGACCGTCGGGAACCTTAACAGAATTTACAACATTTAAATTTTTGTCGTAAAAGAACACCGTATCAAGTCCTAAATCGCAGACTGCAATATATTTTTTATCCGGGGTAACTCCCGTAAAATGGGTGTGGGCTTTATCCTGACGAGGTAGATTTGGACCATATCCTTCGTGAACCTTAAGTAAATCAGGCGTTCTGAAAACACTTCCCGAAATGTAGTTTGCACAGAAAATTTCACCATTGTATTCTGTTAAATGGCAAGCAACTTCCCCTTTGGTTGAAATGGGTGAAGTCGGTTTTGTTAATACTCCATCTTCTGCAATCTCTGCGGTTACAATACCGCTGTCGTTGGAATTTTCAAAAGGTGCACGAAGAAGAATATGCATTTTTTTATCCGATTTAATTGTGTACATCGGTCTGTCAAGAGGCGTAATATCCAAAAATTCAAGCTTACCGTTTTTATTAAGATTATACCTGTAAATTCCGCCGTCTTCAGCACATGATGAAACATAAATATTCATAAAACCAATCCTTTTTTAAAGTGCTGACTGAGTATCAGTCGGATCACCGTTAATTGCAAGGTCATATTCGTGTGACCAGTCCATACCTCTGTATTCAGCAGCTCTGTCGTCATTTTCGATAAAGTCCATAAGAAGGTCAAGCATTTCTTTTGTCCATGTGTTTTTATCAATCTGTGCAGTAGTGAATTTATTCTGTGTAATCATTTCAAAACCGAACATATCCTTGACCTGGGTTTTTGACGCACCGTCAACAACCTCCGGGACAAGATGGGATGGAATAAATAATACACCGCCACCTGCGCCAAATACAATATCACCGGGCAGACAAATAGCATTGCCTATTCTTGTTGCCGTGTTAAAACCTGTCATAATAAAGTCTCTTATAGGTGTGGGGTCAATACCTCTGAAATAAACCTGAACATCGTCGATTTTTTTCATCTGTTCAACATCACGAACACCGCCCCAGATAACACCGCCACCTGTTTTGGTTTTATTTTTTATAGCTGTTGTAAGATTTCCGCCTAAAAATGTACCCTTATAAATCTTATCGTACATATCAACGACTACAACGTCACCTTCAACTAAGCTGTCGATAACCCATTGATTGTATGTACCTGTTCTGTTTTCTGCTCTTCCCTGATTTTTAACAACCTCGTCAAGGTCGGGGCGGAAAGGACAGTAAGTAGCAGTTACTGCTCTTCCTATTAACTTTCTTCCGTCATCGTGAAGTGTCTTGAGTCTGCCCTCAAACTGGCTTTCGTAGCCTTTTACAAATATAGGCTTCCATACTTCCTCTAAAGTAAGATTTCTTAAAGCTTTTAAATACTTGTCCGGCACATAAGGTCTGCCGTCATCAAGTCTGTCACCTTTCCATTGTGGTGTCAATGCAATAATATCTTCTCTGCAATTAAATTTCATAAACTCATTCCTCCGTCTATTATAATATCCGTTCCTGTTATATATCTTCCTGCATCACCGCATAAAAGAAGTGCCGCACCTGAAATATCTTCGGCTTTTCCGGCATAACCCATAGGTATTCCTGCTATAACAAGCCTGCTGTAATTTATGTCGCTTAATGCCTTTTCGTTTCTTGGCGTTGCAATAACTCCGGGGGAAATGTTATTTACCGTAATGCCAAAGGGAGCTACCTGTTTTGCAATATTTTTAACAAGGCTCATTTGAGAACACTTGCTTGCAGCATATATCGCCATATCCTTGTGGGGCTTGTATTGCTGAACACTTCCGATTGTTATAATTCTTCCGAATTTGTTTTCTTTCATTTTGGGGAAATATTTCTGCATCAGCTTAAGTGAACTTTTCAAATTCACCTGAATCTGTTTGTCGAATTCTTCATCACCGATTTCGTTCCATGGTGTGCGAAACTGTACAGATGCATTTAAAATAAGAATATCAACATCACCTGTAAGTCTGTAAATCTCTTCTGCCGCAGTATTGTTTCCCAAATCCGAAACCACAGCAACAGAGTTGTTTATTTCCTTTGCCGCGTTTTCACATTTTTCCTTATTTGAACCGTGCACAAAAACCTTTGCACCGTATTCAGTGAGGGTTTTTGCAAGAGCAAAGCCAATTCCTTGCGATGAGCCAGTCACAAGAGCTGTTTTTCCTGATAATTTAAACATAAAAACTCCTTAAAATAATATAAATTCGCTATTGGATTCACATACATCATTGTTTTCCACCACAGCGACCTTGCTGTTTTCTTCCAAAGCTATACAATGCCACATACCTTTTTTCACATTATATAACTTCCCTTTTTCCATTTTCTGCTTTTTCTTATCTTTTCCTGTAAACAACACAGCTTTTCCTTCAAGCAATATAAAAACCTCATCACTGTCAAGATGTCTTTCAATTTTTTTAAGATTCTTTTCTTTTAATCTTTCACAGGAATTAATAATTGCCACTCTCCAATTATTATAAGAAATCAAAACGGAAAATCCTTCACCGTTAAATTCTTTAATCTCTAATTCTGCCATAAATACTCTCCATAATTCCTTTTAAGTAACCGATAGCATACAATCTGCCAAGCGCAGTATAGCCTGCAGTTTCCTGCATTTCACCTGCCATTAAAGGCACATGGTCCACACGGATAGGAACATTAATGCCGAGTTTTTTATAAAGACGCATAATGTCAGCCATGTCAATTTCTCCGTTGTCGTGAAATGTTTCGTGGAATTTAAATTTATTTCCGGTTACGTTCCTGAAATGTATAAAGAAAATTTTATCCTTTAATTTTGGAATTACATCGTATAAATCTTCACCCATCATAAGGTAGCAAGCCTGACACATAGTGACTCCTAAATTAGGGCTGTCTACTATATTTATAGCTCTTTTGATATTATCAAAGCTAATCATAATACGTTCCACATCTCCGAGCTTTTCAAGCGGAGGGTCATCGGGGTGAAGCGCAAGCTTTATATTATATTTTTCTGCATAAGGTATAACTTTTTTGATGAAATATTCGTAGTTTTCCCATAATTCGTTTTGTGTTATCTTTTTGCCGTTGGGAGTAAAATCTTTCAAATCAAAACCGGTAACTTCTGCGTTGCCTCTTTCCTTTATATCTGAGGATGTTCTCAGCCAACCGATATGTGCCATAAAATTAAAGCAAAGAGTACGAATGTCCAGCTTATCCATATATTCAAGCATCAGAATTACCTTTTGGATGCATTCATCCCTTTTTTCATCTCCTGCCTTTATATGGTCGTGCAGTTCATTAGGCAGGGGTTCTATAATTACAGGCTTTATTCCAAAGTCGGTAAAATTTTTGTAAACCTTTTCCCAATGCGAAAAATTGGTAATGTCAAAATCACTTGTTTCGGGTAGTCTTATAACTGCATTTTCAACGCCGCACTGTTTTGCAAAGTCCCACGTTAAATCGTGTTCACTTTTTAAATAGTCAGTTAAAATCATTTTTTATCACCTATGTTTAGTATAATACACAAATCTGCCCTTTTCAACCTATAATTCGGCACAAAAAGTTTGTTTTTTTACACTTGACAAACCTGTTATAATATGTAAAAATAATTACGGGGTGAAAAGAATGGATAATTCGGTTTGTAATTTCAGCATTATAGACATAATTCATATAAACAGAAACAAGTGCAGTATAAAGACAGTCGATAAGGCATATTGCGTTTTAAGCTGCAGAATAAACGGAAAAAGCAAATTCTTTTATGAAGAAAAGGAATTGCTGATAGATACAGGTAACGTGATATTTGCCCCATCGGGCTCAAGCTACAGCCAGGAAACAGATGGGGAAGAGGTGATTTGCTTTCATCTTGAAACAGACAAAAAATTTATGGATAAGGTCAGAATTTTTAAATTTGAAAATTCTGAGGAAATAAAGAATTTGTTTATTCACGCATATTCGGTATGGAAAAAGAAAGAAAACAATTGTACGTACAAAAGTCTGTCGGATTTGTACAATATATTATCAAGACTTGAAATAAGGAAAACTACAGTCTGTCCTGAGATTATAAAGAAAGCGGTGGAACATATAAACACTCATATGTTTGAAACGCAGTTCAGTATAAACACGGCTTTTGTGAAATCAAATATAAGCAGGACGTATTTTAACAGAGTTTTTAAGGAATTTTACGGCTGTACACCGGTTAACTACATTAATAAGAAAAGAATAAACAAAGCAAAAATGCTTCTTAACACAGGTAATTATACCAAGGAAGAGATTGCGTTTCTCTGCGGATTTGATAATGTAAAGTATTTTTATACTTTGTTTAAAAAGCTTACTGGTGTGACTACAGGCGGATATATAAAAAACAAAAACGCATCCATATGACGGATGCGTTCTATTCGCCGCTTTTAACACTGCACTTGTATGTGAAAAGCTCAGAAATTTCTTCTTCTGAAATTTGAGAATGAATTTCAACATAGAAAATATAGTCTGCAGTATTTGAATCGGATCTTCTCTTGATGCTGACATTGTTTACGTGAATGTCGTGACTGAGCAACATCTGAGTGGCAGATTTCTGGAAACCTTTTTCGTTTACGTCGTTGATGCTGATAACTCTGATTTTGGGCATACGGAAAAGCTTTATGTTAGAATGCAGGGTGTATTGCATTACAAGTATTATCATTGTAGCGACAATTCCTACTGAATACATACCTGCTCCCAAAGCAAGACCGATACCTGATGTTGCCCATATTCCTGCAGCGGTAGTAAGACCTTTTACAGTCTGACGCTGAACAAAAATAATTCCTGCGCCGAGAAAACCTACGCCACTTACAACCTGTGAAGCAATCCTTGATGCATCTGTAACCTTCATTCCTGTTTCGCCAATATCAAAAAACCCGTATTTTGAAACAATCATCATAAGTGCAGAAGCGCATGCAACTATACAGTGAGTACGTATACCTGCTTCTTTGGCGCGGTTTTTTCTTTCAATGCCGATTGCAATACCACAAAGGCAGGCAACTATCATTCTCAGAAAAAACTCACCATTGTTTGAAATGAAAAATTCCTGTGTCAACTATACCATCCTTTCCTTATTATTTATATGTTATATACCGCGACAGTCAAAATCGGGTATAAAACTTTCTGATGCTGTTTCCCCTTCCTGAATATAAGCGTTCTCAATTCCGTAGCTTAAGGCGTATGCAACGATAAGGTCGTATTCTTCCTTCGTAAGCTTTCTGTTAATTTCGGGGTAGTCTTCAAGATTTGCCGGGGTAAACTGATTCATTATACTGATAATTATACGGTTGCCGTAACTTTCATGCAGATATTTTAGAATATTTTTTGAGTTTTCAACATATCCGGGTAAACAAAGGTGGCGGACAAGCACACCCTGCTTCATCATGCCGTCATCGTCAAAAACCAGCTCCTTCTGCTTTACCATTTCGTCGATAGCTTGTTTTGCAACCTGAGGATAATCAGGTGCTTTTGAATATTTATCGGAAAGAGAAGCATCCCAGTACTTAAAATCAGGAAGATAAATATCAACAAAGGGTTCGAGCATTTTTAAGGTTTCATGCGACTCATAGCCGCTGCAGTTATAAACAACAGGAACGGATAATCCGTTATTTCTGGCAATGCCAATGGCACAAGCTATCTTGTCTGCAAAATGAGTGCCGGTTACAAGATTTATGTTGTGAGCACCCTTTTTCTGCAATTCCAGGAAAATCTCAGCAAGTCTTTCAACCGAAATTTCCTTACCGGTGTTATTTAATGAAATATTCCTGTTCTGACAGTATACACATTTTAAGTTACACCCGCTGAAAAACACCGTGCCTGAACCTTTGTCACCTGAAATACAAGGCTCTTCCCACATATGCAGGGAAGCATTCGCGGCAAGAATTTTATCGTATGTATTGCATAATCCTTTTTTATGCTGTCTGTCAATGTTACATTTTCTCGGACACAAATTACAAGTCATTTTTCACCTTATATAATAATGAATTTTTATTTTTCTGAAATAACGTCGTAAAGCTCTGTCATAAGAAGGAACAGGCACACAGCACAATTAATGAAATTAAAATGGCTGTCAAGCAGAAAATAGACCATAAAAAGTGACGCAAGCCTGATGAGAAACTTTATAACAGTTCCTGCCTCGGATACCCTTGTGGTATTTCTGTCAACACTTCCTTCTGAGTTTTTTACCGTTTTTGTAAATTCACACATAACTTTTGCCTCCTGTTTGTGTTGGATTTCAACTTACAGGTTAAGTGTAACAAAAGTTGTGGGTAATAAAACGGACAGAAACATTTTGTTGGTATAATAAACAAGATTATACAACCAAAAGCTTTTAAAGTCAAGAAAAATAAAAATATTTTCACTTATAATAAAAAAACTACTTGACATTACAAGATAAGTAGTATATAATTTAATATGTGATATGGTTTGATTATAGTTTCTTTTTGAAAAAAAATAAAAATTTTCAAGAAATGTATTGACAAAAGTTTATATTTGTATTAAAATCACCATATAGAACAATAATAATTTTAGATAGGGAGAATGGTTATGAAAAAAATTATTAGTATGCTTTTAGTAGTAATGGTTGCAGTTTTAAGCTTTGCAACAGTAGGTAGCGCAGCTACAATAACAGCAGGTCAGATTGATGCTGCTGAGCAGATGTATCTTGCTTCTTCAGAAGATTCTGCTGATATCACAGTATCAGCTGAAATCGTTGACGGCGATATCGTTGCTACATATTCGTCAGATGTTTTAGCAGCAGCTACAGATGCACAGGTAACAATTATTATTTTCGATGCTACAACAGTTGCTACTCCATCAGCGGGTAATATGATTCAGATCGACCAGTTTGCTTATGATTCAGAAGTTAACACATATACATATGAATATGCGGCAGAAGCAGGTCAGAAGATTGTTGTTATGATGGGCGGTACAGATATTGATAATCCTGGCAGAACAGAAATCGTAGTTGAAGCTGACGGTACTGTTGGTGACGTAAATGGTGACGAAAAAGTTACAATGACAGATGCTATCGCAGTTGCTTACTACACAGTTAATGGAGGTTTCACATCTAATCAGTTAAAGTTAGCTGACTTCAATAACGATGGTGAAGTAACACTTGCTGACGCAATGGCAATCGCACAGGCTACAGTTTAATATAATAACAGAAAACCAAAACCACGGCTTGCCGTGGTTTTTTTTGTTAATTAATAAGACTGCGTTTAACGCAGTCTTATTAATTATTTAGTTTATAATTGAGTGTAATTGGTATTATGGAATAATATTGCCGGCGGCTTTATAAAGGTCGCTCCATTCTTTCCTGGTTAATCTTATTTCACTTCCGTCACAACATTTTTTTACTCTTTCGGGGTTTGTAGTTCCTAAAACTACCTGCATATCTGCCGGGTGTCTTGTAATCCACGAAACGGCTATTGCTTCTTTTGAAACATTATACTGCTTCGCTAAGTCCGCAAGAAGGGTGTTCAATTTACTATATTCTTTATCATCAATAAATACACCACCAAAGAAACCCTTCTGGAAAGGAGACCACGCCTGAATTGTTATATCGTTAAGTCGGCAAAAGTCTAAAACTCCGCTGTCACGGTTTACAGACTGTTCGTTATTCATATTAAGGCATATTGATGAATCAATAAGCTTTGAATGTACGATGCTTAACTGCAATTGATTTACTATTAATTTTTCATCTGTGTACTTTTCAAGAAGCTGTATCTGATAAGGTGTATGATTTGAAACACCAAAATGTTTTACATAACCCTTTTCTTTAAGATAACGAAATGCTTCAGCTACTTCCTGGGGTTCAACCAATGGATCGGGACGGTGAAGAAGCAAAATATCAATGTAATCTGTTTTTAGTCTTTTTAAGCTTCCTGTTGCGGCTTCAATAATATGTTCTTTTGAAAAGTCAAAATATCCCTTGCTTATTCCGCATTTTGTCTGAATAATCATTTTTTCACGTTCGGCACTTTTAAGATTTATCGCATTACCAAAATTCTCTTCACAAATTCCGCCCGAATAAATATCTGCGTGGTCAAAAAAGTTAATGCCACAGGAAATTGCGGTTTCAACAAGCTCCTGTATTTCTTTTGAAGTCTTGTCTCTTATTCTCATACAACCGAGAATGATATCAGAGGCATTGTAGTCTGCTAATTTAATATATTTCATATTTCACAACCTTTCTTTATTGTTGTACATTCAGTATAACGTATATTATATAAAAAAGCAATATTCATATTACATAAATAAGAATAAAAATGACCAATTCTATTGACAAAATCGCCTTAAAATGATAAAATTAATCTAATAAACAGAATGTTTCTCTGTTACTGACGGGTTTGCAGAAATAACTGCATGGGAGCAGAGAGTTAAAACGCCGACCGTCTGGGCAGATTTCTATATTGAAGTCTGTCTTTTTCTGTATATACGGCGTAAATTTATTGAAAGGTAGTGAAATATGGATACTTACAAAATTATGAAAATTGAAGACATCATCAAAGCGACACCGTATCTTGGACGAGGAATTGTTACGGGCACATCTGCTGACGGCAAATATGCGGTTATAGGATATTTTATTTCGGGCAGAAGTGAAAATAGCCGTAACAGAATTTTTGTTGAAAACGGTAGCGAAGTTATAATTCATCCATTTGATGCATCAAAGGTTGAGGACCCATCGCTGATAATTTATTCACCCATAAGAGTATACGAAAATAATCTTATAGTAACAAACGGTGACCAGACAGATACAGTTTATGAGGGGCTTGAAAAAGGATTAAGCTTCAAAGAAAGCTTGGAATCAAGATGTTTTGAACCGGACGAGCCTAATTTCACACCTCGTATCAGTTCAATGCTTACTTTTAATGACGGTAGCTTCAAATATGAAGTAAGTATTCTTAAAAGCATAGATGAAAAGGGTAGTGATTGTGCACGTTATACCTTCTCATATCCGTCTGTAAACGGACTTGGTCATTTTATTCACACATATGCTTGTGACGGAAACCCGCTTCCAACCTTTACAGGTGAGCCTGAAAGAGTTGAAATCGGCAATGATATAGATGAATTTACAAACAACATATGGAACAGTCTTGATCAGCAGAATAAAATTTCTCTTTATACAAGATTTATTGATAAAGAAACAGGAAAAGAAACAAACAGAATGATAAATAAACATTTAAAATAGGAGAATAGAATAATGGCAAACTTTTTTGAAGAATTAAACAGTTACGATAGCGAAGTTTACGCTGCGTGTAACAAAGAGCTTGAAAGACAGAGACACAATATTGAATTAATCGCATCTGAAAATGTTGTATCAAAAGCGGTATTGCTTGCAGCAGGTTCAGTACTTACAAACAAATATGCAGAAGGTTATCCGGGACACCGTTATTACGGCGGTTGTGTTCACGTTGACGTTGTTGAAGATATCGCACGTGAAAGAGCTAAAAAGCTTTTTGGTGCAGAGCACGCAAACGTTCAGCCTCATTCGGGTGCTCAGGCGAATTTGGCAGTATTTTTCGCGCTCGTTCAGCCCGGCGACACAGTAATGGGTATGAATTTAGCTCACGGCGGTCACCTTTCACACGGTTCACCTGTTAATATTTCGGGTAAATATTTTAATATCGTTCCTTACGGTGTAAGCGATGATACACAGACAATTGATTACGATGAAATGGAAAGAATAGCACTTGAATGCAAGCCTAAATTAATCGTTGCAGGTGCAAGTGCATATGCCAGAGTAATCGACTTTAAGAGATGCAGAGAAATTGCAGATAAGGTAGGAGCTTACTTAATGGTTGATATGGCTCATATTGCAGGTCTTGTTGCTGCAGGTCTTCACCCAAGTCCGGTACCTTATGCTCACGTTGTTACAACAACAACTCATAAAACATTAAGAGGTCCCCGTGGCGGTCTTATCCTTTGCAGCGAAGAGCTTGCAAAAACAATTGATAAGGCTATATTCCCCGGCATTCAGGGCGGTCCATTAATGCATATTATTGCAGCAAAGGCAGTAGCTTTCGGCGAAGCTTTAAAGCCTGAATTCAAAGAATATCAGACACAGATTGTTAAAAATGCAAAGGTTCTTGCAGACAGCTTCTTAGAAGAAGGCTTTAAGGTAGTATCAGGCGGAACAGATAACCACCTTATGCTTATCGATTTAACTCCGTTTAATATTACAGGTAAAGAGCTTGAAGCAAGACTTGATGAGGTTAATATCACAGTAAATAAAAATGCAATTCCTAACGACCAGCAGAGCCCATTTGTTACAAGCGGTATCAGAGTAGGTACTCCGGCAGTAACATCAAGAGGCTTCAAGGAAGAAGAAATGAAGAAGATTGCACATTGGGTTAAGCTTGTTGCAACAGATTTTGAAGCAAACAAGGATGCAATTAAGAAAGAAGTTATTGAACTTTGCGAAAAGTACCCATTATATGAATAATTAATACAGGAGGAATAGAAATATGGCATATTATTTTAAAGAACAGTCAAGAACATTCAGCGAATACTTACTTATTCCGGGTTATACATCAGAAGATTGTATCCCTGCAAATGTAAATCTTTCAACACCGCTTACAAAGTTTAAAAAAGGTGAAAAGCCTGCGATTACTTTAAATATTCCTCTCGTAAGTGCAATTATGCAGTCTGTATCAAATGATACACTTGCTATTGCTCTTGCAAAAGAGGGCGGTCTTTCATTCATCTATGGTTCACAGTCAGTTGAAGATGAAGCTGCAATGGTTGCACGTGTTAAGAATTATAAAAAGGGATTTGTTGAAAGTGATTCAAACCTTACTCCTGAGAATACTTTAGAAGATGTTATTGCTCTTGTTAATGAAAAAGGACATTCAACAATTGCCATTACTGACAGTGGTGAAGCAAACGGAAAATTACTCGGTATTGTAACAGGCAGAGATTACAGAGTGAGCCGTATGTCAACAGATGTAAAAATCAAAGAATTTATGACACCTATTGAAAAATTAATCACAGCTCCCGATACAACAACTCTTAAGGAAGCTAACGATATTATCTGGGAGCATAAATTAAATTCTTTACCGTTAATTGATGCTGAGGGTAAATTAAAATACTTTGTATTCAGAAAAGATTATTCACAGCACAAAGAAAACCCACAGGAAATTTTAGATGCCAACAAGAGTTATATGGTTGGTGCAGGTATTAATACTCTCGACTATGAAAAACGAGTTCCTGCTTTAGTTGAAGCAGGTGCAGACGTGCTTTGTATCGACTCGTCAGAAGGATATAGCTGCTGGCAGAAGAAAACAATAGATTTCATCCGTGAAAAATACGGCGACAGTGTAAAGGTTGGTGCAGGTAACGTAGTAGACAGAGACGGCTTTATGTTTCTTGCTGAAGCAGGTGCAGACTTTATCAAAGTAGGTATCGGCGGCGGTTCAATATGTATTACAAGAGAAACAAAGGGCATCGGAAGAGGTCAGGCAACAGCATTAATTGAAGTTGCTGCTGCAAGAGATGAATACTATGAAAAGACTGGTATCTACGTTCCTATCTGTTCAGACGGCGGTATCGTTCACGACTATCATATGACTTTAGCTCTTGCTATGGGCGCAGACTTTATTATGCTCGGCAGATACTTTGCACGTTTCGACGAAAGCCCCACAACAAAATTGTTTGTAAATGGTCAGTACGTTAAGGAATATTGGGGTGAAGGTTCAAACAGAGCGAGAAACTGGCAGCGTTATGACCTTGGCGGAAAATCAAAGCTTTCATTTGAAGAAGGTGTTGATTCTTACGTTGTATATGCAGGTCCACTTCACGATAATGTTGAAAAGAGCCTTTATAAGGTTAAATCAACAATGTGCAACTGCGGTGTAACAAATATTCCTGATTTACAGAAAAATGCAAAGCTTACGGCAGTTTCCGCAACAAGTATTGTTGAAGGCGGATATCACGACGTTATGTTAAGATAATTTGAAAGGCGATGTAAGTAATGAAAACCGATATTGAAATAGCTCAGAGTGTTGAAAAGAAAAATATTACCGAAATTGCACAAAATGCAGGTATAGACCTTAAATATCTTGAGCAGTACGGTAATTATAAAGCAAAAATTGATTATATTTCTTTAATGAAGGAAACAAAAGAAAAAGAGGGAAAGCTTGTTTTAGTAACAGCTATCACTCCAACTCCTGCAGGTGAGGGAAAAACAACTACCACAATCGGTCTTGCGGACGGAATGAAGAAGATAGGCAAGAATGTTATGGTTGCTCTTCGTGAACCTTCTCTTGGCCCTGTTTTCGGTGTTAAAGGCGGTGCTGCAGGTGGCGGTTATGCTCAGGTTGTACCTATGGAAGATATAAATCTTCACTTTACAGGCGATTTTCACGCAATCGGAGCGGCAAACAATCTTCTTGCTGCTATGCTTGATAATCACATTCATCAGGGAAATTCATTAAATATTGACCCGAGAAGAATTACATGGAAAAGATGCGTTGATATGAATGACCGTCAGTTACGCTACGTTATAGACGGACTTGGCGGAAAAGTAAACGGCGTTCCCCGTGAAGACGGATACGATATAACCGTTGCTTCTGAAATTATGGCTGTGTTGTGTCTCTCATCTTCAATTTCCGATTTAAAGGAAAGACTTTCAAAATTAATAGTTGGATATACTTATGAAGATAAACCTGTTACAGCAGGGGATTTAAAGGCTCAGGGAGCAATGACAGCGCTTCTTAAGGATGCAATCAAGCCAAATCTTGTTCAGACTTTAGAAGGTACACCTGCTCTTGTTCACGGTGGTCCCTTTGCAAATATCGCTCACGGCTGTAATTCTGTTATCGCAACAAAGCTTGCACTTCGCCTTGGCGACTATGCTATTACAGAAGCAGGCTTCGGTGCGGATTTAGGTGCAGAAAAGTTTTTGGATATCAAGTGCCGTTTTGCAAATCTTAAGCCATCGGCAGTTGTTATGGTTGCAACAATCCGTGCTCTTAAAATGCACGGCGGTGTGGCAAAAACCGAGCTTAATACAGAAAATTGCGAAGCGCTTGTTAAAGGTATGCCTAATCTTTTAAGACACGTTAAGAATATCACGGAAGTATACAAGCTTCCATGTGTTGTGGCGGTAAATAAATTCCCGACAGACACAGAAAAAGAAGTTAATCTTATTATTGAGGAATGTAAAAAGCTTGGTGTTAACGTTGTTCTTTCCGATGTGTGGGCAAAAGGCGGCGACGGCGGTGTAGATTTAGCGAAAGAAGTTGTTGCACTTTGTGAAAAGGAAAATGACTTTACCTTCAGCTACGATGCTAACGATACAATCGAAAATAAAATCGATGCAATAGTAAAAAAGGTTTACGGTGGCGACGGAGTAGTATTTACTGCAGACGCTGAAAAGCAGATTAAACAGCTTACCGACCTTGGTTTCGGTAATTTGCCAATCTGTATGGCTAAAACGCAGTACAGCTTTTCGGATGATATGACAAAAACAGGAGCACCGGAGAACTTTAAAATTACGGTAAGAAACTTAAAGGTTTCTGCAGGTGCAGGCTTTATAGTAGCCTTAACCGGTGATATAATGACAATGCCCGGACTTCCAAAAGTTCCTGCGGCAGAGAAAATTGACGTAGACGAAAACGGAAAAATAACCGGATTGTTTTAAAATTAAAGCCCACGAAAACGAATTGTTTTCGTGGGTTTATTATTTTTGAATTGTATATTATTTATCAAGTGTTGCAGCCTTTAATGTGTTCTGCATAAGCATTGCAATTGTCATAGGACCAACACCGCCGGGAACGGGAGTGATAGCTCCTGCAATTTTGCTTACGTTGTCAAAGTCAACATCACCGCACAATTTGCCGTTTTCGTCACGGTTCATTCCAACATCAATTACAACTGCACCTTCCTTTACCATATCGGCAGTTACAAATTTTGCTTTGCCTACTGCGGCAACTAAAATATCTGCTCTCTTTGTAACTTCCTTAAGGTCTTTTGTTCTTGAATGGCAGATTGTAACTGTTGCATTTTTATGGAGAAGAAGCATAGCCTGAGGCTTGCCTACAATGTTACTTCTTCCGATTACAACACATTCCTTGCCTTCAGGGTCAATTCCGGATTCTTTGATTAACTCCATAACACCTGCAGGTGTGCAAGGTAAAAAGTCATAATCACCAATCATAATTTTACCTACATTTACAGGATGGAAAGCATCAACGTCTTTTTTAGGATTGATTGCGTTGATAACCTCTTTTTCATCAAGATGCTTTGGGAGGGGAAGCTGAACAAGAATTCCGGATATTTCGTCACGGTTATTCAAAACCTCAACCAAATCAAGTAGTTCCTTCATTGAAACGTTTTCGTCAAGTAAATACTTTTCAGAATAAAAACCGCATTCCTCGCAAGCCTTTTCCTTGTTGTTAACGTAAACCTGAGAGGCAGGGTCATTACCTACCAGAACAACAGCAAGTCCAACCTTAACGCCGTTTTTTGCCAGCTCCTCTGTTTTTGTTCTTATCTCCTGCTTTATTCTTGCCGACACCTTTTTGCCGTCTATTATCTGTGCCATAATTTTTGTTTCCTCCTTTGAAATTCGGGTTGTTTTCAGGTTTTAACGGACGAACGAGACATTCTTTACCGTAACCTATTAAATCCTCTCTGCCTGCCTTTTTTAAGGCTTTTATAACTAAAGCTCTGTTTTCAGGACGTTTGTACTGAAGAAGTGCCCTTTGCATTTGTTTTTCTTCGTAGCTTTTGGGAACATAAATCTCTTCCATAGTTCTCGGGTCAATACCCGTGTAAAACATACAGGTGGAAAGTGTTCCCGGAGTCGGATAAAAATCCTGAACCTGTTCCGGTGAATAATTAGTATCTCTTAAAAATTCCGCTAAAATTATTGCGTCCTCCAAGGTGCTTCCCGGATGGCTCGACATAAGGTAGGGGACAATATACTGTTCCTTACCCAGTTTTTTATTAATAGATTTATAGCGTTTGCAGAATTCCTCATAAACCTCTTTTGAAGGCTTACCCATATAATATAAAACATTATCCGAAACGTGTTCGGGAGCAACTTTAAGCTGACCGCTTACGTGATGCTCGCAAAGCTGTTTGAAAAATGCGTCATTTTTATCGTAGGTAAGGTAATCGTAACGGATTCCTGAACGCACAAAAACTTTTTTAACTTTCGGTATTTCGGAAAGCTTTTTAAGAAGCTCTGCATATTCCGTGTGGTCAACCTCTAAATTCTCACAAGGTCCGGGGAAAAGACATTGACGTTTCGGGCAGCTTCCCTTTTCACCTTGCTTTTTACATGACGGTTTTCTGAAATTGGCGGTAGGGCCACCGACATCGTGAATGTAGCCTTTAAATTCAGGGTCCCAGGTCATTTTTTCAGCTTCTCTTATCAGGGAAATCTGACTTCTCGATGTAACGATTCTTCCCTGATGGAATGTAAGAGCACAAAATGAACAGTTACCGTAGCATCCTCTTGAAGAAGTAAGGCTGAACTTAACCTCTCTTATTGCAGGAATACCGCCTTTTTTTTCGTAGGACGGATGATATGTTCCCATAAAGGGAAGTGAATAAACTCTGTCCATTTCCTTTCTTGTTAAGGGCCGCATAGGCTTATTCTGAATAACATACATATCGTGGTGCTTTTGTATAACCATCTTACCCGAATATGGATCCTGATTGTTATACTGAATCATAAAGCTTTCTGCGTATTTAACCTTGTCTTTTTTGCAATCCTCGTAAGAATGGCAGGCAAAGCATTCCGTCATAGGAATTTTTTTAGAAAGGTAAACTGTTCCGTCAACGTCGGTAATATCGCTGATTTTTTCACCTTGCGCAAGACGTTTTGCAATCTCAATTGTCTGCAATTCCCCCATACCGTAAACAATCATATCCGCACCCGAATCGATTAGTATGGAATGACGTACCTTATCATCCCAGTAATCGTAGTGAGCAAAACGACGAAGCGATGCTTCAAGTCCTCCTATAATTACGGGAACCCCCGGGAATGCCTCTTTAACACGGTTAGTGTAAACAATACCCGGTCTGTCGGGTCTGTGACCGCTTTCACCACCGGGTGAATAATTGTCATCATTACGCTTCTTTTTTGAGGCGGTATAATGACAAACCATAGAATCAATATTTCCGGTACTTATCATAACAGCATACTTTGGTGTGCCAAGCTTCATGAATTCATATTTTGTGTGCCAGTCGGGCTGTGCCACAATACCCACGGTGAATCCTTCAGCCTCTAAAAGCCTTGCGATAATTGCGTGACCAAAGGATGAGTGATCCACATAAGCATCGGCAGATACTATTAAAAAGTCAAGCTGCTCTATACCTCTGTCAATTAAGTCCTGTTTACAAACAGGTAAAAATGTATTTTTCATAGATACTATTATATACTTTTTTTCACAAAAATGCAAGGACTGAACGAAAATAGTATATTCTTTTATCTTGCGTAATATAAAAAATCTATATTTATGTTGATTTTTTTTGAAAAAATTGGTATAATCATATAATGAATAACTATGGAAAGGATTGCATTTATGCACGATAGACAGGAAAATATCAGAAACTTCTGTATAATAGCACATATAGACCACGGTAAGTCAACTCTTGCGGACAGACTTTTAGAGAAAACGGGAATACTTACCGAAAGAGAAATGGACGATCAGATTCTTGATAATATGGATCTTGAAAAAGAGAGAGGTATTACCATTAAGGCTCGTGCCGTAAGACTTGTTTATAACGCAAAGGATGGCAAAGAGTATATTTTAAATCTTATCGACACTCCGGGTCACGTTGACTTTAACTATGAGGTGTCAAGAAGCCTTGCAGCCTGTGAGGGTGCAATTTTAGTTGTCGATGCCGCACAGGGTATTGAAGCACAGACTCTTGCAAATACTTATCTTGCTCTGGAGCACGATTTGGAATTAGTTCCCGTTATAAATAAAATTGATCTTCCAAGCGCACGCCCCGATGAGGTTAAGCAGGAAATTGAGGACGTTATAGGTATTGAGGCACAGAATGCACCTCTTATTTCAGCAAAGCGCGGAATTAATATTGAAGAGGTTTTAGAAAGAGTTGTTGAGGAAATTCCGGCACCTGTGGGCGATGAAAACAAGCCTCTTCAGGCACTTATATTTGACTCATATTACGACCAGTATAAAGGCGTTATCGTTTACGTAAGAGTTAAGGAAGGTAAGCTTAGAACGGGTGATATTATAAGATTTATGGCAACAGGAAAAGAGTTTGATGTTGTTGAAACAGGTCATCTGCATCCTAACGGCTTTGCACCTGCAAAAGAATTACTTCCCGGTGAGGTAGGATATATCGCTGCATCAATTAAAAATGTTCAGGATACCCGTGTGGGTGATACAGTAACTCTTGCTTCCAATCCTGCAACAGAACCACTTCCGGGCTACCGTAAGGTTAACCCTATGGTTTATTGCGGTATTTATCCTGCAGACGGTTCAAAATACGGTGATTTGCGTGATGCTCTTGATAAGTTGCAGCTTAACGATGCGTCACTTAGCTTTGAGGCTGAAACATCAATTGCTCTCGGCTTTGGTTTCCGATGCGGATTTTTAGGTCTCCTTCATATGGAAATCATTCAGGAGCGAATTGAAAGAGAATTTAATCTTGATATCGTAACAACAGCACCGTCTGTTATTTACAGAATAACAAAAACAAACGGCGATGTTATATTCCTTGATAATCCTACCAATATGCCAAATCCCACCGAAGTGGAAATGATGGAAGAACCTATTGTTAAAGCAACCATTATGCTTCCTACGGAATATGTGGGTAATATTATGGATTTATGTCAGGAAAGACGTGGCAGATACATTAATACCGAGTACCTTGATTCATCAAGAGTTTCTCTTATTTATGAACTGCCTCTTAACGAAATAATTTATGACTTTTTCGATGCATTAAAATCAAGAACAAAGGGTTATGCATCATTTGACTACGAATTTAAAGGCTATGAAAAATCAAGTCTTGTTAAGCTTGATATTATGTTAAATGGCGATATTGTCGATGCACTTTCATTTATTGTTCATAACGAAAAGGCATATGCAAGAGCAAGAAAAATTGCTGAAAAGTTAAAAGAAGTAATTCCACGTCAGATGTTTGAAATTCCTATTCAGGCATGTATCGGAAATAAAATTATTGCCCGTGAAACAGTTAAAGCAATGCGTAAAGACGTACTTGCAAAGTGCTACGGCGGTGATATAACAAGAAAGAAAAAGCTTCTTGAAAAGCAAAAAGAAGGTAAAAAGAGAATGCGTCAGGTGGGAACTGTTGAACTTCCTCAGGAAGCATTTATGTCAGTACTTAAGCTGGACGAATAAATTTTCAGATCTCCGTTTTTGCGGAGATTTGATTTTAAAAAGGAGTAGGGTATGCTAAAACCTCTGGGACTTTATATTCATATACCGTTTTGTGTCAGAAAGTGTTTTTACTGTGACTTTAATTCTTTTCCCTGTGACGGTGATATGCAGGAGCGGTATATTGCGTCTTTGCTTCGGGAAATTGATACAATTAAGGATTACGCAAAGGAATATTATCTTGATACAATTTTCATAGGCGGCGGAACACCCAGTCTTTTAAGTGAGGAGCAGATTCAGAAGCTTTGCAATAAAATCAAAGTATCATTTTATATTGACGACGATGTTGAATGGACAATTGAATGCAATCCGGGTACTGTGACGCTGAATAAATTCAGAAAGTATAAAGAGCTGGGTATAAATCGTGTAAGTATGGGCGTTCAGAGCCTTGATGAAGCAGAATTAAAAGCTATCGGCAGAATACACGGCCTTAAAGAATTTATGGAAAGCTATGCCGCGGCAAAGCTGGCAGGCTTTGAAAATATAAACTTTGACCTGATATTTTCGTTACCGTCTCAGTCGGTTGAGAGCTTTGGCGATACTGCAGAAAAAATTATGCTGTATAAACCAACTCATATAAGTGCATATTCACTTCAACTTGAAGAGGGAACAACGCTTTATGAAATGCAGGATTCCCTTGAATTTCCAACCGAAGAAGAAAACAGAGAAATGTACGAAAAAGCAAAGTCTGTATTTGAAGAAAACGGATACATTCAGTATGAAATCTCAAATTTTGCAAAACCCGGCTTTGAATCAAAGCATAATTTAAAATACTGGTCACAGGATGAGTATTTGGGACTGGGACTTGGTGCAAGCTCATATTTTGAAAATTGTCGTTACGATAACCCCGATACCTTTGATGAGTACATAAGCTTTACCGAAAACAAAAAAGTTCTTCACCTTGAAAGTACCAGGCTTACAAGGGAAGAACAGATGTCCGAGTTTATGTTTATGGGTTTAAGAAAAATAAAGGGTGTTTCTGATATGGTTTTCAAAGAACGCTTCAACACAAGCTTTTTTGAGGTTTTCGGTGATGTAATAAATAAGCATATAAACAACGGACTTCTTGTTCGTGAAGATGAAATAATCTGTCTTTCACAGAAAGGACTTGACCTTGCCAATACGGTTATGTGCGATTTCGTTTAAAAAACAGTGTGTCTGCTGACACACTGTTTTTTATTAATCTTCTGAATAATATTCCTTTTTAGCAGGCTCGACAATATGCTTTTTGACGGTAGGATATGTGGCAATTGCCTGCATAAGTCCGTAAACTGCAAATCCTAAAAGTATCATAAACAGTATTCCGTAAAGTGGAGCGCTTACAAACAAGTAATAAAGTAAAAGTCCGTAAAAAGCAGACATTACAATGTATGTAAAGGTAACTCTTAAAACACCTAAAACCATAAATAAGGCATTTTTATAAATGTCCTTTAGCTTCAGGTCAACCGTAACAAGCTGAATCCATTTATAAGGAACCATAACAGCGTAAATTACAAGAGCAATTACAAATATTGTAATTAAAGCAACAATGTATGCCTGAGTTGCCATAAGAATCCAGTAAAGCCTTAATGAGAAAACACAAATCCAGATAAGGACTATATCAATTATATAAATTATAAGGGACTTTTTCCAGTTTTCTTTGAACTTACCGAAAAAGTCGCCAATTACCCATGCGTGCTCCTCGTCGGTATAACGTCTTAAAATGTAGTAGTAACCTGACGACAGTGGGGAAAGTGAAAAAATAACAGAAAGAAACAGCGAAATAACCGCCGCAAAGCCTGCCATTGCTGAAAAGTGTTCAGAAGTTGATGCTCCCGAAAGGTCAATAAGACTTCCGTAAATGGGAATCCAGACCAGAATCATACCCGGCAGAGCGCTTATAAAATATATTACATTAAGTAAAAGGTAAGACCAGAATTTTCTTGTAAATAATTCCTGAAAAAGAGCTATACCTTTCTTCTGTTTTTCGTTTTTATTTACTCCTTTTCCTGGCTTGGAGTAATTGTGAAATAAACTTGCCATTGAAAAACCTCCGTTTCGTACCTCCTATTGTATCATAAATATACGCAACTTTCAACAAAAAGGTTGAAATTTTTTTGCATATGGTATACAATATAAGAATAGGTTAGAATAGATATTTATTCATTCGAAAGGAAGTTAAAATAAATGAATAAGCTTAATATAGCTGTTTTGTTCGGCGGACAGTCAACTGAGCACGAGGTATCGCTTTCGTCTGCAACAAATGTTCTGAAAAAGATGAACAGAGAAAAATATAATGTTATAAAAGTAGGTATCACCAAAACGGGGCAATGGCTTCTTTTTGAAGGTGATGAAGCGGAAATTAAAAGCGGGGCGTGGGAGAACGGTAAAGTAACTCCTGCATTTTTAAGCCCGGATACATCAATGGGGCTGGTAGTTTTAAGGGACGGCAAGGCAGAGCTTATGGAAATAGATGTTGTCTATCCTGTACTTCACGGAATTTGCGGAGAGGACGGAACAATTCAGGGCTTGTGTGCTTTGGCGAAGTTGCCCTGTGTAGGCCCTAAAATGCTGGAATCGGCAATATGTATGGATAAGGACGTTGCTAAAATTATTTTCAAGCACCTTAATATTCCTCAGGCTGATTGGGTAACCGTATACAAAGAAGAGGTTGAGAACAGCATAGAAACAGCTGTTTCTAAGGTAGAAGATAAATTCCAATACCCTGTTTTCGTTAAGCCGGCAAATGCAGGCTCTTCCGTAGGTGTAGGAAAATCTCACAACAGTGCTGAATTAAAACAGCACCTTTATGATGCCGTTAAGGTTGACAGAAAGGTTATAGTTGAAGAATTTATAAACGGCAGAGAGCTTGAATGTGCTGTTATAGGAAATATTAATCCTTTAGGCTCTATGCCGGGAGAAATTATTTCATCAGCGGAATTTTACAGCTACGATGCTAAATATGTTGATGATTCACAGGTAATTATACCTGCAATAATAGAGGAAACAAAAGCTCTTAAAATAAAGGAAATTGCAGAAAAAGCATTTAAGGAAATCGGTCTTCGCGGTATGAGCAGAATTGACTTTTTTGTACATAAGGAAACTCAGGAAATATATCTTAATGAAATTAATACCATCCCGGGCTTTACTGACATAAGTATGTATCCGATGCTTATGGAAGCAACAGGCTTTGAAGGAGAGAAGTTGATTGACAAATTGATTGAACTTGCAATTGCGGAGGCATCAGGAGTATATAATGAATAATAAAGCAATAGGTGTTTTTGACTCAGGACTTGGCGGTCTTACCGCCGTAAAAGAAATTATGGAAATAATGCCCAACGAATCCGTTGTTTATTTCGGGGATACGGGAAGAGTTCCATACGGCTCACGTTCAGAGGAAACAATAATAAAATATACAAAGCAGGATATAGCCTTTTTAAAGCAACACGATATAAAGCTTGTGCTTGCCGCCTGCGGAACAGCCAGCTCCGTTGCACTTCCTTACATAAAAGAGTGTGGAATAAAAACAATAGGAGTGGTTGAGCCCACGGTTAAAAAGGCACTCAGCGTTACCAAAAACGGCAGAGTAGGTATAATCGGAACAGCAGGAACAATTAAAAGTAAGTCTTATGAAAATATGCTCCTTGAAGCATCAAAGGATGTTACTGTTACTGCCAAAGCGTGCCCTTTATTTGTTCCGCTGGTTGAAAACGGATACCTTAACTGCGAGGTAACAAGACTTGTTGCATCGGAGTATCTTGAAGAGATAATTAAATCAGAGTGTGATACATTGATACTCGGTTGTACACATTATCCTCTTTTAAAGGATGCAATAAACGAAATAACACAAGGTAAAATAAAACTTATTGATGCAGGAAAAGCAGCTGCCGATTATGTTAAGGAATACTTAAAGGAGAATTCTGCGGAAAGTAATTCTCAGGCAGAATATTCTTATTATGTTTCGGATGAGGGAGCGGACTTTGTTAAAATTGCAGAGATGTTTTTGTCAAGAAAAATAGACAAAATTAACAGCATAGATATAGAAAGTGTAAAGGTAGATTAAGGTGAAAACGGAAAACAATGCTATCGTAAGCGTAAAAGGAATTCAGTATATTGACGGCGAAAAATTAGAAACAGAGCTTGTTGCGGAGGGATATTATAAATATTCTCCCGAAAAGATTTCGGTTATATATAACGAATATGACCGTGATACAGGGATAAAGACAATAAGTGAGCTTACAGTCACCGGAGGGCATATAGTTTTATGTCGTGACGGCGGACAAAATACACGTATGGAATTTGAAAAGGGGGTAAAATGTGTCGGTTACTACGAATTACCCTTTGGTTCATTTAATATAAGCACAACCGTCAGCAGTATAGAAAATAATTTAACTGTTATGGGAGGCAGCCTTTATATAAGCTACAATTTATCTTTGGACAGGCTGACAACAACACAGAATGATATAACAGTAAGCGTAAGATTAAAAGGATAGAGGTACATACAATTGAAAAAAAGATTATTGGCATTAATACTGGTATTTGTTATAGCGGTTAGTTTTACTTGTAAAGCCGAAGACGTAATATATACCGCAGACAGCAATATTTATAATACATTAAGAGAGATAAGCTTTACGGATGTTGCATATAAACCGGTTGACCACTGGTCCTCCACGGCAATTTACGTTATGGCTTCCATAGGAGCTATAAAAGGCTATAACGGAAATTTTGATATGACAAGTCCCGTTAAGAATCACGAAGCTATGGCGGTTTTATTCAGATGTGCCGGACTTGAGACCACAGCTGAAAAAATGAAAGCCTCGGTTGCTGATTTCAAAGCACAGAATCCGGGCGTGTATAACGATATTGATTCATGGGCGGACGGATATTTAAGACTTGCAGTTGATAAAAAGCTTATTACCGCAATGGATTTTCTTTCTACTATGGAAATTGAATATCTTTCGAACCCGAATCCGCTTTTCAGAAAAGAAGCAAATGCCACAAGATGTGATCTTGCTCGCTGGATGGTAACGGTTTTTGGTGTGGAAATTGCCGCACAGGAGAATCTTATAATTGATTTTAAGGATTATGAATCCATCAAAGAAGAAGACAGACTTTATCTTGAAACAGCGGTAAACTGTGGAATTTTAAAAGGAGCGGACGGTTTCCTTAATCCCTATTCAGGGCTTACCCGTGAGGAAATGGCACAGATGTTTTACAACGTATATCCTTTGTGGGCAAAAGCAGGAGGATATGAGGTAATAAGCGATACAGTGTCAGACATAACGGTAGATACTGTCAAAAACGCAGACGGTACAAAGCTTGAAAACACAAAAACAATAACAGTAGGCTCCAAAAAGCTTAAGACCCGTATTACATACAATTTGCAGGGTGAAGTGGTTGACCATACAATTTATTCTTATAATGAGTACGTTGATTTTCCCGTTGTAAGGGATAAAAATCTTCCTGCAGACAGCTCGGTTCTTAATATTGGAGATACAATAACATTAATGTTAAAGGCAAATAAGGTTGTCTGCGGTTTTCAGGCAAATGTAACGGTTACAGGAGACGGAGTGCTTGACACATCGGGTTATGAAAGCTCACAGGTTTATGAAGGTAAGCTTTATTGCTATGACAAGGACGATAAAACAGTTGTAATTGAAGATAAAAATGGTGATTACATCGAAATTCCGCTGTTTCCTCAGGCTGAGTTTTTCGCCAGAGAAAAGGAAGTTACTAAAGAAGATATAAACTCAATGTATGCAGATACTCAGATTTTTGTGTTTACAGTAAGAAAAAGCGGAACAGAGACGGACAGAGGCTACAGAGTTCAGATTTTATAATTCAAATTAAACGGAAAGGATTGATTTAAATGAAAAGAATGATATGTCTTTTGATGGCTATATTGATGCTTTTAACACCTTTTTCGGCATTTGCTGAAGAGGAAGCTACAAGTGTTGAAGCAAGTGTTGTCAATGTAGTTATGCAATATATTCAGCAGAAATACCGTTTTGATGTAGACAGTCAGGCAATGCTTGATAAGGTAATAGTAAATATTTTAAATGAAAATCCTGAGCTTTACGATGAAATTTTAGATGCAATGCTCGCAAGCCTTGATGAGCACAGCGAATATTACACACCCGAGGAGTACAGTGAATTTTTCAGTTACATCGAGGTGGAAATAGTAGGAATTGGTGCGTATCTTGAAAATGACGGAGATTATGTAAAGGTTGGGTCTGTTATAGAAGGTTCACCTGCTGAAAAAGCCGGAATTATGGCAAATGACCGTATACTTTCTGCCAACGGAACAAGCCTTAAAAATATGGGAAGTGAGTATGCCGCATCTACAATCAGAGGTGAAGCCGGCTCTGTTGTTGAGCTTGAGATTGAAAGAAGCGGTAAAGTAATGAATTTTTCTGTTGTACGTGCTAAGGTGCAGACTAAAACTACAGCAGGTACAATGCTTGATGACAATATAGGCTATGTTCAGATAGCAAGCTTTTCCTCGTCAACTGCATCACATTTTGCCGAAGACCTTGACGCACTTATTGAACAGGGAGCGGAAAAGTTTATTATTGACCTCAGAAATAACACAGGCGGCGTAACCGATCAGGCTCTTGAATGTGCAGGCTTCTTTTTACCGGAAGGTACGCCTCTGCTTACGTTGAAAACAAAGAATGAAAGCCAGGTAATTACAAATGTTTCCAAGGGTGAAAGCTATCCTCTTATTGTTTTGGTTAATGAGTATTCAGCATCTGCTGCCGAAATTTTAGCTTCAGCACTTAAATATAACGGAGCAGCAACTGTAATAGGTAAAACAAGCTATGGTAAAGGCACAATGCAGAACACCGCGTCATTAGGCATATACGGCGGTATTAAAATTACAGTAGCGGAATTCTGTGGCCCTAACGGAGAAACAATTAACGGACGGGGTATAATTCCCGATATTCATATCGATAATGTAAGAAAGCCTGTTGAAGAAGGTTATTTCGAAACTCTTAAGTACGAGAATAAGTTTTCTGTAGGTGACAGCGATTCTCAGATTTCGGTTCTTAAAAAGATGCTTGCAGTACTTGGTTATCTTTCTGCAGGAAATACAGACGAGCATTTTGATATGTCACTATATAACGCAGTAAAGGAATTTCAGAAGGAGAACGGACTTTTCTCTTACGGTGTTCTTGATTTTTCAACGCAGATTGCTATAAACAATATGGCAAACGATGCAACTTATCTTGAAGATACACAGCTTTCTGAAGCAATCAAGGTAATAAAAAACAAATAACAAAGGTGGTGTAGATATGCTTTACCCTATGCTTATGAAACCGGGCTTCAAGGAAGTAACCTGGGGCGGAGCAAAGCTCAGAACATTATATAATAAGGAAATAATAAGTGACAAAACGGGTGAAAGCTGGGAAATTTCCTGCAGAACGGATTTACCGTCAATTATCGTAAACGGCGAATTTGCAGGTCAAAGCTTTTATGATGTATATATGAAATATTCAAAGGAAATTTCAGGGAGAGAAAATTTTGAATTTCCATGGCTCGTGAAATTTCTTGATGCAAAGGAATATTTGTCGGTACAGGTTCACCCCGATGACTGCTATGCAATTTCAAATGGCGACGGTATGGGTAAAACCGAAATGTGGTATGTGGTTCAGTGTGAAGAAGATTCGCGTCTTATAGCAGGTTTTAACCGTGATATGGATAAGGAACTTATGGTAAAGACCGCCTGTGACGGAACGATTGCCGATTACCTTAATTCTGAAAAAGTGAAGGCAGGCGATGTATTCTTTATCCCTCCCGGAACAGTTCATGCAATAGGCGCAGGAATTTTTATTCTTGAGATTCAGCAGAATTCAGATGCAACCTACCGGCTTTTTGACTGGAACAGAGTGGATGCAAACGGAAACTCGCGAGAGCTTCACGTAAAGAAAGCTTCAGATGTTTCGCTGCTTGAAAAATCGCAGGGACTTACAAAACCGCTGTTGCTTGAAAACGGGGATTTACTTTTATCTGAATGCAGTTATTTTAAAACTGTTAAAAGAACTGTTAAAGAAAAGAGCGTTATAGAAAAGGGAATGACAGCACTTATTGTTATTTCGGGAGAGGGAATTCTCGGAGATTTAACTCTTAAACCGGGAGACAGCGTTCTTATTCCTTATTCAGCAGGCAATATTGAGCTTGCAGGAAGCCTTGAGTGTGTTCTTGTGACGTTACCCTAATATATAATAGGAAGAAACTCCCTTGGATTTATCGTGTCAATACATATAAACGATGTTGTCGTTTGTGCAAAAATTATGTATATTTGATGTTCTGTAATAAAAATGCACAACAAAAAAACGGAGAAATTTGTAAAAAAAAATAAAAAAGTCACTTTTGCGTAAATAAATGTCACAAAAATGATATTTACAAATGTGAAAAAATTAAGTATAATGTAAGTAACAAAAAAATATGGAGGCGATTTTCTTGGCAAAATCTAACGATGTTGCAGTTAAGCCACGCAAGAAGGGTAAGGGCATTAACGGTACAAATACGATTCAGTTGTACTCACTTGCCGCAATTCCGGCCTTTCTGGTATTTGTATTTTCATACATACCGATGTTTGGTATCATAATTGCATTCAAAAACTACAGATTCGATACAGGTATTTTCAACAGCCCATGGGTAGGTCTTGATAACCTCAAGGTATTCCTTGCGTCTGACGACTTCGCACGTATTGCTTATAACACTATCTCTATGAACCTGTTGTTCATGCTGGTAGGTACGACCTGTGCAGTTTTACTGGCTGTTGTTCTTTTTGAAATCACAGCAAGAAAAGCAGTAAAAACTTATCAGACAATCTTAATCACACCTAACTTCCTTTCATGGGTAGTTGTTGGTTATATGGGTTATGCAATTCTCCATCCTACAAGCGGTGTTGCAAACAGCATTATCCAGATGTTTGGCGGTAAGCCTATTAACTGGTACGCAGAGCCCGGCTATTGGCCATGGATACTTACAATTGCTTCCGAATGGAAGGGCGTAGGTATGAGCTCGGTTGTTTACTACGCATCTCTTATGGGTATCGATGCATCACTCTTTGAAGCAGCTAAGATTGACGGTGCTAACAGACTTCAGGTTGCATGGCACATCACAATTCCTCAGCTTGTTCCTGTTATCGTAGTTCTCTCAATTCTGAGAGTTGGTAACATCTTCAGAGGTGACTTCGGTCTGTTCTATCAGATGTCAAGAAACGTAGCAGACCTTTACGAAACAACAGACGTTATGGATACATACATTTTCCGTGTAATGCGTATCTTTGGTGACTTCTCACTTTCATCTGCTGCAGGTCTTATGCAGTCAGTAGTAGGTTTCATCACAGTTGTTGTTACAAACTTTATAGTTAAGTTTATTGACCCGGAAAAATCATTATTCTAAGAAGGAGGTAATAATTAAATGATTAAGTCAAGAAGCAGTATTGTATCACAGATTATACTTAACACAATTATTATCATCCTTTGTTGTATAATCATCTATCCGTTCCTTCTGGTAGTAGGTGCCAGCTTTACGGAAGAAAAAGCTTTGGTTGAATTCGGTTATAACATTATTCCTGCCAAAGCAAGCTTAAAGGCATATGAATATGTATTCAAAAATCCTGCAGCAATTTTAAACGCATATAAGATTACATTTATTTTCTCAGTAATGAGAATGGTACTTGCGGTTCTTCTGCAGGCAATGATTGCTTATCCGTTAACAAAGAAAATGCTTAAGGGCAGAGCAGGTCTTTCATTCTACTTATACTTCACAATGCTCTTTGGTGGTGGTATGGTTCCATCATACATTTTGATTACACAGTATCTCCACCTTGACGATACAATCTGGGTATATGTTATCCCTATGCTTGTATCACCATGGAACATATTTATGATGAGAACCTTCTTTGCAGGTATTCCTAATGCGATTATTGAATCGGCTTATATTGACGGTGCGAATGAATACAGAATCTTCTTTACAATGATTCTTCCACTTTCTAAGCCAATCTTAGCATACATAGCACTTACAACATTCCTGGGTGCATGGAACGACTGGAACACATCAATGCTTTATATTAACGATGACAGTCTTATAAGCTTACAGTATTTGCTCCAGAGAATTATGAAGAATCTGGAAGTTTTACAGAACGCACAGGCAATGGGCGTAGATATATCTACACTCCAGAACGCGTCTGAAATTCCGGGTGAAACAGTTAGAATGGCAATGGCTGTAGTAGTTGCAGGTCCTGCGCTCGTAGTATTCCCATTCTTCCAGAAATACTTCGTAAGAGGTATCACAGTAGGTTCTGTAAAGGGCTGATATCATATCGGTTATTTAAGAACAGTGTTATTAAATTTAATACTCTGCCTTGCCACGATTTTTTGGCAAGGCTTGAGTTCTCTAAGCAGAGTGTAAAGAATTTTGCTCTGCGACATAAAAATATTTTATGTTACATATAACGCGAAAAGCGTTTTATGAATATAACAAAATGAAAGAGGAGAATAACATGAAAAAGTTTTTGGCAATTGTACTTGCAATGCTTATGGTACTTTCAGTATGTACAGCATGCAGTAAGTCAGGCGGCGACAACGGAGAAATAACACTTACATGGTATGTTCCGGGCGACAAGTATCCTGACACAGCTTTAGTAGTTGAAGAATTAAACAAGATTACAATGGAAAAAATCGGATGTAAAATCGACCTTCAGTTCATTGATACAGGTTCATTCCAGGAAAGAATGAATATGAATATGGCATCAAATTCTGATTATGACCTTACTTTTGTAGGCTACTTAAATCAGTTTGAACCTGCAGCATCAAAGGGCGGACTTATGCAGCTTGATGAATTACTCAAGTTAGCACCGGGAATCACAGAAACAATTCCTGAATACATCAGAAATTCAGGCGTATATATGGGCAAGACCTACGCTATTCCAAATATGCAGATTACAGCTTATGCACTCGCTGCAACAACACCAAAGGAATACGCTGATGCATTCAAGAAAGCAACAGGTAAGGACGTTACAACTTTCACAAATTCATTACAGTATGAAGACTATATGGAATTTGTAAAGGCTAACTATCCGGGTGTTTACCCAATGAGAACAAGCTATGGTATGGGTTCATTCCGTAGCCAGGACGAAGGTTGGGATGCAAAAGATCCATTCTTCCGTACTCCTTTAAACGGTGGTTCTTTCTATCAGCTTTATAAGGATTCAGAAAATAAGAAATTTAAAGTTATAAATGGTTTCAAAGAAGAAGAACTTACACACGCAAGAATGCGTGCAGATAAGCTTCACGAATATTTCAAAAAAGGCTGGATTCGTCAGGATATAGACTCAGTTCTTGATGAAGAAGCAGAACTGAAGCAGAAGAAATATGCTCTCTGGTATGGTACATATAAGCCCGGTATGGACGGTGAAGCATCGAACAGATACGGTTGGGAAACAGTTTCAACAAGAATTTCATCAGTATCAATCGGCTCAGCATCAGCTACAATGGTAGGTATCGGTGCTAACTGTAAGCATCCTGAAGAAGCAATCAAGTTCATCGAATTAATGAACACAGATAAGGAAGCTTACAATTTAGTATGCTTCGGTATCGAAGGAAAGCATTATAACAAGGTTGGCGACGAAAGAATTGAATTAGTTGAAGGAAGCGGCTACAATCCAAATGCATCATGGAAATTCGGTAACCAGTTCAATGCATACCGTCTCCCGGGTCAGCCTGATGATGTTTGGGAACAGACAATTGAATTTAATAACTTAGGTTATGAAATGAGCAAGGTAAATCCCGATGTTACAACACTTGGATTTACCTTCAATCAGGAAGATATCAAGTCAACTGTAACAAAGGTTTCTGAAATTGATAACAAGTATATGGCTAAGAAGCACGGTTCAAAAGACCCTGCTACATATTGGGATCAGATGCTCGCAGAAGCAGATGCTGCAGGTAATCAGATTATTATCGATGAATACCAGAAGCAGCTCGATGCATTCTTTGAAGAACATCCTGAAAAGTTAGCCGAAATTGTTTGGTAATTTAAGTTAAAATAGCTCTGCCTTGTCGCTTAAAGCGACAAGGCAAGAGTTGCCTTTATAAAAACAAATTATCAGGAGGATAAAAAATGAAAAAGTTTTTGGCGATTGTACTTGCAATGCTTATGGTACTTTCAGTATGTACAGCATGTAACAAATCAGGCAATGACGACGGAACTGTTACACTTACATGGTATGTTCCCGGTGACAAGTATCCTGACACAGCTTTAATAGTTGAAGAATTAAACAAAATTACAATGGAAAAGATCGGATGTAAAATCGACCTCCAGTTTATTGATAGCGGTTCATTCCAGGAAAGAATGAATATGAATATGGCATCAAATTCTGATTACGACCTTACATTCGTTGGTTACTTAAACACTTTTGAAGGCGCAGCATCAAAGGGCGGACTTATGCAGCTTGATGAATTACTCAAGTTAGCTCCCGGAATCACAGAAACTATTCCTGAATACATCAGAAATTCAGGTGTATATATGGGTAAAACCTATGCAATTCCAAATATGCAGATTACTGCATATGCACTTGCAGCTCAGTCACCTAAGGAATATACAGATGCATTTAAAGAAGCAACAGGACAGGATGTTGCAACATTTACAAATTCATTGCAGTATGAACCATACCTTGAATTTGTAAAAGCTAACTATCCTGATGTATTCCCATTCCAGACTGCATACGGTACAGGTTCATTCCGTAGCCAGGATGAAGGTATGGATGCAAAGGATCCATTCTTCCGTACACCTATCTACGGCGGTGCAAGCAGCTATCAGCTCTATAAGGATTCTGAAAATAAGTGCTTCAAGATTATTAACGGTCTTAAGCATGAGGAACTTTCAAATACCAAAGCACGTGCTGAAAAGCTTCACGAATACTACAAAAAAGGCTGGATTCGTCAGGACGTAGATTCAGTACTTGATGATACAGCAGAAAAGAAACAGAAGAGATATGCTCTTTGGTTTGGTACATATAAGCCCGGTATGGATGGAGAAAACTTCGCTACATACGGCTGGGAAACAGTTTCAACAAGAGTTTCATCAGTATCAATCGGTTCAGCATCAGCTACAATGGTAGGTATCGGTGCTAACTGTAAGCATCCTGAAGAAGCAATCAAGTTCATCGAATTAATGAATACAGATAAAGAAGCGTATAACTTAGTATGCTTCGGTATTGAAGGTAAGCACTACAAAAAGGTTGGCGATGAAAGAATTGAATTATTCGAAAACAGCACATATAAGCCAAATGCTTCATGGAAGTTCGGTAATCAGTTCAACGCATACCGTCTCCCCGGTCAGCCTGACAATGTTTGGGAGGAAACAATCGAATTCAATAACTTAGGTTATGAAATGAGTAAGGTAAATCCTGATGTTACAACACTTGGCTTCACATTTAATAAGGAAGATATCAAGTCAACAGTAACAAAGGTTACAGAAGTTGGAAATAAATATAAGTGTAAATCTACAGGCTCAAAAGACCCTGACACATATTGGGATAAGATGATTGCTGAAATGGATGCAGCAGGTAACCAGATTATTATCGACGAATACCAGAAACAGCTTGATGCATTCTTTGCAGAATATCCTGAAAAGCTTGAAGATATAGTATGGTAAAAACAGAACTATAAATTTTTAATACACATTGCCTTGCCGCACTTAGTGCGGTAAGGCATAAGCGGTATATAAAATCCTTTTTAATGCCATTAAAAAATTGCTGTAAACACAGCAAAAGGCTTTAAATAAACAACATTAAAATTTAAAAAGGGGAATTTTTGCATTAAAGATGCAAAGAAAGAAATCGGAGGGAAAAACATGAAAAAATTTTTATCAATCGTTTTAGCCACATTGATGATACTTTCGGTATGTACAGCTTGTGGCGGAAATGCTGGCAAGGGTGACGGATCTGTAACACTTACATGGTACGTTCCCGGTGACAAGTATCCTGACACAGCACTTGTTTCAGAAGAACTCAGCAAAATTACAATGGAAAAAATCGGATGCAAAATTGATATTCAGTTTATCGATGAAGGTTCATTCCAGGAAAGAATGAATATGAATATGGCATCAAGTGCTGATTACGACTTAGCATTCGTTGGATATTTAAATACATTCCAGCAGGCAGCATCAAAGGGCGGCCTTATGGAACTTGATGAGCTTTTAAAGTCAACTCCTGCACTTGTTGAAGCAATTCCTGAATATATTATGAATTCAGGTATTTATCAGGGAAAAATGTATGCAATCCCTAATATGCAGATTACAGCTTCAGCAACAGCTGCAGTAGTACCTAAGGATTATGCAGATGAATTTGGTCTTGATTTTTCTAAAATCAACGACACATTTGACTATGAACCATATTTAGAATGGATTAAAGCAAACAAACCTGATGTATTCCCATTCAGAACTAACTGGGGTGTATCATCATTCAGAAGCACAGACGAACAGACTCCTGCAGGTGGCGATTTCTTTAACTTCACGAACAATGGTGAACAGCTTTATTCAGCAGTTAAAGATAGTGAAAATAAGAAGTTTACTGCCGTATTCGGTTATGAAGAAGGCGTAGGTAATACAAGAGTTAAGGCTGATAAGCTTCACGAATATTATAAAAAAGGTTGGATTCGTCAGGATGTAGACTCAGTTCTTGATGATACAGCAGAACATAAGCAGAAGAGATTCGGTATCTGGTTCAGCACATATAAGCCGGGTATGGACGGTGAATCACGTAACAGCTTAGGCTATGAAACAGTTTCAACAAGAATTTCACCTGTTTCACTTGGTTCAGCAGCAGCAACAATGATTGGTATCGGTAAGGATTGTAAGCATCCACAGGAAGCTATCAAGTTTATCGAATTAATAAATACAGATAAAGAAGCTTACAACTTAGTATGCTTCGGTATCGAAGGTAAGCATTATAAGAAGGTTGGCGAAAACAGAATTGAATTGATTCCTAACAGCGGATACAATCCAAACGCATCATGGAAATTCGGTAATCAGTTCAACGCATATTTTATGCCGGGTCAGTCTGACACTGTTTGGGAAGAAACAAAAGAGCTTAATGACCTTGGTTATCAGCAGAGCTTAGAAAACCCAAACCTTTCAACATTCGGCTTTACCTTTGTTCAGGATGATATCAAGACATCAATCACAAAGGTTACAGAAGTTAAGAACAAGTATAACTGCTTGAGAACAGGTTCAAAGGATCCCGCAACATATTGGGATAAGATGGTTAAGGAAATGTACGATTCAGGTCTCCAGGTTATCATCGATGAATACCAGAAACAGATGGACGAATTCCTTGCCGCAAATCCTGACGTAATCGACCAGATTAAATGGTAAATTTAACGTAATCTGATTTTAAATCAGCAAATAACCTTGCCTTGTCACCTTTTGGTGACAAGGCACGAGTGGTTTCTAAAAGGGATCAAAAAACTTATAAAATATTGCAACATAGGCCGCAAAAGGCTTTATATAAAGGATTTTAAGAGATGTAAAAATATCGTTTTCCGGGGGAAAAACGATGAAATCTTTCAAAACGGAGGTAAAAAATATGAAAAACAAAATTTTTGCTGTCATTTTAACAGTTTGTATGTTATTTTCAACAATAAGTATGACAGCACTGGCAAACGATGCAGAAGAAGTTGAAATTCTTGCGGAAGAAGCAGTTGTTGAAGAAATCGAACTTGCTTCAGACGAAGAAATCGACCTTCAGGCATCAACAGTTACAGCACAGCTTTCGGGTTCAGATATTGATGGAGCAACAAATGTAGCACTTTCAATTAAACTTGTTGTTACATTCCCGACAGCATTACCCGCAAATACAGATGTAAGCGGAATTACTTTAACAGGCGGAACACAGGATGTTGAACTTCAAATCGAAGGAACATCAAAAACAGCAGCATTTTCAAATGTAAAAATAACAACACCTGTTCTTGAAACAGCAACAACCTACACTTTAAACGTTCCTGCACTGGGTTCAAATGCAGAAGCAAGCTTCTCATTCACAACAGTTCCATATGGTTATATTGCATATGAAGATTATAATGACAGATTTAACGCATATGCTACGTCAAAGCAGAACGGAACACAAGATGCTTCAACAGGACACCTTGTTGATACAAATTCAGATGGTAAAAAAGATTCTTTAAAGATTGGCGGCGGTAACTTTAATACTTTGTATTTCCCAACACTTATTCCTCTTGCAACTACTGATGAAACTATTATTGAAGTAAGAGCTATGTATTCTAAAGGTGGCGGTGGTGGTTCATTTTATCAGCAGGACGGAACATTTAATGGTACAGGTGACTCAAATAACTACGGACTTATTGGTATCGGTGGAAACAATCTTGGTAATAATCAGGGTCATGTAGGTGTGCTCCGAGATGGTAGCGGCAATTTGTCTTATGGTAAAGGCGAACCTAACCTTACCTTTGATACAGGCTACAAAATTTATGCAAACACATGGTACACATTCAGAATTATGCTTGACCCACAAGGCGGTAGCTTCAGACTCTATGTTTTTGACGATGCAGGAAATGCATACGTAGGTCCTTCACAGGATACAAGATGGGGCAACGCTTGGTCTGTTAACAATTTCAGAGCGATATATGGTGGTTATAACTGGTATGTTCAGCAAACAACAGATTATATCCATATGTGGAGAAACGGCGCATTTAAGGACATCACAGCAACCTACGGTAAGAACTTAAACCTTGCTGATGCAGTTGGCGTTCCGGGTTCGATTTTTGTAACAACACTTAAGTTTGAGAACGATGTTACACTTCAGGAGCTTTCAGCTTTAAGAATCAACAACGGTGCAACACTTTCACCTTCACTTGTTGATTCAAAGACAGTAGCGTTAACAATTTCAAACCTTGCGTACAACAAGAACTACATTTTAGACATTCCACAGTTCGGAAACAACAAAGCTAAAACATTTGCATTCACAACAGAATCAGCTCCTGTTCCACTTGAATCCGGTGACTATGCGTTCACACTTGCAGACGGAACAGCAGTAACAGAGCTCAGTGCAGTAAGAGCAGATTCAACTATTGAATATGTAGTAGATGCTGACCTTTTAACAGCAACACCCGATGCATATAAGAACGTAATATTTGAAGATGCTTTAGGTAACACAGTTGAAGCAGAATGTTCATTAGGTGCAAACGGAAAATACGTTGCATATCCTAAAAAAGGTCTTGCTTACGGCACAACTTATACATTCAAGTGGCCTACAGCACAGAAGGACGAAAATGGTAAAACAAGATATAAACTATTTACCTTCACAACTGAAGCTGCTCCTTTCTCAGCAACTGCTGACCCTATAGTGATTTCTGGTTCAAGTGTAACAGCATCAGCTTCAATTACAGATAATACAGGACTTAACAACAAGATTAAAGCGATGCTCGTTGTATACGATGGAGAAGGAAAAATCGCTAAAGTAACTGCTCAGGATATGACACTTGCTGCAGGAGTAAACTCAATCAACCTTACAGCAACAGCACCGGCGGCAGCAAGAGCTAAGCTCTATATTTGGGGCGGATTTAACGGTATGAGCAATATTATTCTGGCTCAGTAATAAAAATAATTAGTTTAAATAATACAACTTTGGAAAGGGTGAAATAAATGAAAAAAAGCGTATTACATAGGGTATTGGTTTTAGTGCTTACTCTTAGTATGGTTCTTGGTTCATTTAGTGCCTTTGCTCAGGAAGAGACTGAAGCTGTTACTGACGAAACTACAGAGGAAGTTACAAACCAGTCAGCTTCAGACCCATATGCATCAGTTCTTGATAAGAACGTAAAAGCTCTTATTCAGGATGCAGTTGTTGTATATGATGGCTTCTATGAAGCAATTGCAGACGGTCACAGAGTTGATTTGGCAGAAGGCAATTACGATATAGTTGCAGAGCATAATGGTTCAAACGATATGTTTGTCCCCGTTGATTTTGCTAAAAAGTACATTGCATCAAATGCTGATGAAGCTGAGACAACAATGAATAAATATGGTTTAACCTATGTTTCTGTTGCCCAGGCAGCAGAACTTGGCGGTTACACAGTGTATAAAGCAGACTGCATAATGCTCCTTTCAAAGGACGACAGTCTTGGTAATTTATTTGATAAAAACTATCAGAATGTTGAAAAGCTTTTTGGTATCTTCATTCAGCCGGGCGGAGAATCACTTAGCTTTGGTAACATTAAAAAGCCACTCGGCACATTTAAAGAAGCAAGAGCGGTAATAAAGAGAATTGCAAATGAAATCGGCTGTCTTGACGGCGAAATCATTGCATATTTCAGAGAAGGCAGATATCCTGTAACTGCAACAGAAGACTTCTTGGCTGCAGACAGCGGTAGAGAAGACTGTACAATCGTTTTCAAAGGCTATCCCGGAGAAGATGCAATTTTTGACGGTGGTCTTACAGTTATGGGTTCAGAGTTTTCACCTGTAACAGAAAAGGCAATTTTAAACAGAATTCCTGCTTCTGCAAGAAAAATGGTTAAGGTTGTTGACTTAACAGATCGTGGCTATGTGGCAACAGACGGTACAACCGACCCTGAAGCAAGTAAAATTTTCTACAACGGTGAATTAATGACACTTTCACGTTGGCCAAACTTCACATACGAAAAAACCGGGGAAATTCTCCGTAACGGTGCGGAAGCACAGCCCGGTATCAAGTTCAGAACAACTGCAACAAAAGAACAGATTGCAGCATGGTCAAAAGCAAAAGACCCATGGTTCTGGGGTATGTGGAAATGGGAATGGGCACCATCAAAGCATCCTATCCATGAATTTGATTTGGAAGAACAGGCTATCGGTTCTAACGATGAATGGGGTACATACGTTCCTGTTATTACGAACAGAAACTACTATGTATACAATATGATAGAAGAAATCGATGCCGAGAACGAATACTTTATTGACAGACATACAAAGCAGTTATATCTTATTCCTTATCAGGCACATGTAAAGGACGGACGTTGGGAAAACGAAGATAAGATTCAGATTCCTACACTTACAAGTGCAATGTTCCAGTTCTCAAATGTAAAACATATAAAGTTTGAAAACTTAAATATGGAAAACTCGCTTGGTACAATGGTAAACATCTTGGCAGGTTCTGAACATATTACAATTTTAGGCTGCGATATTTCAAATTCTTCAGGTACAGGTATTTCTTCAGCTTATAAAACCTACAATGTAACCATTCAGAGCTCTGATATTCACGGTACAAATCACGGTGTAGAATTAAACGGCGGCGATAAGCAGAATCTTATTATGGCTAATCATTTAATTGATAACTGCCGTATTTTCTCAACAACATCAACAGCCTTTCAAGTATCCGGCTTAAGTTGCGGAATTACAGCAACACATAATGAATTCTTTGATGCATTCCATCAGGTAGTATCATTATGCGGTGCACATGTGACATTCCAGTATAATGAAGTTTACGATGCCTTAAAAGGACATCAGGCTGACGCCGGCTTTATCTATCAGGGTCGTGTTTCCCACGCTGTTGATAACGTAATTTCAGATAACTATTTCCATGCAGACGGCTTCCAGGGTATGTCATTTATCTATCAGGACGACCATCTCCCGGGCTACACAATGGAAAGAAACATTTTCTACAAGTGCGGACGTGGTATGTTTGACCACGGTGGTGAAAGACAGATATTTAACAACAATATCGGTATTTACTCCTTCGAACCTAACAAAGCACTTGGTTACTTCCAGCAGTCATCACTTTATAAGTGGGACCCTGAAACAAAGGTAGTTATCCAGTCATCTTCAGGTTGGCCGGATAGACTTAAAGAGCTTGATGTTTACACAGATAAGTGGGTTGAAACATACCCTGAGGTTGCACGTCTTTACAGACGAGGCTACTGCGAATTCCCGATGTATTCAGAGGGTGTAAGAAACGTTCAGCTCTTTGACCCCACAAAGGTTGATGCAAACAAGCTTCCTGACGTTATTGGCGTTTCATCAAGGGTTCCCGAAGGAACAGTACACGTTGAAAACAACTACGGTACTTTGAATCCTGAAGATATCGGTTTCGTTGACCTTGAAAACCGTAACTTCAACTTAAAGGAAGATGCTAAAATCTACGAGCTTGTTCCGGGCTTTGAACCTTTAAGATTCGATGAAATGGGTACATACATTGATGAATACAGAGAATCTCATACACAGATTGAAACCTTTGACCTTATCTATCCCGGTAACGGCGAAACAAATATTGAAGCAAGAGAAATCACATTCAGATGGGCAAGACCACAGGAATCAAGAAAGTATCGTTTCCAGCTTGCAACAGATAGTGAATTCAAGTACATTATCCGTGAAGCTGAAGTTCTTGGTAACAGCTACACAGTAAAGAATCTCCGTTACGGTAATCAGCAGTATTACTGGAGAGTTTACGCAATCGACCAGGATCAGAAGCATATTGCAGAAGGCACAGAAGTAAGATGTGCTCCCGAATATTATTCATTCCAGACATTGGAAAATGAAACACTTAACTTTACAGTAGCAGAAGAAACTCTCGAAAAGGCAGAAGCAGAATTTGTGACAGTTGAAGAAGGAAGTGAGCCGGGTCAGTTCTTCGCAGGTGTTAAGGATACATTTGCAAAGGCAATTGAAGACTTAAAGAATGTTTTAGCGGATAAAAACATTTCACAGCGTAAGCTTGATATGGCTGTAGCTGACTTTGATCAGGTTCATACCAATATAAGCGGTAAGAGAAATCCTGAAACAATCTATCTTAACGATTGGTTGTTGAACTATTCAGAATGGTCATTCCAGGAAAATATCGCATATGCAACGGCAGAAGGCGGTATCACATGGACCAGAACCGCAACATCACATAACCAGTGCGCAGGTTACAAGGCAAAAATGATTCAGAACTATCAGATTGTTAAGTTCAACGCACGTCTTGACTGGGAAAACGAAGGCTCATGGGGTTACTTTGGTTTAAGATCACCTGATACTACTGCAGGTTATACCGGCGGTGTTTACGGCTTCTTCATTAAGAAGGATATCTTCGAATTACAGAAGTTCGGTGCAGGTAAGAGCTTGTACCTTACATTCCCGAATGACGGTATCGTTGAATTCGGAAAAGAATATACATTTGAAATTGGTGCCCTTGACCAGGAAGACGGTTCAGTTCGTCTTATTATGAAGGTTAACGGTGAAACAATTATCGATTATATTGACGATGCAATCGGATATACACTTTCAGATCCCGGTTACTTTACAGTATATTCGGCAGGTCTTAACAATACAATTACACTTCTTCCCGCTCCAAAGGACGATGTTCCTGCTGCAGAAGAAACAGTTACAGAATAATACAGGGGGTAAAAGAATATGAAATTAAACAAGAAACTCATTTCTTTCGGTCTTTTAATTTCAATGCTTCTTATGTCTGTTACAGCCGGTGCTGCAATCACCGGCGTGACAGTTACCAATGGTGGCGTTGACAGAGCATTTGATCCCGGAAGAACACTCTATAATGTTTACGTGCCGGCAGGTCAGGCTCCTGAATTTACTGCCGTAGGCGGAACCATTACAACAGAAGTTGCAGGTGGAGTTGCAACTGTTACAGATACAGAAACAGGTATCAAGTACAGATTCATTATCAACGAATTCACAGCAGGTGACTTTGAAATCACAGGTTTCAGTGTATCAGCACTCGGTGAAGTTACTCTTGCTTTAACAACACCTGATGACCTTAATGTAATGGTAACAAACCCAAAAGCACTTCACAGCCAGGAAGCTTATTCATTAAGCGAAATTACAGGCGAAAATCAGGAATCAAAGATTTTAGGTCAGTTTGTAATTCCTGCAGGAACAACAACCTATACATATCAGATTCCGTCAGATGCATTAAGCGGTACTTATAAGTTTATCTTTGCGGCTGACAGCCAGTATAAGTCAAAGGTTGATGAAAGAAATATTTACTTTACAAGACCTGAAGAGCTTGATTCAATCAGAGATGCATTTAATGCAGCTAAGGGTCTTGAAGATGTTACAGAAAATAATGTAACAATTCCGGGCATTAATTCAATCGTTGCAGCAAACTATTTTGCATTTAACATTGACCTTGCAAAATACAATGCGCTTGCAGACAAGAGCCTCTTTGTTTCTTATCTTGTAGGTAAGAACTTTACTGACAATCAGGTAGTTCTTGATGAAGCAGCAAAGGCATATGCACTTTCAATGGTAAATGCATCATCTGAAGCAAATCTTATGCAGACAGTTACAGACTTCAATCTCGTAATCGGATTTGATTTCGCAGGTGAATATACAGAAGTTAAAGATAAAGCAAACTTTACAAAGCTTGTTGCAGGTAAGAAGTATGCAACTGTTAACGAGCTTCTTACAACATTTGATTCATACATCGCTCTTGCAAGAGTAAATGAAGCAGACCCTGCAACTATGCAGACAATTTATGATAACTACAAGACAGAGCTTGCAATTCCTCAGACAACTGTCAATATGTATAACCTCTTGGGAACAAGCTATCAGCAGGAAGCTTTAAAGGGTGCAATTAAGCTTACAGGCTATGAAACAATTGAAGAATTCAACGCAGCATTGTTAAATTCTATCACAGTACAGTATGCTGCACAGGAAGCTGCTTACGGTACAACACCCGGCGGTGCCGGCGGTTATACAGGCGGTGGTGGCGGTGGTTCAACAGGTTCAACTACTACTAATAAAGACGGTTATGATTTCGGTACAAACATTGAAAACACAAACCACGCAAAAGAACCTGATTACGAAAAGCCAACCTTAGAAGAAGTTCAGGCAGTTTTCTCTGACCTTGATAACCACGAATGGGCTCATGAAGCTATTATGCTCCTTTACGACTGGGGTGTAATCAACGGTAAGGGCGAAGGCATATTCGATCCTGACGGTGCAGTTACAAGAGAAGAATTTGTAAAAATGCTTATGCTTGCTATTGCAGTAAACGATGAAGCAGGAGTTCTTCCTTTCACAGATGTAACAGAAAATGACTGGTTCTACAAGACAGTTTCATATGCATATAAAGCAGGTATCACAAAAGGTATCACAGAAACAGAATTTGGTGTAGGCACAGCTATTACAAGACAGGATATGGCAGTAATGCTTGATAAAGCAATGTCAGCTGCAAGTATTTCAGTTTCAGTTACAGGTGCAGTAACCTTTACTGACAGCGACCAGATCGCAGATTATGCTAAGAGCGCAGTAGAAGCTCTTGCTAACAGATCATTACTCAAAGGTTCAGGCGACGGTTCATTTGAACCAAATGCAACAGTAACAAGAGCAGTTGCAGCACAGGCAATTTATAACATTATTAAAAATGTTTGATTGAGAGGAGGAAATAAATATGTTGAAAAAATATCTTTCATTACTTCTCGCAGTTTGTATGCTTTTCAGTTGCTTTGCGGTTGTTAATGCAGAAGAAGTTACAACAGAAGAAGTTGCAGAAGAAATCGTTGATGTAGTTGTTGAAGATGAATCACATGCCGCATTAGTTGAAAAAATGCAGGCACTCGGTTTAATCACAGACGAGTTTGATTTAAGTGACCCACAGTCAACAATTACAAGAATTAACTTTGTAAAAATGCTCATACCATTCCTTGGTTATGAAGAATTAGTTTCAGAATCAATTGAAGGTGATATTTTCGCAGATATCTCAAAGGATTACTCAGGTGCAGGCTATGTTAAAGCTTCAAAGGATTTAGGATGCCTTACAGGTTATGAAGATAACTATTTCTATCCTGAAGCTCCTGTTGAATTTAACGAAGTTGTTAAGTCTTTAGTTGTTGGTCTCGGCTACAACGTAAAGGCTCAGTTCTATGGTGAATATCCTACAGGCGTACTTGCAGCAGCAAGAGAAATCGGTCTTTTAAAGGGTATCGATGTAACAACAAAGGCTACAAACAAGAATCTTCTTCAGTTATTTGACAACGCTTTGACAATACCTGTTTACGATGTAGTTTCAACAGGCGAAAATACATACTATCAGGAAGGCAAGGAAATGCTTTCTGACAGACATGATTTATATATCATCAAAGCTCCTGTTAATGCAACAAGCATTACTTCACTTGGTACAACAGCACTTGCTCCACAGGGCAAGGTTAATGTCGGTGGTATCATTTTAGAAGCCGACAGCACATTAGGTGTTGACGGATACCTTGGTTATAAGGTAGATGCTTACTACCACAAGGTAAAGGGTGATGCTTTTGGTACACTTCTTTACTACACAGCAAGCGACGATAACTTCGTTTTAGAAGTTACATCAGAAAATATCCGTCCAAACAGCTCAGAGTTTTCAGCTTATAAGTTTGTTTTCTACGATGAAGCTATCGAAGAAACAGACACAATGGATATCGCAACAAACGCAACCGTTATCATCAACGGTAAGTCAAAAGCTATGTATACAGCAGCTGATTTAGCTCCTGCATACGGTGATGTTAAGTTAATCGATAATAATGACGACGGTGTTGCTGACTGCGTAATCGTATTCAAAGCAACAGATATTGTTATCGTTAACTCAATTTCAACAATGGGAAGAGAAGTTTCCATTATCAACAATTTAGCAAACGGTGCTTACACACTTTATGAGGCTGACACAACAACACATTATATCATTTATGAAGACGGTAAGGTTGTAACACTCAGCGATGTTTACGAAGGTGCTACACTTGTTATCGGTAGAAGTGAAGATAATTCTTATGATGTTGTTAAAATGTCAAAGGTAACAGTTCCCGGTACAATTGACAGTACTGATGAACAGTCAGTTTCAATCAACGGTGAATACTTTGAAGTTGGCGACAACTATGTAACACTTGCAAAGCGGGGTACATCAGCATACGCTGTTATGAAGCCTGCAAGAGATGGCGAAGGTAACATCATTTATGATGCAAACGGTGATATGGTTCTTACAATGATTGATATCACAGGTACATTTTACATCGACTATCAGGGTAAAATCCAGGGTGTTAAGGAAACAACAGATGATTCACTTATCTATGGTTTCATTTTAGCAGCTGATGACCCAACAGATGCTTTAGCAAACAAAAACAGAAGACTTTCAGATTCATGGAAGTTCAGAATTTTAGGTGAAGACGGTGCAATCCGTACTCTTACAATTCCAGAAAAGATTAACATTGACGGAACAATGAGAACTGCTGATTTCGCTATCAATTTAATCAACAATCCAACACAGACAGATGGTATTTATAAAAATACAGGTGTTCCTTATTACAGAAATAACGATGGAGTAAAAACAGGTGAAGTAGTACCTAACGATTTCAGAACTAACGGTGGTCAGTTCTCAGAAAGACAGATTTGTAAGTTTAAATTCGATACAGAAACAAACGAAGTAAAAGAACTCTGGTTCCAGGGTTCAGATGAATTAAGCTATGATGGGGAATGGATTTATTATGCAGACAACGATTCAACATACCAGTTCTATCAGTCAACATGGCAGAGAAAGTTCTACGCACAGTCAACTGTTGTTTTCCTTATCCGTGAAAAGGAAGACCAGTGCGAAGTAACAACAGATTACAGAACAGAAGGTAATACTGTAAGAAGTAATAAACAACCGATTCCGTCAGATACAACTAAAACTACTGCAAATGCTATTTACTTCTACAATGTTGATGAATCTCTTAACGTAGACTGCGGTGTTCAGTTCATTTCATCTGCAACAGCTCAGTATGGAAACGATGTAAGCACTAAAACTCCTTATATCGTAAAAGGTAAGGTGCAGGGTGTAAACAGTGACGGCATACCTGTTACAGGTTTAAAGCTTATTGATAATTCAGGCACAGAAAAGAGTATTTATGTAAGTGCAGAAACAAAGCCGGGTGTTGTTGCTATGATAGAAATTGCAAAACCCGGAGATATCCTTGTTTACAGCTTGGATGCTTATGGTGCTATCTCATCAATTCGTTATCTTTTCAAAGCTGATGGTAATCTTACAAATTATCGTATCATGAATATCGGTACGACAGTAGGTGTTTGTGCATCCAAGATTGAAAATGGAGTAATTGTTCCTAACTATTCAGGTTCAGGTGCAACCCCTGAAGGTGGTTCATGTATCAATGCATCAATCGGTTACCATACAGAATCAGGTACATTATTGTTTGAAAAGGTTAACACATCAAAAGTTATGGGTTTGTCATTACTTCCTTCATCAGGTGGTCAGTCGCTTATGTATGGTGTAATTGAAAGATTCCCGAGTGGAACAAACTTGGTATTCAGCTTCCCCGGAAATGCAAATGCAAATTATCTGTTAAGAGAAAGAGTTGGTACAGCTAAGGTTGCTATGATTGATTTAACAAATCCTGCGCAGCCTTCAATTAAGACCGGTCTTCTCCCAACAGCTATCAATGTTGGCGACTCAGTTCTTATGCATATTCATAACACATACCAGCAGGCTGGTGGTGAACCACTTAACATCTGGATCATTAAAAAGTAATTAAATTTAAGGAACGACTTCGGTCGTTCCTTTTTTTTGACATAAAAATATTGATATTTTTTTCTAAAAGTGGTAAAATATTAACAATAGATAAAGAAAGGATGATTTATAATGGCAAATTTAAAAGGTTCAAAAACCGAAGCTAATTTACTTGCAGCTTTTGCAGGTGAATCACAGGCAAGAAATAAGTACACATATTATGCTTCAAAAGCAAAGAAAGACGGCTATGTTCAGATAGCTGACCTTTTCGAAGAAACAGCAAACCAGGAAAAGGAACACGCAAAAATCTGGTTTAAGCTTCTTCATGATGGTATCGGCGATACTCTCGAAAACTTAAAAGACGGTGCTGAAGGCGAAAATTACGAATGGACAAATATGTATCCTGAATTTGCTAAAGTAGCAAAGGAAGAAGGCTTTGACCACATCGCAGCCCTCTTTACAATGGTTGCAGATATCGAAAAAGCACACGAAGAAAGATATAAAAAGCTTTTAGCTAATATTGAAAACGGTGTTGTATTTTCAAAAGATGGCGACGTTATGTGGCAGTGCTTTAACTGTGGTCATCTTGTATTCGGCAAGGAAGCTCCTATGGTTTGCCCTGTTTGTCAGCATCCACAGAGTTACTTCCGTGTAAAAGCCGAAAACTATTAAGGAATGTAAAAAAACATCATAACGCATAAAGTATCAAACTTTATGCTTTGAACAAACTTCACCTATCTCGGCGTATCTATATACGCCTTCGGGCTTCGGGAAGCAGGTAATAAACCTGCTTCCTTCAGTTTGTCCAATCTGAAGTATTTTTACATCCCTTGTTAAGATATATTTGTCTTATTCTTTTTTATATTTTTCTATTTCTTCCGGTTCAAATTCTTTAAGGGTTGCAAGGTAGCCTTTTTCCCATAATGCGTTTTCTATATCCTTTAAAATATCTTCACTGTCGGCAATTACCGTATGGTAATGAAAGCCGGAAGTAACATTTTTAAGAAGGCTTGATTTTCCTGATTTTATATCGCTTATAAAACTCTTTATGTCGTTTCTTGTTTTTATGTTCATAGGTGCACTTACTCTGCCGTATGCCTTGTGGAAAACAAAAACGTCCTTTACAAAACCGCCGAAATCAATTATAGTATTTAATTCGTCCTCAACCTCATCGTCGGAATGAATGGTTTTTAAGACCCTTGCAAAGGCCTTTTCGTTTTCTAAAAGATACCCTCGTGCCAGCGATTGTATTTTATAGCCTGATGCACGTAGTATTGCAATATCCTGAACAATTACCTGTCTGCTCACATTAAGGCTTTCAGCAAGCTTGCCTGCCGAAAGGGGGGAGTTAAGTCCCGTAAGACGGGTAATTATCTCTTTACGTCTTGTTTCTGCGTTCATATTTTAAAATTCCTTTTCTCAGATTGCGTGGAGATTTTTAAGTGAAAGGTCAAGGATTGGGGCTGAATGTGTAAGTGCTCCGCTTGAAATGTAATCTACACCAAGGTCTGTAAGTACTGCAATATTTTCCTTGGTAACGTTGCCCGAAACCTCAACCTCGGCTCTTTTATTTATATATTCCATTGCTTCTTTAATTTGTTCGTGGTTCATATTGTCAAGCATAATAATATCAGCTTTCGCGTCAATTGCTTCCTTTACCATATCCATATTTTCAACTTCTACTTCAATTTTTCTTACAAAGGGGGCGTAATCGCGAGCCATTTGAACAGCCTTTTTAATACTTCCTGCAGCACCTATGTGATTATCCTTAAGCATAACGCCGTCGGAAAGATTGTAACGGTGATTGCTTCCGCCACCAACCTTAACGGAATACTTTTCGAAAATTCTGTTGTTGGGAGTTGTTTTTCTTGTGTCAAGCAGAGTTGTGTTGCTGCCCTTTAAAAGTTCTGCAACCTGACTGGTATATGTAGCAATACCGCTCATTCTCTGTAAATAGTTAAGTGCAGTACGTTCACCCGATAATAAAACCCTTATATCTCCCGTAACCTTTGCAATTAACTGACCCTTTTTAATTTCGTCTCCGTCCTTATAAAAAAGCTCAAATTCTGTAGTATCGTCAATTAAACTGAAAACTCTTTGGAAAACCTGAATACCACAAAGAATACCGTCCTGCTTGCAGATTAATTCAACCTCACCTTTGGTGTAGGTTGGCATAACACTGTTGGTAGATACGTCCTCCTGGCTTATATCTTCTCTTAAAGCACTCAAAATAAGTGGGTCAACCTGTAATTTTAATGTAGCATTATCAAACATTTTCTTTCTTCTCCTTTATTTTCTGCAATACTGAATTTCTATATTCTTCTTCTAAATTTTCTCTGTCTTTATATACCGATAAATCTATATCGTGTAATGTCTTTTTTGTTTTTGGATTGGCACATATTTCAAGAGCTGCTTTTTTAGCAAAAACAAGGCTTTCTAAGAGAGAGTTGCTTGCAAGTCTGTTTCTGCCGTGCACACCGTTGCAGGCAGTTTCACCAACAGCATATAACCCATCCATTGAGGTTTTTGAGTTGTGATTTACTTTTATTCCACCCATAAAATAATGCTGCGCCGGAACAATTGGTATGCATTCATTTTCCGCATCATACCCTTTTTCCTTGCAATGAGCAACAATATTAGGGAAATGTTCTCTTAATTCCTTACGTGGAATAACAGTTAAATCCTCCCAGACGTGCTTTGTATTATCCTTTTTCATTTGCTTGTAAATTTCCTCTGTCAGCAAATCACGGGGAAGTAATTCATTGGTAAAGCGTGTCATATTTTTATCATATAATTTTGCACCTTCGCCACGAACGGATTCGGAAATCAAAAAGCTTCTGTCGTTCTTTTCCTCTGTGTAAAGTGTGGTGGGATGAATCTGTATGTAATCAATATCCTTTAATTCAATTCCATGTTTTATTGCAATTGCAAGGCTGTCACCGGTAAGGTGAGGAAAATTTGTAGAATGTTCAAAAAGACCACCTATTCCGCCTGTTGCTAAAATGGTGTATTCAGCTTCCACAGCAACAATTTCACCGTCACAGGTTGACAGAATTGCACCCACACAGCAATTATCGGAGACTATAATGTCAAGTAATGTAGTATATTCCAGAATTTCAATATTACTGCGTTTTTTAGCTTCCTGCAAAAGTTTGCTTGTTATTTCTTTTCCTGTTATATCCTTGTGAAAAAGAATTCTGTCCGTTGAATGAGCACCCTCTTTTGTGTAGTTAAAGCTTCCATCTTCGTTCTTAGCAAAATCAACGCCGATTTTCACTAAATCATTTATAACATCTTGCGATTCTTCAATCATAATTTTAACACTTGTTCTGTCATTTTCGTAGTGTCCTGCTCTTAAAGTGTCCTCAAAGAACGCATCAAAGTCATCATCGTTTTTCAAAACACAAATACCGCCCTGTGCTAAAAAAGAATCGTTGCTTTCGGCATCTGATTTTGTAATAACCGTTATTTTTTTATTTTCAGGCAAATTCAGAGCACAGTAAAGTCCCGAACACCCTGTTCCTGCAATTAATATATCAGTATTCATAAATTCCTCCTGTTTTTAATAGTATATCATAAAAATATACATATGACAAGACATATGTAAAAACAAATTTTCTGAATTTCTTGACACACAGGGCTTTTTTTATTATAATAGGCTATAATCGGAGGAAATTTTATGTATAACACTATAGAATTACAGAATAAAATTAAAGAATTAAAAAAAGAAAAAGATTTCTGTATTTTAGCTCACGCTTATCAAACTCAGGAAATAACAGAAATTGCGGATTTTGTGGGGGATTCTTACGGATTAAGTAAACAGGCACAGTCTTCACCTCAGAAGAATATTTTAATGTGCGGTGTTCGTTTTATGGCTGAAACTGCGAAAATACTGTCACCTGAAAAAAAGGTGTATCTTTCTCACCGTGATGCAGGCTGTCCTATGGCAGAACAGCTTACATATGAAGAACTTAAAGGATTGAAGGAAAAATATAAAGATGCGGCAACAGTTGCATATATCAATACAACTGCAGAGCTTAAAACACTTTGTGATGTTTGTGTAACATCGGCATCAGCTCTGGAAATAGTAAAGAAAATTCCAAATAAGGAAATTCTGTTTATTCCCGACTGTAATCTCGGCTCATGGATAGAAGAGCAGGTACCCGGGAAAAAATTTCATTTTATAAAGGGCGGCTGTCCTATACATATGAAAATTACTTATGATGATGTGGAAAGGGTAAGGGAAGAATATCCCGATGCGCTTTTGCTCGTCCATCCTGAGTGCATCAAGGAAGTAACGGAAAATGCCGACTATGCCGGAAGTACCACAGGTATACTTTCTTATGTAGAAAAAAGCGATGCCAAAAAATTTGTTATCGGAACAGATAACAGCATAGTTCAGCACCTTCAGTTTTCTTATCCCGATAAGGAATTCTATCCCCTTTCAAAGCGTTGTATCTGTGAGGATATGCGTCTTACAACCTTAGTTGACGTATACAACTGCCTGAGAGGTTACTGCGGTGAAGAAATAACAATGCCTGACGATTTAAGAATAAAGGCAAAAAAAGCAATTGATGCTATGATACAATACGGCGGATAAATAAAAACGGAATGTAAACGATTGTTTTACATTCCGTTTTTATTTATTTTATCAATTACGGTATATTAAAATCAAACCTTTTGATTATTTTATTATTAATCCCGTTCCAAGATTATACTTTTCTCCGCTTTTGTCATAATAAACAGAATATGTTTTTCCTTTTATATGCAGATTTTCCAGTTTAAAATAATCCCATTCATCAGGAATAATAGGGGAAACCGTAAAGATGTCATTTTCATATTTTATTCCTGCAATTCCTGAAATTATAAGGTCACAAAATGTGGAGTGATTATAATCTTTTCCTCGTTCATAACCGCCTGTTTCTTCTTTCCACCCCCAATTTTTCAGGATTTCTCTGCTTGACCATTCATCTCTTAACGGGTGTTTTACCTCGTCAATCCAGTTAATGGTTTTACCATCATCAGTAATTCTTTTATGGATTTTTGCATACTGCTTTATCAGTTTACAAAAATCAGACATATATTTTTTACCATCGGGATAATTAAAAATCATATTTCTCATTGCGGTTAATGTTTGAGAAATAGCAAAGGGCCATATATATCCATTCCATAAGCATTCGTGATTAACTTCATATAAGAAACGTCGATTTGTTTTTTCTACAGTTGTGAGACCGAAATTTGTGTAAAAACAATTTTCATCTGTTAAGAATTTAAAAACGCTTTCTTTTCCATTTTCGGGAATCCCAAACATCCATGGGATATAACCTATAAGTTCTTTAGGTGAATCTATATGACAGTTTTCTATGATGTCTTTTGCAGAATTACCTATATTTTCATCTTCAAAATGAAAGGCTCTGTAAAAACCGCTCTGCCACAGATTTTCATTGATATTATTTTTTAACGACTCATATTTTTTTGTGTATTTTTCAGCAATTTCTTTATTGTTTAGACGTTTTGCAAATTCTGCAATTGCCCACGCATCTGCACACATATATGAATTAAGGGTAGGGCGTATTCCTTTTAAAGGTCGTAAATCTTTTGTTGTTCCGCTTACGGAATATTCCATGGCATCTCTGTCGTCAACAGACCAGAACATATTGTTTTTCAACAGATGTTGTTTCTCCCATTCGGTATAGTAATTACATATTTTTTCGAGGAAGTTTTCACCCATATCCCAGTCATCTGTTACAAGACACATTTGGTGTATTGCATAAATTAACCATATACTGTAATTATGACCGCTTTTTGAATTATCTAAAAAATAATTAATGTAATCCTTAAGATAGAGTTTTGAATTTTTAAGCCATCGTCCTTCGCATAAATGATGTCCCGCTGCAGCGACAATTTCATTATACTTTCCGCTCCAGGGAACGGTGGGTAAAAATTCACTTATCATAAATCCAAAATCAGTTTCTTTTATGTGTTTACGGTAAGTCCACCATCTGAAATAGTATGTCTCTTCAATATCTTTATCAGGACATTCAAAAATCGGAATTTCTTCACGAAGCCATTCGTACGCATGGTTGTTGTCGATTTTATTTATATAAATTTCTTCATCATTTTTGTTGAATTTATCAACGTATTTTTTAAGAATATCCATCATTAGTCCTCCAGGAAAAATGCAAATGAAAGATCATGAGCGGTACGAATATCTTCGTGACCGTAATCAGGATATACGGTATGCCTTTTCTTAGAGGAGATTTTGTTATAAACAGCATATTGGGTGGATGGAGGGCAGATTTTGTCCATCAGACCGGTTATCATATATACTGTTGCCTTAATTCTCGGAGCAAGATTCTGGATATCGATATATCCAAGTTTTGTAAATATCTGGTCTTCTCTCTTGTGTTCAGGGTCGTAATTTCGAAGATACTGTCGTATCTCACCGTAGGCATTTTCAGCAAGGTCCATTTCCCAGACACGCTTATAGTCGGAGAGAAAAGGGTAGTGAGCGCAGGTTTTTGCGATTCTCGGTTCAAGCGCGGCGCAAGCAAGGCTCAAAGCGCCGCCCTGGCTTCCACCGTAGGTGTATACCTTATTTTCGTCGATATAGTCTAAATCCATTACAATTCCGGCAAGTTCGGCTGTGTCGAGAAAAATATCTCTGAATAAAAGTTTGTTTGGATCTTCATCGTCAAGACCACGGATAATATGACCATTGTAGGTTGTTCCGTGAACACCACCAACATCCTCACTTTTTCCACTCTGACCTCTTGTGTCCATTGAAAATACAGCGAAGCCTGCTTGAACAAAGGGTAGGTTGAAGAACCATTCACCGCTATGTCCTGAATATCCGTGAAATAAAACAATAGCAGGGATTTTGCCGCTTATGTTTTGGGGGCGTAAATGCTTTGCGTAAATTCTTGCACCGTTTACGCCTGTAAAATACATATCATAACATTCTGTGCCGGGGCATTGAAAATCTGCTTTGGTTAAAGAAATTTCAGGGTTGGTGTTTTTCATTTCTTCAATGGCTTTGTCCCAATATTCATCAAAATCGTGGGGCTTTGGATTTACTCCGTTATATTTTCTTAATTGTTCGACGGGCATATCGATAGTTGGCATTTTTATCTCTCCTTAATTTTATTCAAATAAATTTCTTTTATCAAATTCGGCATATCCGATGTATTCATTAATACCATGTCTGCCGTTGTACCATAACATCCATTTTCTGTCTTTTTCGTTCCATACAACTGTCGGTTTATAACAAGCATTATGGTCCCATCTTTCGTTTTCAGGTGTTATTATCGGGTTAAGCACAGACCTTTGCCAACCTGTTATGCCATCCTTTGATTTTGCTATGCATATACAAGAGGTATCAATATTTTTATAACCAATGTAAAACATAACATATCCCATATCATCTGTTTTTAAAACCTGACATCCACCGATTCTGTTTTGTTCATACTCGTTTTCTTTTTCACAAACAAAAATAGGATTGCATCGTGCTTTCTTCCAGTTAATTCCGTCATCACTTGTAGCATAAGCATTAACATTTGGTTCATAAGTTTCACCTGCGGAATACCACATTTTATACTGCGAATTATCATAAATTACGCAAGGGTTCATAACAGATGCATCTTCCCACGGGAATTCGGAAATCAAAACCGGTTCATCATTTTTTCTTTCAAAATTTAAACCATCTATACTTTCGGCATAACCTATATAACTGTGTCCTCGAGCCTGACCTGTGTACCACATTTTATAAATTCCGTCAATTTTGATAACACAGTTTCTGTTAATATCGTCTTCCCATCCGCTGTTTAAATTTTTTTCAAGAGTTATTACAGGTTCACTCCAGTTAATCCCGTTATCGCTGAAAGTAACTGCACATGCTTTCTTTTCACGCCAGGAAAAATCCATTCTGTATTTTCCGTTATCAAACCATACATAAGCATCAAATACAGTCCCTGTAGATTTGTTGCCGAAAACCGGATTTTTAGCATATTTTTGAAAATTGTTCATTTTTTCACCTCTATAATTGACAAAATGTTTTCTATCAAGTATAATCATAACAGATTATATTAAGCAATACAATTGTATATTGTTTTAAAAAATATACAATTTGTTATATGTGCGGAGTGGGAAAATGCATTTTAACGAGAGTTGTTATCATAAATATCTTTTGGCACATCCGGCTTCGGAAATTGCCAAAAAATTATATTACTACGTTCAATGGACAGGGCATTTCGTTTGCAAAAGTGATTTTTATATCAAAAGAACAAATTTTAAAAGTTATCTTTTGCTATACACTGTAAAAGGAAATGCAATTTTTAATTATATGGGAAAAAGTTATGATATTTCACCTAAAAGTGTTATGTTTCTTGATTGTGAAAAACCTCATGAATATTATCCTGTTTCTGATTGTTGGGAATTTAAGTTTATACATTTTACAGGAAATGAAAGTTATAAGTATTATGATTATATAACAAATCTTTACGATTCCTATGTTATTTATAACGTTAACGATTACGAAAGATATTTTGACACGGTTTATGAAAATGTTAAAATATCCAAAGGTGAGGAGTGTGATTCAGATGTGATTTATCATATACTTACAAGGCTTATTTCCGATTATAATAAAACTACAGATATTTTTAAAATCAGTGATGTTTTAAGGTACATATCTGAAAATTATTCAAGTGATATAAGTGTCAGCGAACTTGCGGAAATTTCTCATTTAAGCAGATGCTATTTCACAACGGTTTTTAAGAACAACACAGGATTTTCTCCATACGAGTATATATTAAATTACAGAATAAATATGTCTCAACAACTTCTTGATAATACAATGGATTCTATAGAAAAAATTAGTTTTGATTGCGGGTTTTCTGATGTATCATCATTTATAAGAGCCTTTAAACGGCAGGTGGGACTTTCACCACTAAGTTACAGAAAGAAAAAATATACAATAAATAAGATATAAAGAACAGAGATGTAAAATTTTACATCTCTGTTTGTTTTAAAGTAATGTTATATTATGTGCCTTACATATTTCTCTCATATTCTTCGGCCATACAGAAACCTGTACTTCGCCGATATGAGCCTTTTCAAGAAGGAACATACAAAGTCTTGACTGACCTATGCCGCCACCGATAGTAAGTGGGAGAGTGTTGTTAATTACACCCTGATGGTAATCGTAAACAAGTCTGTCAAGGCTGTCACGGACTTCAAGCTGGTATTTTAAAGTGTTTGAGTCAACACGGATTCCCATTGAAGATAATTCCAATGCACTTCCCAGTGGTTCATTCCATACCATAATATCGCCGTTTAAAGTCCAGTCATCGTAGTCGGGAGCACGTCCGTCGTGCTTTTCACCATTTGAAAGAACTCCACCTATCTGCATAATAAATACCGTTCCGTGTTCCTTAACAACCGCATTTTCTCTTTCCTTTGAAGAGAGGGTAGGGTACATATCAAGAAGCTCCTGTGATGTAACAAAGAAAACATCTTCATTAATTTCTTTCTTAAGAACAGGATATTCAGCCTCTAAAACCTTCTGGGTTTCGCATAGTGCCTTGATAATCCTTCTTACGGTATCCTTTAAGTAGTCAATATTTCTTAAATCATCTGTAATTACCTTTTCCCAGTCCCACTGGTCAACAAAAAGAGAATGGATATTATCGCAGTCGTCGTCACGGCGAAGAGCATTCATATCTGTATAAATCCCTTCACCGGGATTAAAGCCGTATCTGTCAAGAGCCATTCTTTTCCATTTTGCAAGAGACTGAACAACCTCGGCAACACCTTCGATTTCTTTCATATCAAATTCAACTTTTCTTTCAACACCGTTAAGGTCGTCATTAATACCCGAACCTTTAGTTACGATAACGGGAGCAGTAACTCTCTCAAGGTTAAGAGCTTTTGCAAGCTTAACCTGAAAAGTGTCTTTTATTAACTTGATAGCCTTCTGTGTGTCTCTTAATGAAAGCTTTGATGTGTAGCCTTCAGGTAATACAAGAGTTCTCATATTATATAATCTCCTTAAAAAACAAACGTATTGCACCTGATTATTTGTCAGGTGCAATAACAGTATTTGTAGTTAAAAATTAATTATCAAACGCAGCCCTGAGCCTTCATAGCTTCAGCAACCTTTATAAAGCCTGCGATGTTAGCGCCTGCAACAAGGTCATCACCAAGACCGTATTCGTTAGCTGCTTTAACTGAGCTTGAGAAGATGTTCTTCATAATAGTCTTAAGCTTTTCGTCAACTTCTTCAGCAGACCAACCGTAACGCATTGAGTTCTGGCTCATTTCAAGACCTGAAACAGCAACACCGCCTGCATTAACTGCCTTTGAAGGAGCAACGATAACGCCGTTGTTCTTAAGATATGCAACAGCTTCGTTAGTTGTTGGCATATTTGAAACTTCTACATAATACTTGATGCCGTTAGCAACAATCTTTTCAGCTTCAGCCATACCAACTTCGTTCTGAGTTGCGCAAGGCATAATGATATCAGCCTTAACGCCCCATGGCTTTTCACCTGCAAAGAACGGAACGCCGAACTTGTCAGCATAATCCTGAACTCTGTTGCGGCATGAAGCACGCATTTCGAGCATATAGTTAATCTTTTCTTCTGTGTTGATACCGTCTTCATCGTAGATATATCCGTCAGGACCTGAAATTGTAACAACCTTACCGCCAAGCTCTGTAACCTTCTTAACAGTACCCCATGCAACGTTACCGAAGCCTGAAATAGCAAAAGTCTTACCCTTAATATCATCACCGAAGTGGTTAAGCATTTCAACTGTGTAGTAAACAGCACCATAACCTGTAGCTTCAGGACGGATTAATGAACCGCCGTATGTAATACCCTTACCTGTTAAAACACCTGTGAATTCGTTCTTTAATCTCTTATACTGACCGAACATATAACCGATTTCTCTTGCACCTACGCCGATATCACCTGCAGGAACGTCTAAATCCGGACCGATATGTCTGTAAAGCTCTGTCATAAAGCTCTGGCAGAAACGCATAACTTCACCATCAGACTTACCCTGTGGGTTAAAGTCTGAACCACCTTTACCACCGCCCATAGGAAGTGATGTAAGGCTGTTTTTGAATGTCTGTTCAAAGCCTAAGAACTTAATAATACCTGCATATACATTAGGAGCGAATCTAAGGCCGCCCTTATATGGTCCGATAGCTGAGTTAAACTGAACTCTGAAGCCTCTGTTAACCTGAACCTTACCATTGTCATCAACCCAAGGAACACGGAAGGTAATCTGTCTTTCAGGTTCAACCATTCTTTCAATTACACCTGCTTCAACTAAGTCAGGTCTCTTCTCGATAACAGGTTCAATGCTTTCGAAAACTTCTGTAACTGTCTGAATAAATTCAGGTTCGTTAGCATTACGAGTTTTAACTGTTTCGAGAACTTCGTTTAAATACTGATTTTTCATG
>JAGAJK010000088.1 GCA_017626145.1 Clostridia bacterium
CTAATAGAAAAAATATCGTACAAAAACGATATTTTTCCTTAAGTGTGTATTTATTTTGTCAATTTTGACAAACTTATCACATTGTAGATACTATTATTTAAGCCTTTTTGCGATTATGAACTTTTTTTACATTCCCTTTTATTGCATAATTCTTATTAGTATGATATAATAAAAACAATTACGAAAGGAAACGCCTATAAAAATTTTCAGGAATCTGACAAATGAAGAAAATTTAATTGAGTTTATGCGGACAAAAAGCTTAATTACAATTGGTCTGTATATCATTACAGTAATTCAGGTGTTGCAGGAGCTTTTTCCAAGTATTATATGGGATTATATTGTGTTAATTGTAACATTTTCTGAAGTTCTGATGTTTTTTCTTAGTAGTATTATGATAAATCGGCTCGGAAGTGATTAACGATAAATTTGAAAACATATACATAGGAGAGGATTACAAAACAAAAGAAGTAATTCTTATTGGTGACGGATATATACGGTTCAGAAATTTAATTATGAACAAAATAAATTATTTGAATTAAGAAAGGACGGTAAAAATGTCAACTATTACAGATAAGCTTATTGATGAAATTTTTTCGGCTATCAGCAGTTTTTTTGATGGGACTAAAATAGGGTATTATATAGGTGGAATTATTCTGGGAATTTCGGTTTATTGTGCAATACTTACCATTGTGCTGATTTTCGTAAAAAAGGCTGTTGCAAAGCATCCTACCTATGAAAATGCTCAAAGGTTCTATGCAATGCTCAGGATGCCGCTGATGAGTATAAATAACCATCCTGATGACTGGAATGAATACCGTAATATTTTTCACAGAATAAATAATTCATCTCAGGTTCCCACAGAACTTAAAATTAAAATTAAAAATAAGCTTCAGAAAAAGAAGCTTCACCTCGGTAGAACACAGATTAACGATAATTACCCCAAAACAAATACATACGGAATAAAATAACTTTTGCACGGGACTGTCTTACTGAAAAGTGTGACAGTCTTTTTTACGTAAAAAAGGCCGCTGAGCTTTATACTTCAGCGGCTTTTGCGTATTAACAAAATGAGAATTAATTAAATTCATTTGGAAACAATTCTTTATATGTGTCATAATCATTCTGCCATTTTCGTTTGTTTATCAGATTGTTTTCACCGATTCCCTGTGCCTGCAGATGTAAAGCAAAATGATGACTTATCTTTCTTGAACCTGATATGTCAAGATGACCTGAATCGTAGTAGTCTTTTTGTGGGTCTATCTTAATTTCATCAAGCATACTGCTGTAATCAAGTACAGTAATATTTTTTTGCTCTGCCCATTTTATCCAGGCTTTCATTTTTTCACAAAGCTCACGGCTGTTAGCTTCATAGGGTGCAACCATAAGAATAAGTTCAGCTCCGTTTTCCGAAACCAACTCATATATATCATTCATAATGTTGATGTTGAATTCACTTAACTCTATATCTTTGGTATCAGCATAATCCGGAATGTAGTTTTTACCTGAATAAGAGCCTTCCAAAGCAACAAAGCCTTTAAACATATCAACAGGTGGGTTAAAGGCGGCTTTGAATTCGTTAACAGACAATGAGTTCCATCTTGTATGATATTTTAAAATGTTAAAATAATAATTCGGGCGTTCATCCGGCTCTACAAGATTATTAATCATCTCTATTTTGTTTGCTGAAAATTTAAGTGGGTCTATTGCATTGTAAAGCACAGCAGAATCATATGTTTCCGGACCGGTTACCATAATGCCTTCAAGTATCACATATTTAGGTGACTGTGTTTTGAAGGCTTCCTTTATATAATGGTAAGAAGCAACAAGAGGTTGCTGCTGTGTTGCCAAAACAAATCCTGCGATGCCTGTTTTTTTCCATACCTCCAATGGATTTATGGTGCAGTACATATGGCTTGAGCCTATGCCTATGTAATCAAGGGAATTTTCCTCCATACTGTAAAACTCGTTAAGCTTAGCCATATAATTCCATGCTCCGTCATATGTTTTTCTTTCAAATATTTTTGAGATAAGAGAAAAAAGTATAACTGCACACAAAAGAAATGAAATAATTTTAACAGTATTTGTAATTCTGGTATTTTTCACGGTATCACCTCTTAGAAATTCATATAGATAAATGAAGCATCAGAATATCCCGGACCGTATATTCCGAATATAAGTATTACGGCAAAGCCTGAAAGGAATATGAGCCATCTTACGGGAAGATAAGCTTTAGCTATGGTGTCTCGGATACAATATCCCTTTTCTTTAAAGTAAGATACAACAAACATAAGAATAAGTGCGATACCGATAATAATTAAGTCGGGAACGGTAAGAGCAGGCAAAGGAGCGGTAATCGGAGCAAATGTGAAAATGCTTCCGAACATTTTTATAGCCGCCTTTATTCCGTTCGCCCTGAACACAAGCCAGGACAGATTTATAAGAACAAATGTTGCAAGATATTGCAGTAATAAAGCAAATCCTTTTGAACGGTCAATTTTCATTTTAGCAGACAATTTTTCCTTAAAAGGTAAGGTTAGTGCTCCTGTAATCTGAAATACTCCCTGCATAATACCCCAGACAATGTAATGTATACCAACACCGTGCCAGAGTCCACTTACAAAAAACACAATCAGGATATTAATGTATTTTCTTACGATACCCTTTCTGTTACCGCCTAACGGAATATATAAATAATCACGGAACCAGCTTGAAAGAGCAATATGCCATCTTCTCCAGAAATCCTGGATTGATTTTGAAAAATAAGGCTGATTAAAGTTTTCTATAACATCAATTCCAAACAGCTTAGCGGCACCTCTGCATATATCAACACAGCCAGAAAAGTCTGTATATATCTGGATTGTATAAAAAAGAACAGCGATAATTACTATAAAACCTGAATATGTGGTGAAATTGTTAAATACCTCATTTACCAAAAGAGCTACACGGTCGGCTATAATAAGCTTTTTGAAAAAGCCCCAGAGCATAAGCTGTGCACCGTATGTATAATTACGGTAAATATCTTTTCGCTTGCTTTTATTGTAAACTTGTTCAGATAGCTGATCGTATCTTGAAATAGGTCCCTGTAACATAAGAGGGAAAAATGTTGAAAATGCAGAAAATTTCAAAAAGTTTCTTTCTGTGTGGTATTTACTTCTGTATACATCAATTAAGTACCCTGATAACTGTAATGTATAAAATGCAATTCCTACAGGGACGATAATATTGTCTATAATACCTGACGGGTCATATGTAAAGAAGATCTGCGCTTTTGTTAAAATATACGGAACAAATTTAACAAAAAAGAGAAGTGCGATATTAACAGAAAGTATAACTCCGAGGATTGTTTTTCTGATTTTTTGTGTCTTGGCGTGTTCTATAAAAATTGCCCCAAAGAAAACAGTTAAGATACTGAAAAGTAAAAATAAAGAATATCTCAAATCAAACTGAAGATAAAAATATATGTTACCGGAAAGTATAACAAAAGGCTTTACTTTATCCGGTACAATGTAATATATTATTGTAAGCAACAGCAGAAAAAATAAAAAATTAACAGATAGTATAGACATATTTAAACTCCTATCAGATATTTTTACATAACCTGTCTAATTATATCACTATTACACTAAAAAGTAAATACCATCCTTTTCCTTACATAAAAATTCCTTGTTTGTATACAATACTATTATAAATTCAACCAAAAGGAGCAATTTATAAAATGAAAGCAACAGGAATAGTCCGTCGTATAGATGCTCGTGTTATAATAAGACAAAAGCCGACAAACCGCATAACCACATGGGTTTTCAATGATTTTTGTCCGAAAATTTCTTCTAAAAACCTTGAATTTTGTCGACTTGATTAGACGCAAAAGCGAGGTGATTTGACATACTATACATACACCGCACAATCTAAAATATTAATATGTAATAGACGGGATGCTTTGCATCTCGTTTATTATTGTGTACGGTTTATTTGAACTTTATACATATAGTTTTTCACCTCATTATATTGACTTTTCTCGTTAAATATGGTATAATTGACGAGAAAGAAAAGGGGGTTACGAGATGCGTCGTTTTGACTATTCGGAACTTATTAATAAGAAATGGGATAATGAAGTTATTAATTATCTGTCTCTTATTCATGAATATAAAGGTAAGCAAACTTCATATATTCAGCAAAAACCATTAGAACTTAACAAATTAGTGGAAATAGCAAAAGTTCAAAGTACAGAGGCTTCTAACTCAATAGAGGGTATTAGAACTACTGAAACTCGTTTGCGTCAGTTAATGAATGAAAAAACTGCACCTCGCAACCGTGATGAAAAAGAAATTGCCGGATATCGAGATGCACTTAATGTAGTTCATGAGAATTTTGAATATATTCCGCTTACACCAAATTATATTTTGCAGCTTCATAAAATTCTTTTGAGTCACACAGATTCAGGCTTTGGCGGTTCGTTTAAGAATGTGCAAAACTATATTAGTGCAACAGATGAAACAGGTAAACGCTTTAACTTGTTTACACCGTTAGCTCCCTATGAAACACCTGATGCCATTAAAGAAATATGTGACGAGTTCAATCGTACAATCGGAGAAGGCAAAATCGACCCACTTCTGATAGTGCCGGTCTTTATTCACGATTTTCTGTGTATTCATCCATTCCTTGACGGAAATGGAAGAATGTCAAGATTACTGACCACGCTGTTGTTATATAGAAGCGGATATGAAATCGGTAAATATATTTCGTTGGAAGCGAAAATCGCAAACAACAAGGAAGCATATTATGCCGCACTGGAAGATTCTCAGGAAGGATGGCACGAGGGCAAAGATGATGCAACTGCATTTATAAAATATCTGCTTAGCACTATAATCGCAGCATACCGTGACCTTGATGACAGAATCAACATTGTAAGTTCAACTTCTCTTGATACCGTAAAAAATGCAATTGATAATAAATTAGGTAAGTTTACAAAGAAAGAAATATTAGAACTTTGCCCGTCGCTTAGTGCTTCTACTGTTGAAAGACATCTGAAAAAACTAACGGCAGATAACTATATTGCAAAACACGGTGTTGGGAAAAATACATTTTATGTAAGACAGGTTTAATGGTATTGATACAATCACTAATTAATAGATTTTATTTAAAAAGAACTAAGGTTAATGATAATCTTAGTTCTTTTTCTTGTTTTAAGTTGCTATTAAATCAATTGATGTTTTGGTAAATATGTAATATTTCACTAAGATGATTTGGTAGACATTAAAAGTGTTAATATGGATTCGGATTTATCGAAACTTGAAAATGTTGTAAAATATATCAACGAGGTTAAAAATCCATATTATTTCAAAGTTGGAAAAGTTAAGGTAAGAGTTTCGTATGCAGATACAGACAGAACATTGGATGAATCTTTTGCCAATCTATTAAAAATTAAATTCATGTAATAATAATTGGTTAAACTTTTATATTTATATTTTATTGACACATAATCCCTAAAAAAATAGAAATAATAGTAATAAGAAATTCACATGAACAGGGATTTGGGACGTGTTGCGATTTTTTTATCCAAAAAAGAGTCGTAATATCGGTTTATTTGATTTATATTCTGTTTTTATGCTGAAAAAGCCGGTGCGATTTTTATGCTGAATTTGAGCGTAAAACAGAATGGTTTTCAAAGCATATTATCCCCTGAAAAGCCTTATATATCAGGCTTTTTCGGTGTTTTTCAAATATAAAAAATAAAGGAGCTAATTATATGAAAGCTACAGGTATCGTACGCCGTATAGACGATCTTGGAAGAGTAGTTATACCAAAGGAAATAAGAAGAACTATGCGAATAAGGGAAGGGGACCC
>JAGAJK010000089.1 GCA_017626145.1 Clostridia bacterium
CTAATAGAAAAAATATCGTACAAAAACGATATTTTTCCTTAAGTGTGTATTTATTTTGTCAATTTTGACAAACTTATCACATTGTAGATACTATTATTTAAGCCTTTTTGCGATTATGAACTTTTTTTACATTCCCTTTTAGAGTGAACGTAAAATAGACAAACTTAACTATCAAAGCTAATTTCAAAGGCTTTGTTAAGCGTTTCTTTTGCTTTGTGTGGTCTGTGCATTTTGCTAAACCCGCTTTTTACTCCGTATATTCTCTTGCTTTGTAAAGTGGAATCATATTTTTAAAGCTACGCCACACCATAACACGAAAATATTCGTCGTTAGTAAAATCACAGCTGATTGCATCGCTTATGGGTGTTGCTGTTTGTGATGGTAGCTTAACAACAACCGACTCATAATTCATAACTGAACCCGATTCGTTGTAATTTGCTTTAATTACAGTAATTGTTTTTGAACCTATGGTATTGTTATAAACCTTGTAATTTAAATTATCTCCGCTTTTAAATATTCTCGAAGAATAAATTTGAGGTTTTTTTAAAAGAAATTCAACAGCTTCCTTTACGTCAATTATGCCATGTCCGTAAGTTGTGTCGTAACCGCTTTCACCAGGGTCAAAGGCAGTTGCCTCAAGAATTTCAACAAACTCATCGGGAGTCATATCAATATCATAGCTGCAAAGAAGTGCAGCAAGCCCTGAAATCTGCGGTGCCGAAAAGCTTGTTCCCTGAGTGTATGCATATTTATTTGACGAATAATCCGTTGAAAATGTTGTATAAACATTCTCGCCTATTGCACAGGCATCAACCGTTGAATTTACCCTTGAAAAATAAGAATGAACTCCTTTGGCACTTACAGAACCAACTCCGATAACACCTGAAAAATTGGCAGGATAAGTATTTGCAGATGTGGTATTTCCGTTATTACCTACCGCCGCTACAACTATTACGTTGTTTTTGATTGCATGCTCTACCGCTTCCTTAAATGTAGTAGTAAAAGCAGGCGCGGATGCACTTATATTTATAACCTTGCAGCCGTAATCGTCAACTGCTGCGTAAATTGCATTTGTAACATCATCAAGACTTCCGGAAGAGCTGCTGAATGCTTTTAACGATATCATTTCGCAATCAGGAGCAATTCCTGAAAATTTACCGCCTATTAATCCCGCGCAAGGTGTTCCGTGGTTAGTGGTATCATAAAATGGCTTTGCGTCTACAAAGCTTTTTCCTGCAACTACGTTGCCAAAATCCTCTCTTAAGTTGCCACTTGCATCATTTACAGCAATTCCGCTGTCTATAATACCAACACGGACAGTATACTCCCCTTTGGGAATATCACGGGCAATTAAGTTATTGGTAAAGGTTGCGTACGACGCCTTACTTACGTCAAATTCATCGTATAATGAACTGAGCATTACAGGTATATTTTCATCTTCATAAACAGCATCATCTATAATATTTATCTGAATATTCTCTTCGTAGTAAACCACCATACCTTGTTCTTCAAGCTGTTTTACGGTGTCAAGCTCTTCGGTTACATACAGAAATTTATCGGGTGCATTCATTTTTTCAAAGAGTTCGGCATTGTCAATTCCTGTCTCAAAAATGTCCTTATTTATTTCCACTATGTATTCTGTGGCATTTACCGTACCTGCCAAAAGGCAAAGCATAAATACCGTAAATATAATTATTCTTTTCATTATTAAATTCCTGCAACAATTATTTCTTCTGTTGCGTAAACCATTTCTCCGTCAGCCCAGAAGTAAACCTTTAACATATCGCCGTTATTAAATACCATTTCTTCAGACTTTGCAAAAGCTTCGCCATCTGCATAAAGAACTTTTTCTGTTATTCCATCAGCATTTTTCAATACCAGCATAGCAGAAACTGCTTCATCCCCCTCAAATGAGAATGTAAGCTCTTTTTCATTCTGCTTTACAGTTATATTTTTAAAGCTTTCGCTGTCTTTAAATACAATTGTTGATTCATTGAAAACTGCTTCTTTTGCATCTGTTATAAATATAGGTGTACACATACTTGTGTTAACATCACCACCCACATTTTCGATTACTGCGGTGTGCCAATCATTTGAAAGGCTTGTTGAATATGAAAAGTTTGCTCTTGAGCCGTAGCCTTTATTCTTTTCGTTATACTGATTAAATACCTTTGAATTTAAAGTATCGCCATCAACAGTTACTTTGAATTTACCCCACATTTCACCGCTGTAGCCCATCATATAAAGGGTTGAACCGTAAAACTTAAAGGAGATTTTATCACCGACTGTTTCGGAAATATATGTTTTGTATTCTCTTCCTGACGGAAAACCTACAAATTCAGGAAACCCTTTTTTTATTATAAACGGCTCCTCGCCTTCTTTCCAGCTATCGGACTTTTCTATTTCAGAAAAGTCTTTTATCGTTGGATTTACAAACCCCTGCGGCTCTGTTTCATAAGTATAAAGACGAGGCTTACTTTCGTCGGGCTTTGCAAAATATTTATCGGGGTCAGATGCAATTATTTCGTTAATTTTATCTGCCCAGAGCATATAGCCATTCTTATTAGGGTGAACACCGTCACTTGATACATTGTAATACGTTGTGTGTCTGTAATCACGGTGAGTTGAATCAATTTTATCACAGAACTGTCTTGCTGTTATATATTTCTTTTCGATCTGCTCTTCCTTTGACATTCCGGATACATCCTCTTTTGGGATCACCTTATAATCCTTGCAAGCTTTGCAGGCATCGTGGTATTCGTGATAAATACATTCCATTCTTTCCTCTTGCGATTTGTCAACACATTCGGTACAGTAATCAAGCTCTCCCCCCGGTACACAAAGCTCGGTCTGCATCCAGTTATTTATATCAATAAAGCCTATTCCGTAATATGAAGCAAGCTCTTTATAGGTTTGGCACTGAACTGAAGTATCTTTAGATGTACCGAGACCTAAAAGCATAACATACGGTTTTTTCGGAAGCTCCATACATTGACGGATTATTGATTCCATATTTCTCTTTCCTTCTTCCGGCTGATACACACCCTTGCCGTCAACTACCATAGTCTGGTCATTTACACAAAACTCGATAATTACCACATCAGGCTCAAACATTTCAACATCTGATTCAAAACGGTACATTCCGTACTGTGAATGTGTTCCGCCGATTGCCATATTTGCAAGTATGTATTTATGGTTATCGCCATAAAGTGATGGTAAAAGCTTATCTACAATACCGTGAGTCCAGTCGTCTGCATAGTTTCCGCCGGCACCCATTGTAAGTGAGCCGCCAAAGGCTACAACTACAACCTCCTCCTGCCCCTCAAATGGGTCTTTTATTTCCTCCTGAGCGAAAGCTACGGTAAATGTGCCTACACTCATCAATATTGTAAGAATAAAACATAATAATTTTTTCATTTTTTCTTTATCCCTTCCTTTATTTGTTCTCTCCTAACCTAAAGTATATAATATTTTCGGCATCGTGTCAATAATTTTTAAATATAATAAACCTCCTGAAAAAAGGATGAGAATCCCATTTTCAGGAGGTCATACTTCGTTATAAATTGTACTTTTTACGCCACGTGCCGAAACGGTAAATAATTACTGCCGCAACTGCTTCCGTAATCCAGGAAAGAACCCAGCCCATCCATACTCCGTTCATTCCCATTTCAGGAATTAACAACAATGTAAGCACAAGCTTTGAAGCTGAACCAAATGCTGTTAAAAAAACTAAATTGCCCATTGCTTTTACTCCCCTGAAAAAAGAGTGGAATAAATTGTTTACCATATTGAATATAACAAGGGGTAAAAATAGCTGAACAAAAGTAACTGCCATAGTCAGAGCCTCGCTTGCAGCCCCCTTCGGGAAAAACATTCTGCATACCGGTTCAGCAAAAACTGCTGAGACAATTAAAAACGGAGCTATAAAAACTAACCCCTGCAAAAATCCTACTCTTACCCCTTTTTTAAGGTTCGAGTATTGCTCCGCACCGACACTTTGAGCGGCATAATTTGAAAGAGTTTTCGAGGAATTCTGATATACTCCTGCGTTTACATCGTAGATTTTAAGAGCTACCGAATAAGCAACTGTCGCCTGACTTCCAATAGCATTTATCATAGGCGAAATCAAGAAAGAAGATAAGTACATTATCATCTGCTGAAATGTTACCGGAATTGCAAAGGAAACCGTTCTTTTTACCGTGCTCATATCAAGCTTTATCTTCCCTGTGTCTCCCATTTCCTTAAAGCACTTCTTTATTTTGAAAAAGTAGCATATATCCACAACGCCAGCACCTGTAAGCGCAGATACAGCCAGTCCTTCTACACCCATACCTAAAAGCTTTATACATATAAAAGTTCCGGATATATGAATAACTGCGGCAAGAATTGCCATATAAAATGGATATTTACTCATTCCGAAGGCATTTAAAATTGAAAGCCCATGATTATTCATCAGAATTAATACAAGTCCCGCCATATATATGCCAAAATATATTCCTGCATCTTTTCGCACAGCTGTATCAATACTGAGAAAATCAAAAACACGGTTTTTGAACACAACAAATAACACACATATAATAAACATAACTATAACCTGAAGCAATGTATTTGTAACCAGAGTTGATTTCAGTCTCTCGTATTTCCCGGCACCAAAAAGCATAGCAATGTAAATCGCAAGTCCGCCTGTATAACCCCAGCATATTGCACTTACAAATGTTATTAACGCACTTGTAGAGCCCGTTGCCGCCATTCCCTGCTCCCCTAAAAGCTTTCCTGCTATAATGCCGTTTATAACGTTAAATGCAGTAGAAAGCAAGCCGGAAAAAACCAATGGAATTGCAAATATTATAAAAGTTTTATAGATATTACCTTTAGTCAAATCTCTCATTTCAGATAACCTTTCCGAAAATACTTGATTTTTCGATAGTTTTATTTTATCATATATATAGAATTTTTCAAGTATGTTCAAAAAAATAATAATTTCTCAACTTTTCTCAAAGAGGTGTTTTATGTATCAGAAAGAACGAATAGATAAGATAAACGAAATTTTAAAAACATTCGGATATGTTACCGTTAAATTCTTAACTAAAGAGCTTGACTACAGCACAGCAACAATAAATCGTGACCTTAATTTAATGGAAAAACAAAAGCTCATCAAACGCACCTACGGCGGTGTTGAGCTTTTAAACAGAAAATATGTTCCCCTTGAATTCCGTTACAATCTTATGAAATCCGCTAAAAACAAATTAGGGGTTGCTGCGTTATCTTTGGTAAATGACGGTGATACTGTTTTTATTGACGGTTCAACTACCTGTGAAAATTTAGGCAGACGTTTAATTGAAAAGGAAGGCATAAGCGTTATAACAAATAATATGGCACTTGTTATGTTTTTAAGTGAAAGAGGAATTAACTGTACTTGTCTGGGAGGAAAGGTTATGGAATCGCCATATATACTCGGAGGAGAAACAACGGTTGAAAATGCTATGAAATATAACGCAGATATATGTTTTTTCTCCACAACAGGTATGTCAGATAAAGGTATAATCTACAGCAGCACATATAATCTTCTTTACAGCACAATGATTAAAAATTCAAAAAAAGTCTGCTATATGGCACATAGTGAAAAGATTAACATAAAGGATAGTTACAATCTTTGCGACCTTAACAGCATATCATACATTTTAACGGACTACAATTTTAATGACAATGTGAAAAATTCCTACCCGGATACAAGATTCATAGAAATATAACGATTGAATAATATTGATGTTAATTTGCAATATTTTCATCAAGTGAAAAAATGATTAAAAACTTTTAAAAAATGTATTGCAATTTATTTTTTTTATGCTATAATGTAGGCGAAAATTTAAAGAAAAGCACAGATATTTTGCTTTTTTTAGATAAAAAATTTGTAAAGGAAATAGATAAAATGAAAAAACCATTATTATCGGAAATGACACTTCGCGAGAAAATCAATCAGATGATAATCTTAGCTCAGTGGGATTTAAGAAAAAGATTTGAAAACGGAGAAGACTACAAGGTTGACAGACCTGAAGAAGAACAGATTGAAATGCTTAAAAAAGGTCAGTTCGGTTCTTTATATGCACAGTACGGAACAATCGTTAAGGGAAGAGCTACCGACCTTTTGGATTCTGAATCGGACGAAAGATGCAGCAGTACAGAATTTGCAGATATGATTAACTGGGAAGCTTCTTTCCTGAAAATTCCACCACTTGTTGGCGGTGACAGTGAAAGCAGCGGCGCAGGTGCAATGCACTACGATTTAACATCTGTTGTTTCACCTCTTGCTATGGGTGCAACAGATGATGAGGATCTGGTTTTCGAGGTTGGTGCGGCAATTGCAAGAGAATTACGTTGTACCGGTGTAAACTGGAGATGGTCACCTGTTGTTGACATAACTAACAGATTTTCAAAAGGCTGCGGTGTTTTAAGAGTATTTACCGATATGGATGTAGAGAAGCAGTCAAGACTGGCTATTGCAATGATTAAGGGTATGCAAAGTGAAGGCGTTGCGGCAACAGCAAAGCACTTCCCCGGCAATGACCCATATGAATACCGTGACAGTCATTTCTGCCCTAATACTATCAGCGTTTCAAAGGAAGAATGGTGGGAAAAGCAGGGTAAAATATTCCAGAATGTTATTGATGCAGGCGTTTATGCAATTATGCCAAGTCATAAGAGCTTTCCTGCAATTGATGATTCAACAATAAACGGAAAACCAAGACCTACAACTGTTTCAAAGAAAATCTTAACTGACTTACTTAAAAACGAAATGGGCTTTGAGGGTGTTATTATTACAGACGGACTTACAATGGCAGGTGTTTCCTCGGTTCTTCCGTGGGATGATATTATTGTTGAATCTGTTAAAGCAGGCTGTGATGTCCTTCTTTGCGCATCCCCGTATGACGCAGATACTATCGAAAAGGCAGTTTTAGACGGCAGAATCGAAGAAGCGAGAATTGACGATGCATGCCAGCGTATTTTAAATATGAAAGAAAAGCTTGGTATGTTTGAAGACGGCTATGTAAACGTTAAATACAAAGCCGAAGATGTGAGAGATGAAACAGCAAGAATCAGCTTAGAAGTAGCAAGAAAGGCTGTAACTTTAGTTCGTGACAGAAATAATCTTTTACCGCTTGATAAGAACAAAATCAAAAAGGTTTCAATTATCGTTTCAACTCATAATGAAATGTTTAATACCACTACAATTCCTGTACTTAAAGAAATGTTTGAAGCAAGAGGAATTGAGGTTTACACACAGAGAAGATTAAATAACGGTATGGAGCTTGAAAAAATTGCAAATGACAGCGATTTAATTATCTATGCAGCTATGGTTAAAGGTCATATGCCAAAGGGTGCATCGGCACTTGTTGAAAAAGAATGTGAAACATACTTCCACGCATTTAAGTACGGCAAGGAAAAAACAATTGGTATGTCCTGCGGTTCACCTTACCTTGAGCACGATATTATGGATGGTGCAGATGCCTTTGTTAACCTTTACGGAACATCACCTGCACTTCTTCAGGCTTTCGTTGAAGGAATTTTCGGAGAAATTCCGTTTGTAGGTAAATCTCCTGCAAACCTTAAGCCACCTAAGTTTGTTTACGAAGACTAATTTTAGAAATAAGAATGGAGAATAAGAAATGAAAAAACCATTATTATCGGAAATGACACTTCGTGAGAAAATCAATCAGATGATAATACTCGCACAGTGGGATTTAAGAAGAAGATTTGAAAATGGGGAAGATTATAAGGTAGAAAGACCTGAAGAAGAGCAGATTGAAATGCTTAAAAGAGAGCAGTTCGGTTCTCTGTACGCACAGTACGGTACAATAGTTAAGGGAAGAAATACCGACCTTTTAGACTCTGAAGCAGACGAAAGATGCAAAAGTACAGAATTTGCTGATATGATTAACTGGGAAGCTTCTTTCCTGAAGATACCACCACTTGTTGGCGGTGACAGCGAACGCAGCGGTGCAGGTGCGATGCACTACGATTTAACATCAATTATTTCACCTCTTGCAATGGGTGCAACTGATGACGAAAATTTAGTTTATGAAATCGGTGCAGCACTTGGAAGAGAATTACGTTGTACCGGCGTAAACTGGAGATGGTCTCCGGTAGTTGATATAACAAACAGATTTTCGAACATTTGCCACGTTAACAGAGTATTTACGGATATGGATGTTGAAAAACAGTCCAGACTTGCTATTGCTATGATTAAGGGTATGCAGTCTGAGGGAGTTGCGGCAACTGCAAAGCACTTCCCCGGTAATGACCCATATGAATACAGAGACGGTCATTTCTGCAGCAGCTCTATCAGCGTTTCAAAGGAAGAATGGTGGAAAACTCAGGGTGTAATTTTCCAGAATGTAATTGATGCAGGTGTTTATGCCATTATGACAAGCCATCAGTCCTTCCCTGCAATTGACGATTCAACAATTAACGGACAGTTAAGACCTACCACCATTTCAAAGAAAATCACAACAGATTTACTTAAAAAGGAAATGGGCTTTGAGGGTGTTATTATTACAGACGGCATAACAATGGGCGGTCTTGCTTCGATACTTCCATGGGATGAGCTTATTGTTGAATGTGTAAACGCAGGTAACGACGTTATTTTGTGTGCGTCACCGTTAGATACCGACACAATCGAAAAGGCTGTTTTGGATGGCAGAATTGAAGAGTCAAGAATTGACGATGCTTGTCAGAGAGTACTTAATATGAAAGAGAAGCTCGGTTTATTTGAGGACGGCTATGTAAACGTTAAGTATAAAGCAGAGGATGTAAGAGATAAAACCGCAGAGCTTTCCCTTACTGCAGCAAGAAAAGCTGTAACTTTGGTTCGTGACAGAAACAGCATTTTCCCGCTTGACAAGAATAATATTAAAAAGGTTTCGATTATCGTTTCTTCTCACAGCGATACGTTCTATCAAAGAGATATACAACACCTTAAAAAGGAATTTGAGGACAGAGGTATTGAGGTTTATATGCAGAGAAGATTAAATAACGGTATGGAGCTTGAAGGTATTGCAAACAGCAGCGATTTAATTATCTATGCAGCAATGGTTTCGGGACATATGCCAAAGGGTGCAGCGGCACTTGTTGAAAAGGAATGTGAAACATACTTCCACGCATTTAAGTACGGCAAGGAAAAAACAATCGGTATGTCCTGCGGTTCACCTTACCTTGAACACGATATTATGGAGGGTGCAGATGCCTTTATTAACCTTTACGGAACATCACCGTACTTACTTAAGGCATTTGTTGAAGCAATCTTCGGCGAAATTCCATTCGAAGGCAAATCCCCTGTTAACTTAAAGCCACCAAAATTCGTTTACGAAGACTGATACTTATAAAAATAATGCAGACAGTATTAACTGTCTGCATTATTTTTAATCTGCATAATATTCGTCATAAAGAATATCAAACTTTTCTTCAATCATCTTATAGCTTGTATACTTTTCAGGGGCTGTTACTTTTTCCTTGCTTGCTTTTCTTACGCCTTCACCTTTTGATGTAATGCTTAGCTCCCCTATTCTTGTATTTGCATTAACAGGGAAAAGTTTACTAAGCTCGATTTTCATCTCAGATTCAGAGGAGCCTGAACCGTTTTTATTGTAAATATCTTCCGATGTTGCTTCAAATGTATCCACCGAAATGCCCTTTATTTCATCAGGTATTTCAATATTGCCAAGTGCGAATAAAGCTTCGAGCATCGATTTATTTAAATTAATTTTACATGTGTAACCTGAACTTGTTTCCTTCATCGAAGAAGAAACCATTTTTACCACTCCGCTCATTATATCAAGAACACACTTTTTATCGTCATAGCTCATAGTGCTGCATGCTATCTCTTTAACAACATCTTCAATACTTAAAGAATATGTATATTCCAATTCACCCAAATCCATTTTCAGCCAGCCGTTTGAAGCGTCATCCATAAGCTTTTCAAGCTCCGGGTCAAGCTCATATTCCTCATCAATAAAATATGGCTTTTCAGTTTCGATGAGTATTTTATTAAGGTCACCCTTAAGATACAGGTCTTCAGAATCGAAAATTACAGAAAACTCAAGCTTATCGTCAAAATCTACTTTTATATCTTCCTTTTCGAGCATCTGCATTACCATATCTATAAAATTCAGAATTCCGTCACTTTCCATGGTTAAATCTATACGCATTTTACCTTCATCAAAGAGACTGTTCTCTGACATCTTACAGCTGCCATCGATATTTATACCTAAATCATCAATTGAAAATTCAAATGTAATTTCAGCATTGGACTTTGATGTATATGTACCGTTCATAAGAATTTCAAGAAGCTTTTCATAACCATCAAAAGTACCTTTATACTCATTAATCAGGTTTTCTGCGGTATGGAAAGAATATTCTGCTTCAGAATCGTACGACCATCCGTCATAATTCTGATACAACCCGTCTAAAACTTTGTCTGCAAAACCATACTCTACATAGGTTCTGTCCTCATAAGACACTACATCGATAAACCCGTAGTCCTCTTCATTGTCATTCCTAACGACATAACCTTCCTGAATAAAAATCTCTTTCTTATTTCCATCCTTTTCCAACACTACACTATCAGTTTCTTCAACGTAAGAAACACTATAACCCAATTCTCTTGCAAGAGGAGCAATTTCTACATACATATTGCCAAAAATTTCTCCGTCCCCATAATCGTATCCAACCATAAGCTGACGGGCATTATATTCTTTACCATCTACTTTTACTGTTTCACTTTTAATTTCATAAGTTTCCTGTGGCTCTGTATATTCTTCTTCGTAATAGCTCTCTTCATCAATAACTATCTGACTTTCAGAATCTGTTATTTCCACTGCATCAGCCGGCACTTCGTTTGCAAATACAGCCATTGTGTTAAACAAAAGTAATACCGCCAGAATTAAAGTAATAAGTTTTTTCATAAAAATCTCCATTCCGCCGCCATACGTCGGCATAAATAGTAATTAATTTTCTCTTATCCGTAGACATCGAATGATAAGAGATTTTTTGCCCATGTGCGTTTCTTTGCGTAAGCAAAGAAAATTTCGCACGGGCTGATTAAATCCGCCGGAGGCAATAACGGGAAAGTAACTTTCACGTTATTTTTCCCTTATGATAATTTTATATATTCCTTAAGCAGAAGCATACTTTGCTCAACTGCTTTTTTGGTAAACTGTGGGAAATCCATATCCGCAGAACCATCTGCATTATCAGAAACTGCACGGATAACATTAAACGGGATTTTGTTTATATAACAAACCTGACCTATTGCCGCACCTTCCATTTCGCACACTATTGCATCAAAATTCTCTTTTATAAATTTCTTCTTTTCGCTGCTGCTGACAAAGCAATCACCCGATGCGATAACACCTTTGCAGGAATTTACGCCAATGTTCTGCGCCGCCTGCTCCCAAATCAGGACATGTTCTTCATCGCATTTTATTTCAATCACGTTAATTCCCGAAATAAGACCAACAGGGTCACCAAGCGGAGATGTATCCATATCGTGCTGAACAACTCCGCTTGCAATTCCAAGATCGCATATATTCAGCTTATCGGTAAGAGTTCCGCCTACGCCGATATTTAAAATTCTGTCAACACCGAATTTTAAAATCATTGTCTGTGCACAAACTCCCGAAAAAACCTTACCAACACCACAACAGGCAACAACTACTTCCTTTCCGTAAAAGCTACCCTCAAAGTAGCTTACGCCACTTACTACGGTTTCTTTTTTATTTTCAATGGAAGATACGATTGAATCAATCTCCACCTGCATTGCACCAATTATTCCTAACATTTTTGTCTCCTTAATAGTTCATTTTTTCAACTGACCAGTTTTGCAAAACCGGAAGCATATCCTCGGCAATTAATTTTGCCCCCTCCAGAGAATGAGCAAGATAATTTCCGCATTCTTCTTTTTTAGAACCCGGAATTTCCCCTTCAAAGCCAATTATAAACTTCATTGTTTCAACCATAATTTCAAGGGCTTCCTTATGGGAAATCGCATCCCTTACAAGGAAATAAAAGCCTGTTCTGCATCCCATCGGGCCTACATAAATAACATTTTCGGAATATTTTGTATTTCTTGCATATGTTGCAAATAAGTGTTCAAAGGTATGAACTGCATCATAATCAAGATAATCCCCTCCGTTTGGTATTTTCATCCTTATATCATATGTTACAATATCTCCGTCAATTCGTGATATATACATTCCTTTAGTAACCGTATCGTGATTTACTTCAAAGCTTGCAATTCTTTTCATTTTCTGTCACCCTTTCCTGAGTACCTTATACCTTAAACTTATTTTACCATTTTGAGCATATATTGTCAATGAAAAGGGCTGTGAAAAATCGATGATTTTTCACAGCCCTCATTTTAGGGAATAGGAAAAAATGTTTCAGAACGGACGAACTTTTTTACATTCCCTTTTCTTTATTTTATTTTGTTGTTAATTCTTTAATTATATCCTTTGTATAATCACCAAACAAAGGACCGTTTGCAAGCTGGTAATAAAATACGCCGGGAGCTTTTAAGTTATATTCCATAATTATTATTTCTCCGTCAGAGTCAAGAGCTACATCGAAGCCTATGAACTTTGCAAAAGGCATCTGCGAATGTATTTTTATTACTGTTTCTTTTATTTTGTCGAAATCAGGAATCTGTAAGCCTTTAAATTCCACTCCGGTATGAGTTTTATCATATGAAGCTCCACAGGATTCGTATGCTTTATCTCTCAAAACTCCGTTTTCGTCCACACCTATAACGAGCATACCTTTTCCTTCTTTTGATATACTGTTATCGTTAAACGCACCAGGGGCACCGAGACGAAGAGAGCAGGAAACAACCTTAGGACTTCCACAGGTAAACAATGTGTTTACACGAAGTACATTTACCGAGCTTTCGTTGAGCTTTTTAATTTCAGGATACTGTTCTATAAGCTCCTGCACAATAAAGTCCTTTTGGTATTTTTTGAAAACCTTTTCTATATTTTCGTCAATCTTAACCTTTGCTACGCCGTTTCCGCTTCCACTCTCAATGGCAGGCTTGATACACACAGACTCATAAGGCTTAAGAATTGATTTGGCTTCATCAATACTTATAATATTATAATCCTTATCAAGAAATGTTCCGTGTATATTTCTTACCAATGTATTTGGAAATCTTATATCGCCGAAAAACTTATCGAAATAGTTTTTATCGGTCCACGGACCGACATATTCACCTTTGTTCAGCATAAATCCAAGCTTGATAACAAACAATTTTTCCGAACAATAATAAGGGTCAAATTTTCCTGTTATTGAATAGATAAGCTCGTGAGTGCAGTAATCCTTAAAGTTAAATCCGCCCCAAACCTCATCGATTTGCTTTTTCTGTTCAGGTGATAATTTTTTCAAAGGAATATTCTCGTTTTCAAGTCTTTTATAATGTCGCCTGGTTATCATTTCAACTATACGTTTTCTTGAATATTCGTGTGCCTTACGGTTAACCGTAAGAAAGAGTTTCTTTGTATCCATTTCCTTTACTCCTGAATCACAGCACCGATTTTAAAACTTTAATGGTATTTGCAGTGCCGATTTCCTTTGTTAAATTATTTAATATGTATTCTCTGCCGTTTTTGCCCATTTGCACTGTCATTTCTCTGTCCATGTATAACTTTTCAACTGCTTCCTTTAATGCTGTTGCATCATCCGGTTCTATACAAACTCCGCAGTTGCTTTGGGTTAATATTCTGTCTAAATCCGTTCCCTTGTCAAAGGAAGCAATAACCGCTCTTTGTGATGACATAATGCTCCAGGTTTTGCTTGGAAGCGAATTAGCACCCGTTCCTTTTTTTGAAATAACAAGACCACAGTCGCCTAAACTAAAAACATGGGAAATATCAGCATAATCCTGAAAAGGCAGAACCTTTACATTTGTAAGCTTATTTTCTTCAACAAGCTTTAATAAAGTCTCCTTTCTCGCACCTTCACCGATTACAACAAAAAGAATATCTTTGTTATCAAGAAGCATTTTAGCCGTTTGTGCAAGCATTTCAATATTCTGTGAATGTCCTATATTTCCGCTATATGTTACGATAAACTTATTTTTATCAATATCGTATTTATCGCAAAGCGTATTTTCGTCTCTTGGAATACTTACAACCTCATTTTCATCAATCCAGTTGTAAACAATTTCTATTTTTTCTTCAGGAACGCCCTTTTGCATAATGTTCTTTTTAAAATCTTCAGAAATTACTAAAATCTTATCTGCGGCTTTGTAGGTTTTATTTTCAACAAACCTGCCTATTTTCCATAGCAAGGAGCCTTTTTTTGTCATACCTGCAACACACATACTGTCAGGGAAAATATCCTGAAGATTGTAAACAATTTTATACTTTTTGAATTTTTTCAGAATGCACATCATTATTCCGTTAACAGGAGGTGTGCTTGATGTGAATAACACGTCACAGTCCTTAGCTTTCAAACCGTAATACGTTTTTTTGCATATAAGGAGCATATACCTTAAAAACCTTTGAATCGTTCCTTTTCCTTCCTTCATCAAAGGATAACGGTGAATTATCATTTTACCGTCATGCAGGGTTTCATTCTTTTTGTCTTTTATGTATTCACGTCTTACTTCATCTGTAACACCACGTGAAGGATATGGGGTGTAAATTTCAAGAGTAATATCCTTATCCTTTACATACGCCTCCTGCAAATCCTTGCTAAGGTGAGATGCTGCCGTTACCTCCGGAAAACAGTAAGAATTAAGTGTCAGTAATCTCATTTTGTCACCGCCTGACCTTTATAATTACAAACAGTTCTTTTGAATTTGCCGGATGCTAAAACAGGTATGCCGTCAACTCTCCGGATTTCAATAGTTGCGTCATTGCCCAAAACACCTTTGAAAAAGTCTGTCAGCTCATCATCAGAATACATATCTGCACCATTAAGCTTTATTATATATTCTTTTTCGCCATTCTGAATAAACTGATATTGCTTCAGCTTATTATACTGCCACATATAAACACCAAATGTATGAGAAGATATCGGTGTTCCGTCTGTTGCATACAGCATATCGTCACGTCTGCCGCTGATGCTTGCAAAAACATTACTTTTCCATTTGCATTCGGCTTCTTTTTTACTTACAGCCATATCTCCCGTATCGTAACGAATTACGGGCATCGCTCTGTTATAAAGGTCGGTTACAACAACTCGTCCTTCCTCGCCCGGCTCAACAGGTTCATCGCAATCAGGTTTTAAAAGTTCAATTATATATGATGCATCGTTAACGTGAAATTCTTTATTATCAACACATTCTATGGCAAGTGTTCCGTTTTCCTGATTTGAATAGAAGGAAACCACCAAACATCCGAAAACCTTTTTAAGCTTTTCTCTGGTATCTTCCGTGAGAACTTCTGAACCTGATATAACAGTTTTAATTTTAAACATATCAGGGGTATCGTTACACTCTAAAAGATAATTTGCCAGATTTTCTAAAGTACTTGCATACCCTAAAATCATTTTAATCTTTTTATTTTTCTTAAGCATACAGCGGATGCTTTCAAGATTCTCTTTATCAAGGGATACTATATCTTTCATAATGAGATTTCTTGCAAATGCAGACAGTTTACTTTTTTTGTTTTTATTAGTCCATACACGGAAAAAAACATATTTCATTCCGATTTTATAGCCTGCTGTTCCCCAAAAATACATCATTTCAGCAAAAACACGGTTCCTCTTATTTCTGTCCTGCCACATTTTAAACGGTGTTCCTGTAGAACCGCTGGTAGACATAACCACAACATCACTCTCGGTAAATTCCGGAGACTGAAATTTTTCGTAATTATCCTTTAATGTTTGCTTGGTTATAACAGGTAAATCGGATAGTTTGCTGTTTTTATCATAATTCTTGTAAAACTCTACATTATCCGCCGCATATGTAAGTATTTTTTTAAACTGCTTTTCCTGATGCTCTTTAACAAGGGATGAGTCCTCCATTATTTTGGTAATTTCATCAAGATGCTTTTTTACCGGCTTGCCTTTTAAAGAATCAAGGCACCAATATGCACAATATCTTAATTTTTCACTTAACATTTTTTGCTTCCTCCCTGGAAGGGTCCTGCGTATTGGTATAAACATTTTCTCTTTTAAGCACAGTTGCTATCGTTTTAAAGAAAATCTTTGTATCAAGGATAAATGAATAGTTGTTGGCATACCAGGCATCTTTAAGGCGTTTTTCTCTTACGGACAAATTGTTTCTGAAATATGCCTGAGTGTAACCTGTTATTCCGGGTTTTACAAGCATTTTGTCTTTTTCATCATCCTTATATGTATCAAGAGCAGTATCACCGCTGGCACGAGGTCCAATTGCAGTCATATTACCGATAAACACGTTTATTATCTGTGCTGTTTCATCAATACTGGTGGCACGGATAAACTTTCCTACCTTTGTTACTCTCGGGTCGTCCTTTGAGTTAAATGTGCTTCCGTCTTCATTTAAAATATTAGGTGCATTAACCTTCATGGAGCGAAACTTATACATATCAAATATCATAGAATCTTTGCCGATTCTTTTAGCTTTATAGAATATCGGCCCGCCATCCTCAATTTTTATAGAAAGACCAACAACAATAAATATCAAAAGGAAAAACGGTAAACCAATCAGACAAAATACTATATCAATTAAACGCTTTATATATTTATACATCTTGTGCTCCTCCGTTTAAATGCTTTTCCATCAGATAAACATGAAAATTTGTAGTGTCCTTACCACCTGTAATTTCGTAGCCGATTTTTGTGAAAAACTTTACTGCGTGTTCACTTTTATCGTATACATCAACCTTAGTAATAAAACGATTATTTTCAATTGCAAAATTATCTGCAAACTTCATACATTCAACACCAATGCCCTTTTTGGCACATTCAGGAAGAACCCCGACTTTACCAATATAGATATAATCATCAAAAATTGTGATTGCAAAGGTTGCAACATATTTTCCTTCTTTTTCTGCAAGATATACATATTTTTCATCAGCATCACGGATAATAAATTCCATTGGATAAGGTTTTAGCCAATGGGTAAGACCCTTTTTCTCATACATATCCTTTCCGCATATTTCAAGGATTGAATATACTGCATCTATATGCTCCTTGTTCTGCGATGTTACCCGTATAAATTTCATAAAGCGTTCTCCCCTCTGCTTTGTTAAAATTTCGTCATAAACTATTTCCTTTTAATTCCCGAATCAATTTCATTTAAAGTTTTTTCAGCTTTTTCATTTGCCGTCTTCACAATAGACGCTGTTGCCACAACATATCCACAGCCGTCTAAATTCGTATGGTATTCGTTTATAGTGTCTCCTGCACTTAAATGGTGTTCAATTGTTACATCGTTTTCCTCTGCGATGGAATCAAAATCCGGTAATTCATCAACTACACCCGGTGTAAGTGCCAGTAATCTTGTGGCAACAGGATGAGGTGGATTTGCTGCGCTGAAATCAGCTTTGTCCCCCACAGCGGCTTTAATCATATTTTCCATATACATAATACCTGTACCTATTGGTATTATGTGAGAGCCAATAAGGTTTCCACCCATTCTTGCTCCAATATCAACGATATGTACCGAACCTTCTTTGGTTATAAGCATATCCATATTAACGGAACCGTGATTTACACCTAACGCTTTGATTGCTTTTGTTACACAATCCCTGACCTTGTTTTCCATAGCACAATCCAACTCCGACGGTATCTGATGACCAAGTTCTGCATAATACGGTGGCTTTGTCATATGCTTTTTCATTATTCCAAGCACGTAAACCTCACCGTTATATACAAATGATTCTGCTCCATATTCAGTACCGTTTTCTATGAACGGTTCAATAAGTGCCTTTGATGTGAGCGAACAGTCTATTGCAATTTTACAGGCTTCCTCAAGAAGCTCCCACGAATCGACCTTTGCCGCACCGCGACTTCCCGAACCGTCACACGGCTTTACCATAACAGGATATTTAATATGGCTTTTGATTGAAGTTAAATCCCCTATATCTGAAACCTCGAAGCACATCCCTGTATCATCAGCATCTGCCTCTGCAAGCTTTCTTCTTACCTGATACTTATTCTTTATGCACATCGCAGATTCCAAATTAATTGCAGGTAAACCAAGCTCTTTAGCAACATACGCCATAGATATTACGCCATAATCTGTTGCTGCTGTGAGCACACCGTCAATATTCATCTCTTTTGCATATTCAAGGCACGCTTCGGGGTCAATAATGTTAACAGGCTTATATTCATGGCAAAATTTAAAGCCTTCAGCATCGGGGTTACCGTCTATAGCAATGGTATAATACCCCAACTCCTTGGCTTTCTTTATAACAAAGGTCTGCAAAAAACCTGCACCTATTATCATTATTCTTTTCATGCTTTATCTCTCCCCATCTCAGCATACATATTAATTATACTCCTTTTGTGCATAAATGTCAAACAGATAGCTGTATTTTGTTTATTTTTTACGATATCATTCTGGTTTTTCAATTATTTTAAAGCAAAAAATAATATTTTTTTAAAAATCTCTTGATTTTTGAGGATTTTTCTGTTACAATAAGGAGTACATTGTTTTGGATTTTATTAAGGAGGTGTATCATAGATGGCAAAATGCGATGTTTGCGGTAAGGGTGTTGTTTTCGGTATTACTGTTTCTCACTCACACAGAAGAAGCAACAGAACATGGAAACCAAATGTAAGAAAGGTAAGAGCTATTGTTAACGGAGGCGTTAAGTCAGTTAATGTATGCACAAGATGCTTAAGATCCGGTAAAGTAACAAGAGCTATATAATTTCCACTTCAGGTTTTTCAGGGCTGGCTTCCTTGTCAGCCTTTTATGTTGTCTCTTGCAGAAAACAAATGAGGTCATTTATGTCCTCACACACTTGCTGGTATAGCTCAGTCGGTAGAGCACTTCACTCGTAATGAAGGGGTCGTGCGTTCAAGTCGCATTACCAGCTCCATTTTAAACACGCCACAAGGCGTGTTTTCTTTATAACGCGACTTGAACGCTAAGAGCGCACGAGGTGATTAGAAAACAATTAATAATTGTTTTCCGCCGAGTGGTGTAAGTCGGGTACTGAAAGCTCCGCTTTCGGTCGACGAGCAGGAAATACGCGTAGCGGATTTGTCGCATTACCAGCTCCAAAATAAAATGAAGCATTCCACAATGGGATGCTTCATTTTATTTTATAAAAAATTAAACAGCAAATAAAAATGAGGGACTGTAAAATTTCACAGTCCCTCTTGCATTGCTTTAATTATACAATTCTGTTCTTTCTCTTTTCGATGATACCTATAGCAAAGGTTGCAACACAAGCTACAACAAGCAAAGCATCAAGTGCTATAAATAAGCCCCAGAGTGAACCAAGCTTTAAGTAAGGTGATGTTATAAAGCCAATCAAGCCGATAACACCGTTAGCACCTGCAAAGAATGAAGACTGATACTTACCCATCTTAATTGACAGTGCAACAATACCAATAAGACCAATTAACAACTGTAATGCAGGAACCAATACAAACGCATTAAGGTCAATATCAGCACTTGCTGATGGGTCTGCTGTTGCAGCTTCCATACCAAGCCATCTTCCGAAGTTTACATGGTCCTTAGGGAACCAAACATATTCTGCTACTGACAATGCTGTATCTGTAACAGTAACCTTCTGACCATTCTGTATGCTTTCTTCAACAAATTCACCGTGCCAGTAAGGTAAGAACTGTGCTGCCATAACTGCAACCAATAATACAATACATACTATGCTGCAAATTTTGTTTTTGTCCGATAAAATCTTTTTCATCATTTCTGCTCCTTTATTTTGTTATCATTATGAGAAAATTATAGCATACTTGCATTTTTTTGTCAATATTAAACGCCTTCTATAACCCTCGTTAATTGTCACAAATTTATTGTTCTTTATTACCAAAACATCCTGAAATTCAATCATCAGGAACATATTATTCCTTTACCACCCAACAACCTGTTATACCGTAATATCTGAAGTTTTCTATGCTTTTTTCATCTATAAGCTCACCGCAAACCGCAATCGGCACGGCAGGTGGACAGGAAATGCTTGCAGATGCAAGTATTCTTCCCTGTGCTTTTTCAACAGGCAGATACTCTTTAGGCGAGAGATACGCCTGCCTTATTGACATAACTCTTTTTCCTTTTTCTGCAGATAAAGCTTTGGGTGGTAACGCTTTCTGTTTTGTAACATCAGCTAAAGCGTTATTTATTGAATCAAGTGCATTTTTACCGTTTTCGGGAGTAAGCATAAGAACGACAAAATCGCAGTCGCAAAACTCACATTCAACATTACGCTTTCTAAGTTCAGAAGCAAGTGCTGTTCCTGTGTAGCCATAGGCTTTTGCATCCAATGTGATTTTCAACGGTTCATTTCCCAAAAGCTTATATCCTTTTTCTGCAATTTTCAGCTTAAGCAACTCTGTTTCCTTTACAAAATCTGCAAGCTTCTTCGGATATTCTTTACTAAGATAAGCATTTGCTTTGTCAAGTGACTGCAATATAAGATACGAAGGACTTGTTGACCCGAATAATTCCAAAGCACCCTTTGCCTGTTCTCTGAAAAATTTCGGTGCTGACTCTGAAATATGCAGGTATGCACCTCCCGTAAGAACAGGAAGTGTTTTATGTGCCGAATCACAACAAATATCTGCTCCAAAATCAACCGGATGGCACGATTTTGTTAAAAATTTGAGATATGCACCGTGGGCATTGTCAACTGCAAGAAGAATGTTATGCTTTCTGCACACCTCCGATATTCCCTTTAAGTCTGCCATATTACCTGAATAATCAGGTGAGGTAATATAGACCGCTGCAGGTTTTTCTTTCATCATTGAAAGTTTCTCCTCCAGCTCCTTTGCAGTAAACAGACAGGTTAAATATGAGCTGCCCTCTTTTGAATAAATCCACTCTACCTCAAAGTCAAGCAAGGCTACTCCGCTCAAAAATGCTTTATGAGCATTTCTGCCTGCAAGAATTAAGGGGTTTATTCCTTTTTCCTTTGCATACATCAATATAAGATACAGCATTGCACGGATGCAAAGTGAAGAGCCTTCGGTGGAATAAAAGGTATGACAACCAAATAAACTACCTGCGTTCAGCTCACTTTCACGGATAATGCCGTTTGCTTCGAACAAGCTGTCGGCACCGCTTACTTCGGTTATATCATATTTTTCACAGCCGATAAAATTTTCGCCCTTGTGTCCGGGCATATGAAGTCTTAACTTGCCGCTTTCTATGTAATTTTCCACAAAATCACATACAGGTGTTTTCATTATTTATTCCTCAATTTCATTTGCTGCAGCAACCATAATTGCACATTCCATTCGTTTTTTGAAAAGCTCACAGCCGTATTCATATATCCCCTTTATAGAGCCTGTTGCGTGGTATGCATTTGCTGCACAACCGCCCGAACAATAGAGACGTGCCCAACAGGAACGACATTCACTGCGTTCATAAACATTGCACTGCTTGAATTCTTCACGGATTTTATGATTTGTAACACCTGTGTAAATATCACCAAGCCTGAATTTTTCATCCCCTACAAACTGATGACAGGGATAAAGGTCACCGGAAGGAGTTACTGCCATATATTCCGTTCCCGAACCGCATCCTGAAATCCTTTTATAAATACAAGGACCGTCGGAAAGGTCAATCATATAATGATAGAATGTAAACGGTTTACCCTCTTTTTTCCGCTCAAGCATAAGCTCCGCAAGCTTTTCATACTGCTCAAAAAGAACAGGCAAATCCTCTTTTGTAAGCTCACACTCATCACCGGGTGCACATACAACCGGTTCCATACTAAGCTCTGTAAAGCCGAGAGAAAGCATTTCTTCAATATCCTTAAGGAAATCAGGGTTATGGTGAGTGAAAGTTCCTCTCATATAGTAATTTTTGCCGCCTCTTGCCTCAACAAACTTCTGAAACTTGGGAACAATTTTTTCCCAGCTTCCTTTTCCTGCGTAATCAACACGGAAACGATCGTGAACCTCACGTCTTCCGTCAAGGCTTAAAACCACATTACTCATTTCACGGTTTGCAAACTCAATTACATCCTCATCCACCAGAACGCCGTTTGTGGTAAGAGTAAATCTGAAATTTTTGTTATGCTCCTTTTCTATGCTTCTGGCATATTCAACAAGCTTTTTAACAACATCCCAGTTCATCAAAGGCTCTCCGCCGAAGAAATCCACTTCAAGATTTTTTCTTGTACCTGAATTCTCAATTAAGAAATCAAGAGCACGTTTTCCTGTTTCAAAGCTCATTACCGCTCTTTCGCCCTTATATTCGCCCTGACTTGCAAAGCAATAGGAACAGTTTAAATTACAGGTATGTGCAACGTGGAGACATAAAGCCTTTACAACTCCTGCAGTCTTATCCTTAAGAGTTCCTGCCATAGGTTCAAATGTATCGGGCGTAAATAAGCTTCCGCTTTCTTTAAGCTCTGCTATCTGTTCGTAGCATTCTTCAATTTCTTCTGCAGGAATTTGCGGATATTTAACACAAAGCTCTGAAGTAATATCCTTACGGCTTGTATTTTCGAACATTCCGATTATGTCGTAAGCAACATCATCCACAACATGAACCGCTCCGGAGCATATATCAAGAACAATATTATATCCTCCGAGTTTATACTGATGTATCATTTTTATCACCTCAATATTGAAAAAACAGATAAAAAAGGCTGTCGCACGATTGTGCGACGGCCTTACCCGTTTATAAACTTACTTGCTTTCAGTTTTGCTTTCGCACTGCTGGTTAGCAATACCGCAGCTTGTTTTGCAAGCAGACTGGCATGATGTCTGACATTCGCCGCAACCGCCGTTTTTAGCACTGCTGCAAAGATTACGAGTTTTAATAGTTTTAATGTGTTTCATTATAATAAAACCTCCGTTAGCATTGTCTTAGTATAATATACCACTTTTTCAGCATAAAGTCAATACCTACAAGCCGATTTTTAGTCAAGAAGAACTTTTACAATTTCGGGAAAATCTCTGTAATCGTCGATTGTTAAATATGGAAAATCTGATTTATAAACAGACTCATCATTTCCGCCAAGACCGTAATCGTCACCGATATATACAACGTTATCGTGTGAAAGATTATTTTCCTTGCAGTACAAATCAAGAGCGTAATACTTGTTGTACGGCTTTGGCGCCATATCAAAGGAAGATGAGCCACCTACAAAGACAACATAATCGGAAAACGTATTTACAACATCGTCGTAAATCTTTCTTCTTTTCACTCTGTCTGGGTCAAAGGAAAGCTTATCCTCACTTTTTGCTTTTGTTCCCAGAAGCGGGAATGTAAGACATCCGGAAGGATGATACTCTACATTGTCTCCTGCAAATTCGGTATAGCCGTATTTTTCTCTTAAATATGTAACTCTCTTTTCTATATCTTCCTTGTCAGCTGTAGCAATCTGCTCATCACGCAGAATATCCATATTCTTAGTTTCTTTGTTATAAACACCGAACTGCAGACCGTAATTTCCTATTATATCAATGGGGTAATGCTCCATCTGATTGAAAATCCTCATTACCTGCCCTGCTCCTGCCATTAACAGCTTATACTTTTTTCCAAGCGCATTAAGCACATCCTTATGTGCTTTATCAAGTGCCTGCTTGTGCTGTGTAAGTGTTCCGTCAAGATCCATTGCAACAACTTTAATTTTATTAATATCCAAATTCTTCTCCTCCAAACATATCGTAATTAAGCCACAGAACGGTATATCTGTTTTTCAAATCCTTTGCATACCTTACTGCATCGTTAATTTTTTTCTTTCCGTAGAAATTGTAAAATTCATTTATATCAAGCTCCGCTCTTTCAAGCATTTCAACAATTTCGTCAGATGTGGGCATTTCGGACAAAATGCTTCTTACTTCATCTTCCTTTTGTTTATAAACGCTTACTCTGTCAGTCTGATACAAGCCTGCTTTTTCCTGTAATGAAAAACATTCTTTAGCTACCGACTTATAAATGTTTTCCATTTCAGCTTCATACTTTTCTTTATTATGAGAAAACTGCATTTCAGGGAAATTACGTTTTAATACCTCCTGACGTATTTTTGCAGTAACTACTGTCGAGTATGCTACATCAATACCGTGTGGAAAATATTCTTCATTATTCACAATACCGGTTATTTCAAAGAAATGAGAAAGATGATGCTCACTTCCCGAAGCAGGTCTTGAAGAGCCTGCAAAGCTCATCATAATACCAACAATCACAAGTGCTTCCATCAAGGTTTTAACACTTTCTTCATCACGTTTTAAAAGTCCGTTTGCGGTTTTTAAGGTCTTTTCTATCATTTCAAAGGTAGTGTTATAAATATACTCACACAGATATTCACCATTTACTGCATTGCTTAGCTTCCAGTCATTAAGCGCAGAAAATTTTCCGATGATATCGCCATATCCTGCCTTTATCATTTCCATAGGTGCATCTTTAAGCACCTCTGCATCTGCAACTATTGCTCTTGGAAGCCCTGCAGGAACAGTTTCCTTCATTCCTTTTAAAATCATTGCCGCTCCATCGGAGGCATATCCGTCCATTGACGGCGCTGTAGCAACTACCATATAAGGAATTTTGTTGAAGAATGAAACATATTTACATAAATCCTGAATAACACCTGAACCTATACCTATAATTAAGTCAATTCCTTCAAGCTGTGAAGTAACTCTTTCAATTGCTTTTTCGTCAGGTATCAACACAGTCTCACCGCTGAAAATTACCTTTCGAGAAATCTTTTCGCCCAAAGTGTCAATAACCTTGCTGCCTGCAGCATTAAAGGTATTTTCATCTGCAACGGTTAAAATACTTTTATAATCTTTGCATATATCAGATAATCTGGAAATTGCACCTTTTTCAACGTAAACATAATCAATATTACAGCTATGGTTTTTACCGCAGCCACATTCAACGCCCTTTAAGACAGTATTAATATCCATTCTTATTACCTCTTTACAATATTTTCATTATGTATTATAATAGGTTTGTCAGAAAAAATCAACATATAACTATGAATCGGTCAAAAATCAAAGTTTTTATAGTTTTTTCTGACCAAACACTCAAAAACAAGCAGGTGAACTATGTTAAAACATGAACGTGAACGGGAAATAATAAACATATTAAAGGTAAAAGGTGGTTTTGCAAGCGTAAATGAGCTTTGCAAGGAGCTATATGCAAGTCAGTCAAGCATACGACGTGACCTTACAGAGCTTGAAAATAAAGGCGTAATAAAGCGTTCCTACGGAGGAGCAGAGCTTATTACAAGCTTTTCGAACGTTGTTGCATTCAGCAAACGTTCCAACTACAATATTGATGCAAAAAAAGAAATTGCAGAAAAGGCCTCATCACTTATAAAAGACGGAGATATTGTTTTTCTCGACCAGTCTTCAACGTCCTTTCATCTTGCAAATGAAATAACCGACAAAAGTTCAATTACGGTAATTACCAACAATATTGAAATAATGAGTCTGCTTTCTGCAACAAATATTAACGTCATCTCCTCCGGCGGAGTTCTGAGCAACAGAAACCGCAACTGCCTTATAGGAACAGATGCAAGTTATATCTTTGAAAAAACCTTCGCAGATATTATGTTTTTTTCTTCGAAATCCTTAAGCAATGACGGAATAATTTCCGACTGCACCCGTGAAGAGGTAACTTTAAGAAATGTAATGTTGAAAAATGCTTCAAAAAAGGTATTTTTATGCGACAGTGAAAAAATCGGAACAAAATCCGCATACATACAATGCTCTCTGGATAAGGTTGATTACTTTGTTTGTGAAAAAAGTACCGGAAATCTGTTTTCAGAGTTTGAAAATCTGACAATACTGTAATAATAAAGGACTGTAAAAAATCGATGATTTTTTACAGTCCTTGTTAGGGAATAGGAAAAAATGTTTCAGAACGGACGAACTGAGCTGTAAATGCCTGTTCAAAGGCATTTACAGGTACCCGAAGCTGTACGATGGTACAGCGAGTTAGGCGAAGTTCGTTCGAGCAAAAAGGCTTATCTAATAGAAAAAATATCGTACAAAAACGATATTTTTCCTTAAGTGTGTATTTATTTTGTCAATTTTGAAAACTTATCACATTGTAGATACTATTATTTAAGCCTTTTTGCGATTATGAACTTTTTTTACATTCCCTGGTACAATAAAAGTGTAAGCAAATTAACTATTAATGTAGTTGATTACTTGCACTTATTTTTTTATAATAAGAG
>JAGAJK010000090.1 GCA_017626145.1 Clostridia bacterium
AAACCTTGCATAGTTTCCGTCTGCTCTGTCAAAACCTATAACCTCAACACCATTGTTGCCTTTCTTTGTTGCAGTCTCCGCAGTATTGTTATCAACCGCTCCGTTTTTGTTATCAGCAGGCTTATCCAAAACTGCAGTATTGCCGTTATCACCATTTCGGTACTTGCTGTAATCCGTAAAGTCATTTTGGGTATTATTTGTCGAATTTCCTGAATTATTCCCATTGACAACAGGTGTGTTTTGTGGTATATTTTCATTAAGAGAGGTCTTCTCCTTTGCGGAGGATATATTTTCATTCGCAAAGGAGAACGACGGGCTAATTTCTTTTACAGGATAGAATTCATTCTCGTCCTGGTAGCCGGCCTCTCTTATATTATCTAAATCGTAAAAATATAATCTTCCTTGTTTATCGATTCTTACAATAACCGTACCGCCGTAAATCACTCCCGAATTGTCAACTGCAAACTTTGTATCGTAATAATTAAATCCACCCGAACAGTCAAGTCCGCCATGATTCTTAACATTTCCATCTTTATCCAGCAAATTTTTATTCCAAGTTTTATTGTCTGAAATTTTTATAATTTCATCTATAATACTTGCAACTCTATTCTTTTCTGGTATATATTCGGTCTTTTCGTCCCCAGGATATAAATATTTGCCTATCCGGTCCATAATTACATTATCCTGAGTTGAATCTACAGTTATTTCCTGACCTCTGAATTTTTTATTAAAATATGTTCTTATTGCATGAGGAATACTTTCTCCTTTTTGTCTTGGAATGTTTTTACCATCAACAAATGCAACCTTTCCATGCAATTCACTTTCCTTTATCATATAACTTACTTTTTCGCCAGTTGCAACACCCCTATTCTTCGCCCCATCCCTTACAGCCTTTTCAAACAGCTTAATTGCTTCTTCGTACTTTGCAAGCTTTACATATTTTCCGTAATATCTTCCTTCGTTATGAGTAAGCTTGTCCTTAATTCTGTTGTAGGTATCTTTAATAGTATTAACAATTCCCCTTGCTGTTTTTAAATCTCTGCTCGCAAGCTCTGTGAGAGCAGAATATCCCGTTTCAGGGTCGTTAAGCATTTCAGCCATTCTCTGTGCAACAATTTCTTTTTTAGCACCTTCAAAACTGAGCTTCGTTTTACCGTTTGATTTCTTATAATATTCACTTACCTTTTTCTTAATCGCATTATCAAGTGCAAGCTTCCCCTCTGTGGTAGTAATATCTCCAAAGATATCTTTAAGTACATAATCCGAAAGTGCCTTGTAATGCTGAGAGCTTTCTGCAGAATGTGTCATTTCATGTGTAAGTACAGAATTGAAAATATATTCCGCATCACCTATTTTATCAAAATTAAGAACAATTGAATTACTCGGTGCATCAAAATAACCGTTGCTGTTTCCGGCATCCGTTTCACTTAACCCTAAGCTCGGATTCACACTACTTAAATCACCTTTTGCAACAATTATATTGCAGCCCGTAAGCTTCTTTGCATAATTAAGATTGCGCAGTATCTGCGGACTTATTCTTGCGGACAGTGTATTACTTTTATCCCTCGCATTTGTCAGCACTCGTCCGTCATACAACAAAACACTTCCTTTAGCAAAGCCCTGAGATAAAACCATTCTCTTAAAAATGCTTTCACTCTTACCGTCACTGTAATCGATAAAATCATTACTGTTATTGTCAATATTCCTATTGCTTTTTACCATATTTACAACATTATCCAATAACGCATCGCCTGTTTTTTTATCTCCTTGGATACAATTTGATACAGCAAAAACAACATTATTAATGCCACCCATTCTATTAGCGAGCACCCTAACCGCTGGAACATTGAACATTTTACCCAGAATTTCAGCGACAGCTTCAACATTATCTACTTTTTTATTAGCTTTCTTTGTTGATTCAAAAACATTTTTAAAGTCAATTTCTGAATATCTATATACAGAACCTTCAATATTTTTTACTATAAAGTGATCGCCGTCTTTAGTTACGTTAACCGGCGCAGCAGTATATTTATTTATATGGGTTATTTCGAAATCATTTATACTTTCAACATTCTTTATTAATTTTTCATAATTACCACTTTTCATAACATCTTCAAGATATTTTATTCTGCTGTATAGTTCACGTTCTGCAGTAGAAACTCCCGGTGAGTTTCTGTATGTTTGCATATTTGCTTTTTGAATCAAAAGATTGGCTTTTACAGGAACAATCATATCATGAGTTATAACATCCGGATTATTTAAAGAATTTTTTATAGCTGAGATATATTTTGAATAATACTCATTCATTTCTTCAGGTGTAGCATCGTTAAAATCTATTCGCTCGGGAAAATTAATCTTTTCTATATTTGCTTCTTTGAATAGATTTGTAATATCTTTTTCTAAAACATTAAAGACATTATTATAGTCATTTGCCATATTTTTAATTGCTTTATAATCAATCGATGAAAGTAAATAAACTGCATTAGCTCCGCCTAAAAAATATCCGCCTATCATTCCGCCAAGAAAACTTTGAGCTATCGCTTTCATATCCAAAATGCCTTCGTTCCCCAAAAGTGTTCTCTGTTTAATGTTACCGTTTTCATCTTGATAACCGACTCCGGTAAGCACATCAACTGTTCTTTCCAATACAATATTATAAACTTCCTCTAACCCTTCAGAAAAACTGTTACCGGCAACACTCATTCCGATTCTTCCGATTGATTTTAAAATGTTTGGCACAGCCACCCTTTTAATATTTTTGAAAGAATCCAAACCGCTATAACCCATTTTTTCAGTTATAGCAGAAATGTATCCTGTAAACAGAGCATTTTTGAAAGCAGTATCCGAATCATATCCCATAGCTATTAATTCTTCTTGCTTATTTTTCATAGCGCCCATTCCCATTAAAGCTGTTGTCGGATTATCTAAAGGATTTAAAAATTTTGCTATTTTGCCAACCGAAATTCCGTTAACTTTATTCACTGTACTTTTTATGATTTTACTTCCTGTATTAATTTTTATATGAGGTGTTTTATTTACAATTTCATTAGCTTTGTACAGGCCTTTAGCTATTTTAGTTGATTTTGATGACATAGAAACAAGTGTAGAAGTATATTTTACTGCATCACCTGCTTTATCAACAATTTGAGGTAATCCTAAACATGAAGCAATAGCTGCATCACCAAATAATTCTCCAGCCATACCAAAAGTATACTCAGAAATTGTTCTATAAGTCGGATTTACATTTTCAAAAGGTTTATTGTAAAATTTAGCATTTTGCAAATCATACAAATACCCTTTATCAGGCTGATGTTCCGCAAAATAATTTTCTCCAAGTGCAGAAATATCATTTTCATACATTTCCTTTTCTTCTGCATAATCTTTGGCATAATTTCCCTCTGAATCAATTCCGTATGTAAAAAATTTTCGAAGATTAAGACCGGCTTTTTCTCCGCCTTCTAAAAATTTTGCTATAGGAAGCCAAATATAACTTCGTACTCCCGGGTTTTCTACATTGCCTTCGTTTTTAATTTTTTCAAATTTTTTCAGTCCGATATATGATTCTACATTACTGATTTCCGTATCACGAGGATACTTATTCAAATTTTCTCCATATCTGGACTCCATATACTTATTAACTGCATCGTTGAATTCTTTACCATCGCTGTACCTGTTAGATAACATCATAATATCATTTTTTATATCATCAGGAATTTTTATCGTTTTTTCATTATTAATTCTATAATAATTATCATTTCCTATTTTCCAAGCATATGGACCTTCTTCAACATCAACATTCTCCCCATAAGTTTTATAAAAATCAGATAGAGATAAACTGCTATATTGTGTCCTCTCAACATAAGGATTCTTACCTATATCCGGATTATTATAATCAACTCTTAATTTATTCTTATACAATCTGTTAAAATAATCTGCAGCTTTATCTTCATTATCAAAAGTCCCTACATATATACCTTTAGTGTCTTTGTTTCCTCTTGCTATCGATACAGCCTCATTCTGAAGCTCTGTAGGAGATAATATTTTACCATCTGATTGAATAGGAGTCATCAAGATAACCTTACCATTCAGATTGTACATAACAGGATGAATGTTAGTTTCAAAATCATAATTATTTTCCCATCCCGCGCTTGCCAATGCCTTAGAAGTCACATTCGAATTTCGCTTAGCAGAATAAGAGCCTTTATTGTACATCGTATCAAGTGCATAAGATGCATAAGAAACCTCTGAATTAAACGGCAAAATTGGTCTCCCTTCTGCCAAAGCATTTAATCCCTCGCTCATTTGCCACACAGAATACGGTTGGAATCTGTTTGAAGTGCTTTTAGATTTATTGGATGTTTGATTTTTTGAGCTATTTGACGGCAATATATTATTCTTTTTTCTGTTTTTCTCTCTTTGGCTTTCATAAAAATCATCTAAACTCTTTGAAGTTATTTTTTTGAGAGAATTTTCCAGATATTGGGGTGTTCCAAGTTTGTTTGTATATAATTTAACCTTATTATCACTCATAAAATAATTCCTTTCAGTTCATTTATAAGTTATCCGCACAAATTAGTGCGGATAACTGTTTTGTTGATCTAAACCAAGGTTTGGTTTAACAAAATCTTTCTTCGGAGAAGCAGGATATGTGTACGAAACCAGATTAGGATTATCCTGAAACTTAAAAATTCTCTGATAACGGTTCCAGGCTTCCTGAGGAGTAACGCCCCACAGCTTTGCAACTAAATCAAAATTACCAAACTGTGCCGCATTGTACGCATTCTGCAGGTCTAAATTATTCTTGTTATAATCAAACTGTTTCTGATTCCAATCCTTGTTATAATCAAACTGCCGTTCATTAAAGTCATTACCAAGCATTGATAAATAAAAACTGTTGTCAATCTGCTGCTGATTCTGTCCGATTGTTGCATTCTTATACCTTTCATTTGCATAGTAATCACGTGTATCTCTTGAAATATCGTATGCCATTGTAGCAAGCTGATTTTCAAGATTATACTTCTGCGCCTGAGCATTTCCCGTTGCCGCCGCAATTGCCGCATCAATTTCACCGAGAGCCTGATTTCTTGCCATTTCCTGAGAATACAGGTTCTGCATATAATTATTTGAAAGCTTCAAGTTAGCAGACTCCGATGCACCCCCGGTAATCCCCTGCGCCGCCAACTGCTGAGGCAGCTTCTTTGAAGAATTAAGGTAACCGGCATATAACTTTTTCGCAGAATCGTCATATTGCTGATTTATTCCCTGTTTCTGAACTCCGTATGCCGCATTCATAGCCCTTAACTGTTCATCAATAGCTTTAGTTGCATTAGCCCTGTAGCTGTCGGTAAATTCACGGCCGTTATAATCGGGAACATAGCTTTTGGAAAAATTATACGCATCCCCCGCATTTAAGCCTTCCATAGCATCTGCAAGGTTGGAAAAACCGTTGGCACGAAGCCTTGCATAATATTTCTGTGCCTCACTGCTTGCCCAGTTTTTGTCACTTTCCGAACCGTTGGTATAAACCTGTTTAAGCCATGCAAGCTCATTAATATCACTTTTTGCATCATTACCGCTGTAGTTTGATGTAACCGGTGAGTAACTTGCAGGCGTTGTTTTTGGTGTAGTCACCGGTTTAAAACTTTGTGCAAAACTTGAAGCGTCTGAAGCATTCATCCCCTTTAACTTATCAGCATAACCTCCGTACCCTTTGGAAATAAGATTATTATAATAAGTCTGAGCTGAAGCTTCAGCATTCTTTTTCTGGGTTTCATCACCATTTTCCCAGATGCTTTTCTGCTCCGTAATCTTATTAATGTCATCATAAGGTAAATATGTATTATTCAATATATCTCCTCCTATTTACCAAGTATAGTAAGAGCATTTGCAATCATAATCGCCGCATCAGCTCTCGTTAAAGTATCGTCAGGATGAAACTTACCTTTGCCGTCACCGTTAACAATTCCATACCCCAAAAGCTTATTTATATGCTTTTCCGCATAATGCCCCTTTATATCCTTAAATTCCGCTTTTGACATTCTTCGTTTCACCTCAATTTTAAATAATTTCCACTCTTCCCAGTCGTTTGCACTCATGGAACCGGGACAAACTTTCCTTGATGCATCATAGTGACGGACAATATTCTCAAAAGGAATATTTAATCTTTCAGCAGTCTTAACAACCTCGCAAACTAAAAACTCCATAGCCTTAAGTCGGTCTGAACCCTCGTTAACACAAAGCTCAATGCCTATTGAATTTTTGTTTGTAATGCCAAATTTCCCCTGACCGTCACCACAGTGCCACGTGTAAAACTTTGTATAATCGTTAACCCACAAAGGGCCGTTGTCATCAACAAAGCAATCTGCAGAAGAACCTCTGTACTCACTGTTAAAATAATTGAAGTGCGCTTTTGTATCCGCTCCCTTTGATTTGTTCCCGGTATCGTGAATAACAATATAGCGAATCTTATTTTCGCCCCTGGTACTTATATTGCAATTAATCTGCATCATTTTGTCTCCTTCAGCTCTTTAACAAAGTTTTTAACCTCAAGATATTTTCCTTCTTCTCCAAGCGCGCAAACCTTTTCAAGGTTTTTAGTGTCACCCATTCTGTTTAAATATGTAATTTCTTCATAGCAAGCAGTAATGAACTTTTCTGCATTATCAAGCTTGTCCCCTGAAATTTCATTTCTTAAACTTCTGAGCGCAACCGATAAATCGGCATCCTCTTTTTTACCAAACTCCAAAACTCTTTTAATAACTTCAAACATTTTTCATACCTCCGTAATTTAATTTTTATTTTCTTTATCCGTTAAAAGGTCAATTGCCTTTTTTATAACATCGGGCATTTTAACGCCCATCAGACCGCCGTTTTCCACAATTGAAATACTTTCATTGATTATAAACGCAACACATACCGCATCACGAAGATAATTAAATCCCAATTCCATATCAAAACGGTGAGCCATAACAACAATTAAAAGCATCATTGCTTTTTTACACAGACCTTTAAAGCTTATCTTACTGTTTAAAGCTCCGCTTTCGCTTTTAGGACTTTTCTTAAACACACCGGCTACAAAAAGCCCCGATAAATAATCAATTCCCATAAATATAAGAAGTGTCGTCATAGAATGCGTCCACCCTCCGAAAAATGATGTTACAATTCCTCCAAAAGCACCAACAATACTGCAAAGTGCCGCCTTTACCGAATTAAAATTATTCATATCCTCCCTCACTCTCTTCAAGATTTTTAATAACATATTCAGCCTCAATGTAATCACCCTTATCTATGTAAATTACATCTGTGTACTGATTTTCAAGTGTATTCGGCTTGTCATTGATAAATTTAACTTCCTTATACCCTGCTTTCAAAAAATGAATTTCTTTAGGATTAACAACGCTGATTTTTCTGCCGTTTTCACCGTTGAAAATCAGTATTTTTCTTTTATCGGCTTCTTTAAATCTGCCGTCTTTAATAATTCCTAACATATTAATCTCCATTCCGCCGCCATACGTCGGCTTAAATAGTAATTAAAATTCTCCCTTATCCGTAGACATCGAATGATAAGAGATTAATGCGCCCATGTGCGTTTCTTTGCAATAGCAAAGAAAATTTCGCACGGGCTGTTTAAATCCGCCGGAGGCTAACGGGAAATGAAATTTCACGTTATATCTCCGTAATTGTTATAGATTTTATTCTGTCAATGAATGTTTGAAGAGCTGCATCACGTTGATTGGTCCAAAGCAAATAATAATGCCCCTCCTCAACAGTAAAAGTTATTGAGCTATTTCTTATAGCAGACGTCGTAAAATAAATCGATGAATTTTGTATCCATGCGTTGTCCTCAATAGTATTATCTATGAAATAAAAATTCAGTGGTAATTCATCTGTGCTATAATAAGACGGTGTAACTTCATAAGTCTTACCTACGCTAAATCCTGAAATAAAATCATTTAATACAAAGTTTCCGCGCTTTTGTTCAATATCACTATACCAAAAGAGAACACCCAGATGGTAATGCAGTAGTAGATGAATCTTATCAAACAAAAGATGGAAATTGGTATTCAATATCGAAAAATATGCCTTCTTCAGATATGGAACATATGGACAATGCTATATTTGTTCCAGAAAAAAGCACACATAACTATGGAATGACAGAAGACAATTCGCTATATAAATTTGTTGGCACATATTTAAATGGTGCTTTTTCTGGCTATACTAAAATTGCAGACAATGTAATTGATTTTCATGAATACCGCAATGGTGTTTTATATCGTGATGCAAATTATAATTTATATAACCACGGCGGATTGTTGTTGGAGAATTGTTCGGAGGATTATGGTTATTGTTCTCCTTATGGTGATGGTGGTTATTTTTTTGTTGCACGAACAAACGATGGCAAGTGGTATCATTGGGGAATAAATAGAATTGACTATGACTTTCAGTTGGAACCTCAAAAATCGGTTGATGGTCATAACATAACCCCTGAAAGTTTTGATGCACCAACGCCTGCTTCAACATATGTGTATCAATATAGACATTCACTTGGTGAGGGCAAATCCAGGTATCTTACTTGGGCGTTAGATGGCGGTCTTTATATAGACGAACAGAAAATTGCTGATAATATTGTTTCTGCTAACGATGGGCGGTTTAAAACAAAAGATGGAGATGTGGTATTTGTAGATTTATTGGATGCAAAATTTAAAGTTTGTGATACAAATTTTATTGATAAACAAGCATATTATTCAGGAATTGATAGAAACGGAAACTTCACTTATTTGAAAAACACCTACTACCCGATTGATAATCCAATAGTAAAAACAGTTTATGCAAATTACAAATACTTAAACCGTAGCGACTGGGCAGATGCAGAAATTGCACTTGCTGACGAAATCGGCTACATAGACAGCGTTAAACTTTTTGATATGCAGAGCAATATCAAAAGAGAAGATTTTTGCAATATGATTGTTGATTTCTGCGAAAAGTATTTAGGCAGAGAACTTTCAACTACATCTAACCCGTTTGAAGATACTGAAAACGAAAAGGTAATTAAGGCTTATGCTAACGGAATTATAACAGGTGTCAGCAGTGATACATTTGCACCTGATGGCAGAATTACCAGAGAACAAATGTGTGCAATTATGACAAGAGCCACAAAATTATTAAAGCCAGATATTCAGTTTGGCGAAGGTATTAAATTCAGTGATATGCACTTGGTAAGTGATTGGGCGGTTGAGGGCATAAATGCTATGTCTGGTTTAGGTATTGTTAAAGGCGATGGCGTTTCGATCACTCCACAATCAAACACATCTGTTGAACAGGCTATTGCTATGACCTATCGTTTATACAACAAAATCAAATAACAATTAAGCCCCAGCGGTCGCTGGGGCTTTCACTTTATAGTTCCAGTTCAAAATCTTCTGCTGGCTTTATAGATTTCAAAATGTCTTCAAGTTCTGCATTGTTAAAGGCTTCGTCCATATCATCACACCATTTGTTGAAATCAAAAGTTTCTTTGTGCATCGTATGTAAAAATTCTTGTTCTTCCTCGGTTAATTCAAAATCTTTGTTTTTCTCCATTGTAAAACACCTCTTTAATTAAGAATATTGGAATAGGGTGTTTTGCTTTTGTTCTTGTATGTATTAAATTTAACCTTTTCTTGTAAGGTTTCTAAATCATAGCACCCCATTTCTTGATAGTGATTTTTTAATAAGTCCTGATATGTTAGGTTGTTAAACATTTCTAAATCTCCAAAGCCGTGTATCAGTATTGTTGGCTTAACCTCTACACCAGCAATATAGTCTGTAAATATGCTGACAATTTCAGAATAAGCGAATGCTATTCTATTTGACATCTTTTTTGATTTCTCTACATTGATGTTATAGATAGATATTTGAGGTCGTATAACTCGGTCTTTAACACGAATACCATCTATAAATATATTTTGAGATTTCAGTTTATACAAGGTTGATACATTTTCAGGGCTGGTAAGGTTTTCAATCAAGATACCCTTTTTATTCAGGTTGTAGTCATACCTCTCCAAAATTTCCTTGTTGATATTTGCAGACAGATTGTTTCCGTATGTTCCGTGCTTTCGTATCTCTGCGAAAGTTTTTAGTCCCAGCGATTTATAATGTTCCATTCGTAGTGCAGAACGGATAAGCATATCCTTTGTGATTTTTCCTACGTTATGGCTTGACAGTTCATTGGAATACTGCAACTGATAAACCAGCATACCACTTAAAAACACCCTTTTGAGTAGTCCTAACTCGCACATTAAAGACATAATCTCGCTGGTGTGATTTAAAAAATAGGCTACATATTTCTGCTGGACTACCCCTCCAAGATGTTTTTTCAACACATAGAAAAAGTCTGCATAATCATTTATGCAGTTCGTTCTTGCCCCTCTCTCTAAAAAATCATATTTCATAATTCATCAACTCCCTTATGTATGGTAAAAGGTCAGATTTGCTGAAAGCACCTGATTAAACACTTCTTTTTCTTCCAGCATAGTTTGATTATAGTGGTCGGTTATCACTTCCACCAATTCAATGTGGCTTTCTGTGATTACACCACCATCACAAGCAGAGGCGGACAGTTTACTTAACTGTTCCCAGCGTTCGTAATCGGTGTGTCTTAATTCGTCCAGTCTGTTCTGGTACATATCGTGCAAATCTCTTTCAGAGTGCCATTTTTCTTGCTGATGCTGGGGCAGATTTGCAATATGATATGCAAGTAAAGAATTGTGTTCAGAAGAATTTGCATTGATATATGGCTTATGCCCTTGAAATCCGTCTAACTTACCGATAAAAGAACGTCCTTTGTCCGTGCATTTATAAATGGCTTCGTTTGTTGAAATGCTTACGCACTTTTCAACAAGCCCTTGTTTTTCGTAAGAACGAAGCCTACAATCGCTCGCTTTCATAAGCGAGCGGGGTATGTGGTGGGCGAAATACAGTAGTCTGAATGACTGTATATCTCGGTTATTCAGTTTTGTTATATACTGTGATTTTCTTGACATAAGCTCACCTCATACAACGACAGCGTAAGCTGGCGTTTACCCCTGTGGAACAGCCGAACGGAGATTTCGTGTAATTCAACGATTGTGAAAAATCGTGTCAGCCCCGCTGGGCTGGAATTACCGAAACTTGCACCGAAACTGCTTTTAAGCGTGTAGGTGTCAGAGTGAGGCTGTTCCTGTTTATATTGTTTTTATATATTACAATAAATCTTTATTGTATATTCATTTTAGGTGTTCTACCATCAAGGGCAAAAGGTAAAATATGTGTAAGACACGAAAGTAAGGGATAGACACCACACTTAATTGACTTTCAAGGGGTTATTTGTTATAATATCTATATAGATTAGGTGGTGATTTTATGGGGGAATACACATATTCTGTTTTTTATGAAAATCTTGAAACTATGAATTCTAAGGATATTGCAAACTGGTTAAAAAAATGTCGTAATGCTGTTGAAAAGACTGATAATAAAGAAGAGTATCTACGAAAGGTAAAGAAATTTACTGACGAATGGCACATACACTATGAAGAAAACAAAAATACATTTTATGATAAACCTAAATTCAAAACAGCCTTATTATCTCTGGCTGTTCCGTCTGCCGAGGTAATGGCTGTAATAAACGGTGTAAATCAATCAGTAGATGTTTTTAGTTTTCAAACAGCAAACACACATTATCCGTTTATTGCAAAAATTGATGAAATACTTGAAGAAGAAGAAAGACAAGACACAAAAGAGTATATTCGTAAAGTGTTTGAATGTTTTAATGCTAAAAACAAGTCCAGATATTTATATTTGCTTGACGACTTAATAAAAGATAATCTGCACAAAAAAACAGCCGTGCAGATAAAAAAATTAAAAGGAAAATCAATTAAAGAATATAAATCGTATGACGAATTGATGAAAGACATTGAAAATGTCAAAAACTATACAACAGAGATTGAAAAAATTGATTCTCATAGAGATACAAAAGAGTATATTTTAAAAGGATATACTGACCTTGTATGCCGTTATATAAAAATAGGGTATCAAAAGCGTTTTAAAGAATTCAATATTTCAAAGACAATTTATGAGCAGTTATTTAAGGAAAACACCAGAGAAAAAGAATTTGACAAAAAGATGTTTGTAAATATTGGCTTTTTACTTTCTTTGCCATCTTCTCTGTTTAACAAATTCTTATCTTACAATGGTTTATCAGTAGACAACAGCACAAGAAAATTTGATGAAATTATTGACCGAGCATTCAAACTGGGATTTGGTAGAGATTTAACCTTAGACTTAATTGAATATTACAATAATAAATTAGATAAAGATTTTAAAAAAATGGGGTATATTCCAGTTCCAAGTCTTACATCAAATAAAAAAGAAAAGGAAAATTCCCCTTACAGTGAAAAGCAAGAGGAATTGATTGACGATATTTAATTTTTGTGATATAATATACCTATGAACGAAATAATTTTAAATTTTCTCTTTTGATAGGAAAAACTATATAAGAGAAAATTTTATGTATCGGCTGTATTTCTGGTGGGAAGGCTTCGTTTTCATTTGTGGCTGTTATGGGTGATAAGCCTTCTCCGCCATAAAAATAACCATAGCTTTTGCTATGGTTATTTTTATATGTGAGAGGATTTGAACCCCGTAAGGGGCACGAGCCGTAGTAAAACAGTCCGGTGGACTGTTTTGCAGGTGAGTGGTGCGTAGTCGGGTACTGCGAGCATTGCGCAGCGGTCGACAAGCAGAGCAACGCCCTGCGTTGCAATCCCTCCGCACAAAAAATACAGCTTTGGCTATGGTTATT
>JAGAJK010000091.1 GCA_017626145.1 Clostridia bacterium
TTTCAAAACAATCTTTATTAGGAGGAATGAAAAAGAATGAAAAAGAAATTATTAAGTGTATTACTTTCAACAGCTATGGTAGCTTCATTATTAGTAGGCTGCGGTGGCACACAAGAAGCAGCTCCTGCTGAAGAAACAACAACAGAAGAAGCTCCTGCAGAGGAAACAGAAGAGGTTGTAGAAGAAGCTGAACCTGAAGTTGTAGAAGATTCAGGCGAAGTAACAGAAGCAGCTACAATGGAAGTACCTTCCGTTGAAGGTTGGGACGAATCCATGGCAATCAACGTTTATCTTTGGGATGCTGATGGCGAAGGAAAAGTTCAGACAGTTATTGATAACATGCCGGCAGAATTCGCTGATTACATCAATATCGTAAACTTAAATGTAGGTGGTCAGTCTGAAGAATACATCAATGGCTTAAACAACGCTTTGGATGGAACAGATGCATATGCGGATGTCATGTTATTTGACGAAGGCATTGCAAAACAGTGGACAGAATCAGATTCAACAGCTGTTTTGGCAGATTTAGGAATCACATCCGATATGTATGCAAACGCTTATTCATATACCGTTGACTATGCTACATATGAAGGTGATTTAAAAGCATTAACATGGCAGGCAACACCAGGTACATTTATTTATCGTGCCGATATTGCAGAAGAAGTATTAGGTACATCTGAACCTGCTGAAGTTCAGGAATTCATCAGTGACTGGGACGGTTTCTTTGAAACAGCTGAAAAAATGAAAGAAGCTGGTTACAAGATGGTAGCCGGAACAAACGAAATCAAATATCCTATATTGAATCAGAGAACGGCTCCCTGGGTTAATGTTGATGCAGACAAGAACGAAACATTGCAGTTAGATGACACATTAGTTACATATGCCGAAAGAGCAAAACAGTTATATGATAACGACTATACAAACCAGGCTGATCAATGGTCACCTGAATGGTATGCAAGCATGGGCGACGGTGACGTATTTGGCTATTTCGGATGCACATGGTTCTTTGGAACATTAGGCGATAACTGCCCTGAAGATGCTGCAAATTATGGAAACTGGAGAACCACCGTTGGACCTGATACCTACTATTGGGGTGGTACTTATGTAGCAGTAGGAGCTGAAACAAACAATCCTGAGTTAGCTGCATATTTTGCATACGAGATGTGCTGCGATCCCGAAATCATGTATACAATTGCGGAAGAAAAAGGTGATTTCGTTAACAATAAGGAAGCAGTTCAGAAAGCTATCGACAACGGCATCGGTGCGCAAGATATCTTAGGCGGACAGAATCCTTTTGCAACATTTGCAGAAGCTGCTAAGTCAATTAATACCCAGTCTACATATATTGACGGCAAAATTTTAGGATGGGTTGACGAAGCTTCTAAATCTTACAATGCCGGTGAATATACATCCACAGATGATGTTATCAACTATATTAAAGAGCAGGCTAAGACAGCTTACAGCTATATTACAGTAGAATAATTATTCATTAAATAATTACTTAATATGTAAAACTGTTATGCATCGATATGCGCAAGTGTATCGATGCATAATTTTAAATTTAAAACTTTTTGGGAAATTTTGATTAGGAGTGATCGTGTGAGTAAAAATAAAAAGAAAACTGTTGAATACGGAAAGTATGGCTTGTTTTTTATTATCCCCTTTTTTATTGCTTTTATAGTTTTCCAGTTCTATCCACTTATTTATACCATATTTAAATCATTTCTCTATGATTCAAAAGCCGGCAGACATGCTGCGGTTACAACTACTTTTGGATTGGGAAATTATATTAATTATGTTTTTGGTGAAGCTGGAAACGGTGAATTATGGCAGGCTCTTGCCATAACAGTTGTATTATGGTTATTAAACTTTATTCCGCAAATTCTATTATCTTTATTACTGGCCGCATGGTTTACAGATGCACAGTATAAATTAAAAGGAACCGGTGTGTATAAAGTTATTATGTATATGCCCAATATTATCACTGCGGCAACCATTGCAGTATTGTTTTATAACTTCTTTAACGTTAACGGTATGATTACCAAAACTCTTATTGATGCAGGAATTGTATCAAAAGATGGTTTGATTGATAAAGGGTGGTGGTCACTACTGATCATTGCTTTTATTCAATTTTGGATGTGGTATGGAAATACTATGATTGTTTTAATCGCAGGTATTATGGGAATCAATCCGTCGCTATACGAGGCAGCCATGGTTGATGGTGCTACATCAAGGCAACAATTTTTCAAAATAACCTTACCTCTATTGCGTCCGATATTACAATATACCATGGTAACATCTGCCATTGGTGGTTTGCAGATGTTTGATATTCCTCAATTGTTCAACAAAGGAATTCCTTTGATTCAGATTGGTGATTCAACTGTCAAATCAACTACAACTGTCGTTATGTTAATTAAGCAATATGCGTCTCTTGGTAGCACAACGGAGAATCTGGGAAGAGCTTCTGCTTATTCTGTAATATTATTCTTAGTAACTCTATGTGTCAGCATGATTTTTTATAAAATGACCGCAGAAAAGAACTAGAAGGGGGAATGAATAAAATGAACAAAACCTATTCCAATAAAACATCAGGGAAAAAAATCTTTCGAACAATTGTTTGTATTTTTCTTTGTTTTCTGGCATTGTTTCCTTTCTACATACTGATCGTAAATGCAACACTACGACATGCAGATATTGCGTCCGGCATCAAACTTATTCCGGGTAAATATTTTTTTACCAATTTTCAGAGTTTGTTTGATCCGAAAAAGAGAATCGTCAGTACGTTTACTTTATTCGAAGCCTTTAGGAATTCCATAATTATTACGGTTCCTACAACAATTTTACAAATATATTTTGGTTCTTTGACTGCTTATGCATTAACCGTATATCGCTTTAAAGGTCGAGATCTTGCATGGGGATTTATATACGCAATTATGATGATCCCCACACAGGTTTCTATTGTTGGTTTAATCAAAGTATGTAAAATAACAAATATGTATGGAACTTTTTGGCCTTTGATTTTTCCTGCGATTGCAGCGCCGACCACCGTATACTTTATGAAACAATATATGGAAAGCGGCTTGTCACTTGAAATAATAGAAGCAGCTCGTATTGATGGTTGTAGTGAATTTGGTATTTTTAACATTATTGCACTTCCATTATTAAAACCTGCCATGGCGACGCAGGCCATTTTCGCATTTGTTGCGTCATGGAACAATTTATACAACCCTACTATGTTGCTTGGATCCCACACAGAGTTATCCACTTTACCCATGTATGCACAAGCAATCCGAAACAACGATAAGCGGCAAGATTACGGTCAGGTATACACAGCATTGTTGTGTGCAATACTTCCTATCATTATCGCCTATTTATTCTTATCAAAATACATCGTTGCCGGTGTTGCGCTCGGTGGCGTAAAAGAGTAATTCAATTTATATAGTTACACATAACGAGTGTCAAAAGCGACATGAATCCTAAATCTGGCTAAAAAAACGCTTTTGACACTCTTTTTCAATATTTTAAAATACATGGGAGAAAACCAATGAAAAAGAAATATTTTAATATTATTCTACTATATATGATATGTTCCATTTTTTTAGCTGGATGCGGAAATAAAGAAAATGATACAACATACAGCAATCTTTCAAACAGTGAAAATACATCACAAACTTCCGGTTTAAATAAAGAAAGTGCGTTTTCCAAAAATGTCGTATCTTTCGAAGAGATGAATTATAATGCTTTCTTAAAAAATACAACAGGCGACAATGTGGTAGGTTTTAACATTCCATTTGGATGGTGTATTGATAGTCAGGAAGATAGTTATACATCCATTAGAAAAGGAGCTTACGGACGATATGTTTCTATTTCATATCTCGAATCACCCACAGATAACCCTATTTTTCAAGATTTGCCGGACAGTTATTTATCCGTAAATGATGATGGGGCTTACGATGAATACTATGATAGTTATGAAATTACAAAAATGGGAGAAACCAGTTGTCCGTATGGAACTGCATATAAATATAAAGCAACCATTACTACTACGGAAAAAACAGACAACTCTAAACATACATTTTATGATTTGATGGCAATCGTTTCATATGGTAATGATATCATTTACATTTCAACTTCTGTTTCCGAGAAAAGTGTCGTGGATAACGGCTCTGATCTTTTGGATGAAGTGCTTCAGCTTTTGTTTGATAAAGCAGAACCCATTAAAGAAATTCCTACAGGCTATGAATATTATCTTGAATACGCTTCATCTCTCAAACTCCTAGGTTACCACATGCCGGAAGGATGGCAGTTTTCTGATGAAAGCGCCAATCAGCAATACTACATGACCATTTGGACAGAGGGGAAAAGCCTTAGCATACGATTGGTTGATTCCGACTATTCGCCTGAACTTGAACAGTTATATGAAAACGGAAAAGAATTTGAGCCTACGGAATCGGAAGGATTTTATGAAGAATACAACACAGAACAAATAGAAGAAACGGATTCACCTTATGGCAAAATCAAAATCTATGACCAGCTGAAACATTGTAAATCAGTTGACTTTGAGTGGGATAGTCGTGTCGAAATCGGCTTGTTCAAATGGAACGGACAATTATTTGAAATATATTACTATGATTCAAACAGAGAGGCAGAAGAAGGTTATGAAGGTGCTATAAAAGAACTCCTTCCAAAACTGTTTTAAGAATAATACAAATTCAGGCTTTCATTTCCGCCTCTCATATACTATAATCTAACCAGCGATGAAATCCGCTCCACATGTTCTCGTCATCTGACGACGAAACACATCTCGCGCATTCATCACCATAATAAAATTCATCGAGGCAGCCGGTATGTCAATCATCTTAGTAAACAGCAAACTACGCGCATATGAATACTTAAATCAGTTAGCAGAGTATTCCGGGTGGAAACAGGATAACACGGACAGATTATGGAGTCGTTTTCTAAGATACGATGAATTATATGAGGAATTCATTTTTTATTTAAGTCACCATGAAATAAAAGATGATTTGCATTTCCATGGATACAGCATTCTGGATCTTTATGTCTGGCAAATGAATCATTACAATATGATTCATGATATCGGAAAAAACACAGGAAATTGCAATAAAGAAGATTTGGTATTGCGCGCCTTTCTTATGATGGGAGAATTCATGGATAATCCGGAAGATTTTGAACAAAAGCTCTCCGGTGCACCTCATCAGGATCGATTATAGACCGACACAAAAAGTCCTGCAAATGCAGGACTTTTAATTATTGTGTATTTCCTTATATTCAGCTTATGTCTAACTTTTATTCATCTGTTTCATCTTCACCATCTGTTTGATTTCCTACTATTTGATCGTCACCGTCCGTTTGATCTTTACCATCCGCTTCCGTTTTCACATCTACGATGTTTTTATCATCATCACTATCATCATCTTCAGCCGGATTCACATAAGAAGTTGCTCTCTCGTGGACATTCAAAAACTGGCGTCGTTTCTCGTTTTTTTCCTCAACCTTTTTTTCTTCCGTTTCTTTTACAGCAGAAGTTTTCAAAAGCATTTTATGAATGACCTTTGAGCTTAAGTAAGCCATTAGTCCAAACATAAATAACAGCCAGATATACCATGTACTGATGATAATAACCGGATATCTTAGAGAAAGTACAGTAGGTGCAAACCAAATCAAAGCAACTTTAATCCAGCTACCCAAATTACCAATCGCCATTAAAATCGAATTTTTAAAATAGTTTCCTACTGTATTATCAAACTTTGCAATTAATGGAAACAGAAACGGAATGACCATAGCAAGAAGAACAATCTCAACAACACTGACAAATGTATAAAAGCTTGCCAATCCACCTTCAACAGTATTAATCAGCATATTGTCGCCCCAAAGAACAATAAACGCTGCAATCAGCAATAACCATGCAATAGTTGCCTTTTTAAAGTTCACTTTAAAAGCATGGATAAAAGCTTTCCATAACTGCGGTTCTTCTTTATTGACCAGTTTCAGGCACACCGAATACAGTGCAGTCAGAGATGCGCCAATGGTTACCACAGGCAAACTGAATAATACAAAAAATATATTCAGAAAAAATACATTTCCGAATGCATCCATAAAACATTTCAAATAATACTGTACACTTCTCGGATGCTCATCAACATTAAAATCACTCATTCTACTACCATTCTCCTTTGTGGCTACTCACAATCCATTTGCTACGGAATTATCTGATACCTCTTTTAATAATATCCTTTTTTCTGCATTGCTTTTCCAAGTTCAACAACATCCAGAGCATTCAGCACATCCTGATTTGCTTCAACTTTATCCACTCCGGCTGCAACAAGCCAGTTAGCCTGCATATTCGGAAAAGCATTATCTGCTGTCTGTATAGCAAGCGAATTAATCATATATTCTTTGTATTCAGGATCGTTTTCCATATCCATACGGACAACCATATAACCGGCATCTGTCGTAACAACATCAGAAATATCATTTACAGATAAAGATTCTACAACCTGATTTAAATCTCCGGCATATGCACCTTCATAATTTTTCTCAACTCCGGAATAATTTCCAATTTGGTATTCCTCGACCAGATCTTCCATTTTTTCGCCGGCTTTCGCTCTTTCCATCAATTCTGTTGCTTTTGCTAACTGTTCCTCCATCTCCTGATCTGTTAAGGAAACATAGCTTCCATCATCATTTTTTACCGGATTTCCTTCTTCATCATACTGAATACTGGGGAAGAGCGCATAATATAAAGAATGGAAATTCATATCCCCATACTGCTTTTCATATTGTTCTTTATAGGTTGCCTGCATATCGGAAATTGCTTTATCCTTTAATGCTGAAATATATGCCTGTCTGTTAAATAATTCTTTAATACAGTCGTAATCAATGCCATATTTTGCTAAAAAGTCTTCACCAAAAAAATTATACATAGATGCGGCACTTGCCTCAGAAGTAGCTAAAGCCTGTTCTGTAACTTCCACACCCTCTGTCAACTGTGATAATAAATACTGTACAATTTCAGACTTCATTTCATCCACAACGGCAGTTTGTAAATCAGTAATTCCTTGTTCATCCAATGATAACGGTTCCGTCTTATTGCTATACATATATTGAATCACATATAAATTGTAAAGTTGCTGTGTTACATCAAAATCCTCAATGGTCATAAGAACATTAGATTTTGCTTCTTCTGCATCAATCACATTAGAATCTGTTTTACCGCAGCCGGTCAACATGGCAACCGAAAGAATCAGTAATGCAATCACAGCACTCAGCATTTTTTTGCAAAACAATCTGTTTCTACTCTTTTTCATGATTTTCCTCCCTGTACGCCTTGTAATTCTACAAATCCGAAGCGTTTTCATTCGCATTCCGCTATGCATCCAGTCCGCAACTCATCCTTTAGTGAGCAAGCTCCCTACGGCTGTCTTGTAGACTGGATGCGCACCGCTCGTAGAAACGCGCAAATCCCTAATTCGTACAATGAGTATTATAATACAGCACAGATGAAATGCCAATAAAAAAAGAACAGTTAACAGTTTTTTCACAAATAAAAAATTCCCCAGGCATTATTGCCTGAGGAATTCTTATTTATCATATTGTTATACATACGTAATTCCGAAAAATTACTCTTTTACACCACCGAGTGCAACACCGGCAACGATGTATTTTGATAATGCAAGATATGCAATAATCAACGGAATAACTGTGATTAACAGACCTGCATAGATTTCACCGAAGTCACGCTTTTTATCATTGGATTTCAAGCTTTCAATGAACATAGGCATGGTAGCTAATTTATCGGTTCTGGTTGCAAGTAAGATGGAAGGTGTATACAGGTTGTTCCATGATGCAACGAATGCGAAAATCGCCTGTGTAGCCATAGCCGGTTTTAACAAAGGTAATGCAATGGTATTGAAAGTCATGAATTCGCCCGCACCATCGATACGCGCAGCTTCAATGATTTCAATGGACAGACCCGACTGCATATACTGTTTCATAAAGTATACGGTTGTCGGCGCCGCCATGGCAGGTAAAATCAAAGGCCAGAATGTTCCGTACATATGTGTGATAGAACAAACTTTAATCAAACCGATGATAGATACCTGTGTAGGGATCATCATAATAGCATAGATGAATGCCCATGCAAGATCTCTGCCCTTAAATTGATATACGGTCAAACCGTAAGCGGTCAGCGATGCGAAATATACCTGTAAGATTGTGGTAGGAACCGTAACAATCAAACTGTTTCTCATTGCCTGCCACAGGTTTACGGTAGATGTTGCATTTGTTTTAATCATCAAGTTTTTGTAGTTCTCGAAAAATCTTGAACCGGGAAGTAAATGAATACCCTGTTTGATGACGTTTGACTCCAGTGTGGAGTTGATAATCAATACGTAAAACGGGAATAAAGCCAGTAAAACCAGGATGATACAGATAACCTGTCTGAAAATGACTATACCCGAAACTTTCTTTTTCTTTTCCATTTTATTCTACCTCCCGTCTTAATTCTTCTCTGATGTAAGTTTGTAGAAGATCATACTTACGGCCAAAGTAATTATAAACAGTACAACAGAATAAGCGGAAGCTCTACCATAGTTCTGGCTCGGGCCAGCATTGATATAGCTCTTAATCAACATAACGATTGTTCTGGTAGACTGTACTGCGGTTCCTCCAACCTTAACTAAAGGACTTCCTTCATTGAACAGCTGGGGAATATCGTACATCTGCAGACCACCGATAGCTGATGTAACCATCGTGAACTGTAAAATCGGTTTCAACAACGGAACAGTAATCTGGAAAAACTGCTGTCTCGGTGTAGCACCGTCAACCATAGCAGCTTCATATAAGGACGGATTGATACCCATGATACCTGCAATCAATACGATCATGGTATTTCCATACCACATCCAGAACTGGATAAATGCGATGATGATCAAAGACCACCATCCCTTGGTCAGCACACCCTCTTCACCGGCTAGCCCAAGCGATCGCAAGAGCTGTGTCATAGAGCCGTGAACATCAAACAAGCTGTAGAACAATACGGCGATTGTTGCTGCTGTAATGATGTTGGGCATATACATGATGACCTTATAAGCACCCTGTCCTTTTATCTTGTACTGCATATCGGTAAACCATGCTGCCAACAACAGAGATAAAAGAAGCTGAGGGATAAAGTTCAATAACCATAAAACAATGGTAATCAGCATTGCCTGCCAAACTTCTCCGTTACCACCAAATACATAGTTGATATAGTTTCCAAGCCCGAATTCGGTTACTACCTTTTTACGTCCGGTCTTCTTATCAAACATGAATGATTTAAAGATGGTATATAACAACGGATAAAACTGAAATACTAAAAACACAATAAAGAATGGTGCTATAAAGAGCACACCATACTTTCCATATTCAACTGTTTTCTTTTTATTATTATTCACACCGTCACTCCCAATCAGTAAAATTATTTTCCCAAACACTAAGCCTAAGCTTTCAATTTAAAACTATGCACCGGTGTGCACACACACCGATGCATAGCTAAAGTTTTACTTTCCTAATCTAACAGATTATTCAGTATCAATTATTCTACTGTGATGTAGTCATATGTAGAAGCAACTTCGTCTTTTACATACTGTACCGGATCTTCGATAGTTCCAGCATTGTAACCTTCTGATGCTTTGTCCATGATTGCTTTTAAGTTAGCATCCATGTATGTAGCATTGCTTAAGTCAATCTTTAATGCAGCTTCTGCCCATGTTTCAACAGGGTTCTGTCCGCCTAAGATATCAGAAGCACCTTCGCCGTCAGCAATAATCTGAGCAACTGCTTCTTTGTTGTTTACGAAATCGAATGTTTCTTTTTCGATTGTATACATCATATCTGCGTCACAGCATAATTCATATAATAAGAATGCTGCTAATTCAGGGTTGGGTGTATCAGCACCGATACATACATAAGTTCCGCCCCAGTGATATCCAACAGGACCCTGGCAAACTCTCCAATCACCGTATGTTGAAGTAGCTGAGTCTTCTGTTGTAGCGATACACCAGTATACGAACCATGTACATCCGAAGTAACCGAATACGTCACCTTCGAAGTTTGCTGACCAACCATCTGACCACATAGATGTCTGATCTGTGTAACCACCATCGTATAATTTTTTAGCTTTTTCGAAGTAATCTGTTACGCAGTCATCTAATGTTAATGTTTCATTTCCGTCTGCATCAACTGTTACCCAAGGCTGTGTCTGCTGATCCCAAATAGCATATTTGATATCGTCGGGACCTGAAAGCATTGCATATCCAGCTTCTTTCATCTTGTCAGCTGTCTCAAAGAATGTATCCCAGTCTTTTACGTATTCCTGAACTTCTGCAGGATCAGATGTTCCTAATACTTCTTCAGCGATGTCTGCACGGTAAGTAAAGTTACCAGCAGCTGCCTGCCATGTCATAGCTTTTAATTCGCCATCAACTGAACCATACTGAACTGTGTAGTTGTAAGCGTTAGCATACATATCTGATGTTAAACCAGCGTCAGCAAGGTTCATTGTGTAATCACTTTCTGTGAAGTTTTTAGCAACGTCATTATCAGCAGCGATTAATGAAGGATATTTCTCGTCGCCTGTTTCGATAGCTGTTTCTACAGCTGTCTGATATGTACCGTCTGTACCGGATACACCAAGGTTTACGTGCTCTACGTAATCTTTGTATTCAGGATATGCATCTAATACCATGTCTAAACGAGAACCAAATTCATCATTCCATGAATATGTATAAATCTTCATGGATTCGTCCCATCCCTCTGTTGAAGGAGCTTCAAATTTTGCTTCTACTTCTACAGCTTCTGTTGTTTCAGGTTCAGTTTCTTCTACAACTTCTTCTGTTTCCTCTGCAGGAGCTTCTTCTGTTGTTTCTGTTGTTTCTTCAGCAGGAGCTGCTTCTTGTGTGCCACCGCAGCCTACTAATAATGAAGCTACCATAGCTGTTGAAAGTAATACACTTAATAATTTCTTTTTCATTCTTTTTCATTCCTCCTAATAAAGATTGTTTTGAAA
>JAGAJK010000007.1 GCA_017626145.1 Clostridia bacterium
AAAGCGTCGGGTTGCTAAGGACATTAAAAAAATAAGCGGTGTAACTATTGCGGTTGCACCGCTTAGTCCATTTTTACGCACTTTTTTCATTGCGTATTTCATCCATTAAAGAAAGTAGTTCTTTTTCGTCAGGTATGTTGATTAGACCTACCGCTGTGAAGTAGATGTCTATTTTAACTCTGCGATGTTTGAATTTTTCATCGGGGTTATGGACATCTATTCTTTTTATCAGGGCGTTTACGATAGTCGGTGTAAGCTCTTTTAAATCAGTGCATTGCCGTATCGTTTGCAGAAAAACTTTCAAATCAACATTCTCTTGTTCGGCATTTTCAATATCCTGCTCTGCATTTGAAATAGCTTCACAAAGTTCCTTTTGCTCAAGTTCATAGGTTGCAGACAATCTTTCAAATCGCTCATCAGATATTTTTCCGAGTGCATTGTCCTCATAAAGTTTTGTAAGTACACGGTCAATCTCCGCAATTCGCATTTTAGATTGTTCAAGATTTTGCTTTGCAATTTTCAAATTGTGTTGTTTGCTCAATTTATGCTGCTTTGCAAATAAGTATAAGAACACAGGTTCAAACTGACTTATGTATTCAGCTACATTCTTTATTGCATTCAAAACCAATTCTTCAAGCACAACATTTCGGATAAAATGTATTGTGCATTTGCCTCTGTTGTCCTTATATTGTGAGCATCTGAAAAATTCGGCATCTTTATCAATGCTTTTTGAAGCGCAAAAATAAAGCTTTGAACCACAATCCGCACAATATGCAAGTCCTGAAAATAAACTCGTTCTTCCTGTCACGGTATTTCTCCTTCTGTGTTTCTTTAACTCCTGAACTCTGTTCCAAGTATCTTCATCAATAATTGCATCTTGAGTATTAGGGATTATCTGCCAATTATTTTCTTCATTATAAATTGTCTTATGAACCTTATAACTAAGTACCGATGTTTTGAAATTGACCGTGCATCCCGTGTATTGTCTGTTATTGAGAATATGATTTACACTTGTTTCAGACCATTGATAAATTCCTTTTTGCAATTTGTTTGATGTAGGTCTGCCAACAGATAAATAATATGCGGTAGGTGTCATAATCTTTTCTTGTTCAAGCCTTCTCGCAATTTTGGTTGGTCCAAGACCTTCAAGACATAATCTGAAGATATATCGAACATTGTCTGCAACAACATCATCAATTATCCATTGCTTTGAATCATCGGGTGATTTCATATATCCGTAAGGAACTGCTGACGAAACCCTTTCACCCTTATCAGATTTAGACCTCCATACAGCACGGATTTTCTTGCTCGTCTGTGCAGCGTACCATTCATTAAAAATGTTATGGAACGGCATCATTTCCGTGCCACCATTTTGAGAAGTATCTACATTTTCCTGAATAGCAATAAACCTTATACCAAGTGTCGGGTACGTTATTTCAAGATACTTACCAACTTCAAGATAGTTTCTGCCGAAGCGGGATAAGTCTTTTACAACGATTGTTGCAACCTGACCTGCTTCTGCAAGAGCTTGCATTTCCTTGAAACCATTTCTTTCAAATGTAGTTCCTGAAATTCCGTCATCTACGAAGAAACGAGGGTTCGGTAATTTGTGCGTTCTTGCATACTGCATAAGGATTTCTTTTTGATTGGATATACTGTTGCTTTCGCCGTCTATGCCATCATCTTGAGAGAGTCTGCAATAGAGGGCGGTAATTTTTTCTATGCTTTCGGTTTGTTTTTTCATTTTATTCTGATTCTCCTTCCTAAACTAAACCGAGCATTGCATAAGGTGTTCCCATTATACAATGCCCGACAAAGTTCTACAAATTTATGAAAGTATAAGTTTTTTAAACTGTTCCAATAATGTTTGTTTTCCCGATATATCAAAGCTCGTTGACACCTCGTATTCCGTATTGCCGATTTTAGTTGTAAAATTAAGCTCGTCAAGCGGATATTTTACTTTGTGCCGTTGTCTTTTGTTTACATCAAGGTAGTATTTGAGATTTTCAAAGCTCTCATTTTCATCAACCTTCGCTCTATCGACCACAATAATTGGAATAGGTTGTATCGATATTTTCTTTACCATATAAATTCACCTTACCTTTCTTTCTGCTGTTGCTTCTTACGATACTGTGCTTCGCACATCTTAATAATGGCATCTTCTATTTGAGATGTGCTGTAATTCTTGGGAAAGTATTTTCGCAATTTTTCTGTCGGGATTTTTATCCGTTCCTTTTGGTTGGCTTTTTCCTCTGACATAATTTCAAGGATTTTATCATCGTCAAGTTCTCCTGCTTGGCTTAATTTCTTCATACGAACCGCCTGAGATAATGACGGGGTGCAATCCTCACTCTCAATGGTTTGTATCAGGTCTTGTTGCTCAATGTCATTGAGGTACGAAAGCTCAACTGCCGGAGTAAAAGCAATTCGCCCTTCGTCCACATATTCCAAAAGCTTCGGGTGTAGATTTGTAAGTCGAATGTATCGTTGCACGGTTTTATAGCTTTCACCGTATGGCTCACCAATTTCAGCAGATGTTCTGTTGTCATCCGACTTTGGGACAAGTTGTCCCGAAGTTAAATCTGTCCTGTGTCCTTGTCTGCTCATAGCATCCATCTTTAATTTGTAGGCAAAGGCTTTTTCAGTTGGCAAAATATTATCTCTGTGTAGATTGCTGTCAACAAGTGCTATTGCTGCATTATCTCTATCCATTTCAACAACAAGAGCAGGAACTTCTGTAAGTCCTGCCCGTTTACTTGCAAATAATCTTCTGTGCCCTGAGATTATTTCATATTCACCATTTTCCAAAGGTCTGACGATGATAGGAGATAAAATCCCGTGTTCCTTTATGCTTTCAATCAGCATTTCCATTTCATCATCGTGCTTTACCTTGTAGGGATGGTTTTCAAATTCCTTTAATTTTGTTACATCAAGTTTTTGCATATTTTTCATCGTGTTTTTTGCCTCTCTTTCTTTTCAATTATTCTTTCCATTTCCCGTTCGATATCAAGTAAGTGTTGCACTTTTGGTACAGACTCCAAAGTAGCTTTTGCGAGCCTGAGTTTATCCCGTATAGGCTTTATCTGTGCAGATATACCCCTGATTTCGGACAAATACATATCTTTATCCTCAACGGTTTTAGCTCGTCTGCGTTTGTTATCCGTCTTTGAGCGTTCTTCCTCAAACTTGGATATCTGCATTGATAATTTGCCTATAAATGCTTCAAGCTCCGGCACGGTGTTGATATTCTCATCGTGCAAGAGCCTGAATTGCTTTTGATATTGTTCAAGTTTTCTTAATTCCTGCCGTAGCTCCGGAGATAACGGAGGTGTGTATTTCGGTGTGGGGATACTTGGCTTTAATAGTTCCATAAACAAATAAAACAGAGCTTCAAATGTATCCATATATTTCACACGCCGCAGTTGATACTCAAGTTCTTTAAGCGGTGTTTGACGATATTTAGCTCGTGTTTTCTTATATGGTTCGCTGAACTGATTGAAATGAGCACGATTACCTGTTTGAGCAATTCTTTCTAAAATGCTGTCCTTTTTATACTCATTTCCCAATCGGTCAAAACGGATTGCTTTTTCCCAAGTGGGAGCTTTAACAGATGGATGGTCTGTTGCCTCAGATCGTGAAAAGACATATCCTTTATTTTTCATAAGAGCGACAAACTCCATATAGTTTGCAGAATTATTTATTGCATCGTCAACATCTTCACGGAGAATATCTCTGCGAGTTTTACCGCCGTGCTTATGTACCCAATATGCATTTTTCTCGGCGTTGTAAAATTTTGCTCCCTCAATAACTGACTTTCCGTACTCCTTACATACTGCATCAGATATTTCTCTCAGGCGTATATGGTCTGAAATATGGTTTTCAAATTTCATTCCTGTTTTGAAGGATACAGAATTTATGACAATGTGGTTATGTATGTTGTCGGTGTTTAGGTGTGTTGTAACAACAATCTCATAATCCTTGCCCCACATACGCCGTGCAGTTTTAAGTCCTATATCGTGAGCTTCTTTAGGTGTAACTTCGCCTGACTTAAAACTCTGATAGCCGTGATATGCTACATTACCGCCCGTTTTCCCAAAATGCCGTTTTGTTATCATCATCTGCTCATAAGCTCGTACCGCCAAGCAGTTGATACCGCTTACAAACATTTTCATATCTGTTTTATCATCGTTTGATACATATTTAAGAGCTGCCGCCAAGTCATCATCAAGATACTTTGGATTAGTGGTCTTGTCAGGATTTTCTGCATATTTTACAACATCTTTTAATGAGCCTTTGACAGGCCAAAATCCCGTAGTTGCCATTTATTCATCACTCTCGCTTTCAATCTTGCTTTTATCTGTTACAAGAAGCTTTGCATAAATTTCATCAAGCAGCTTCAACACCTCTGCCTGAAGTTCGGTACTGTTTAAAACTCCAAGTGCTTCATACAGAACACCGAGCTTTTCAGTAAACTCATAAAAGCTTTCAGCCAAAAGAGCCTTGGGTGAATATCCCAAAGCTCTCTTTCTCAAATATTCAGAAACCGATAAGCCGCATTTCTTGGCTTTGTTCTCTATGCGAAGCTTTTCCTTTTCGGTAACTCGCGTTTTTAACTGTGCTTTTCGTTCTTTCAAAAACATCACTCCTAACATAAAATTTTTCTGGGGGGATTGGGGAACTCCCCAAAGGGCAAAGGCAGGATTTCCATAAGGAAGTCCCGCCTTTTTTGGAATTTGTGGTACACAAGTTCCCTGCTCGTTACAGTACCGGACAGTTATTCTGTCCGTTTTACTGCAATAAGCTTATTGTTACCTCTTTTGTTCCTTTGGTAGGTTACTTCAAGTCGTTCTCCGACCTTGTAATCTTCCAATCCTAAGTAGTTGTCTTGCTGTTGGAAGGCGGTGCAGATGATTTTTCTGCCGTCATCCAATTCAACATAGCAGATGATGTTGCATTTCTTGCCCCATACGCTACACATAAGCGTTCCGGTGAATGTACCTTCAACCTCATTTAATGTGTAACCCTCTCTGCTGAAGTCTGACCTTGCGAACTGATTTATTGATAATGCCATAGTTTTGTCCTCCTTATGTTAAATATGATTTGGTTTTAACATCACATTTGGCTTTTTGATGTTTCTTTGTATATAAAAATAGCAACACATTGAAAAATCCCAATAAGAGAAATTTTTGTGTTGCCACTTTATATATGATTTTGCTGTTAATTCTAAATCTGTGTTGTTAAAAAAATACTTTATTTGCTGCATATGCTGTTTATGAACTCCAATGAAGTTGCGGCGTTTTCGTCGGTTTTGCTTTCCTCGACAACCCCTTGTTGCACACTCGGTTGAGGCTGAGCGAAAAGACTTGCAAGGGTTAAGGTTGCATTTGATTTTAGTTCCTGACGTATTGTAGATATAACCCGTTCAAGAAAATCGTTTTGTTCTCGCTCGGTGTTATAGGATTCCGCATACTCGACTATGATTTCTATAAGGAACTTGTTTAGCGATTTATACCTTTCTTTATCGTATCCTTGAAGAAATTCAAATGCTTTACGATCTTTTTCTTTGTTGAGGTTAAAGCGAATACCCAATCTTTCGATTTTCATTTTTTATCACCTCGATTCTTTAATATAAGCTCCGCCAAGTATTCATAACCTTTTGCTGTTGCACAAATATCATCATTGATATATACACGGCTTTCGTCATACTCGGCAAAGTTTTTGATAAGACAACCGCCACCGCCTACAATATGCAGCTTCATAAGATTAGGATTGTAGTTATGCTCCCGAAGTCTGCGGAAAATTTCGGATACATATTCCTTTGCGGTATCTCGCATAGTTGCAAGATAATCTTCCGAAACATCGGCTGTTCCGTTGCAAAGGAAATCCGTAATTATGCTTTCATCAATATTTGCGTGATGCTTCTGCATCATATTTTCCTTAATTCTGAGAGTGCATTGGTATGTTCCGAATATCTCAGTAAAGCAGTTTTGAACATCGGGATTACCGTTGCTGATATTCATAATGTTCATTGTGCCGTTGCCAATGTCAGCGAGCATATTCATTCCCGTAAATTCCGACACACGGCTTGCAATAGCTGAATAGCCTTGCGGAAAAATATCTGCTCCCGAAATTGTGATGTGATAGTCTTTGCCTTTGAAATTAAAATCAGCAGTTTTGCTTTGCAACAGATAAGACTTGAAGCTTTCCATTTGCTTACTTACCCAAGAAAGGGGTAAGCCTGCGGCAATATGAACGACTGCTTGTGTAGTGCCTCGTTGACGGAGTTCCGTTGCGATAGCTGCAAGAGTCAATACATAATAGTCAAGGTCGGTATATTTATCTGCGACAAATTCCTTGTGTCCCTCGCCGATTAAGTAATACTCGCCGTTGTAGGTAAGTAAGTTCTTGTCAAAATACGGTCTGTCTGAGCATTTGAGAACACCGCTTTTGAAAATGTGATTTGCTGTTTTGATGTTGCCGTAACCATGATCAACACCGATAATGGTTATGTGTTTGTAAAATTTCATAGTAAAAATCCTCCTGTAAATTTAATTTTTAGCATAAAAAATACACCTACCGATTTATCATCAATAGATGTATTAGTTTTCTTCATCAAAGCCTAAATCAACTTTGGTGAATTCCTGATAAGCTAAGCCTATCTTTGTTATTCGTTTTTGAACTCCGCTGTGGTTTTTGTAACCGAGCGCTTCTGCAATTTCTTCTTGTGTGTATCCCTCCAATCTCATTTCAAGTATTTTTCTGTCTTTTTCTGATAAGCTTTCCATAAACTGTTTTACTATCACCTCCGATATAACTTGTTCTTCGGCATTTGCAGATACATCTTCAAAATCCAACTCTCGCCCGTTATTATATTTGGCATATTGTTCGATTTCAGCATCAAGCGATACAGTAGGGTGCTTGGTTCGGGTATGATACCATTTCCGAGTGAAATCAATTTTTTGATTGCTCTCCCAATTTTCTACAAAATCTTCAAAGCAGCGGTTTTCTTTTATTATCTCAATAACCTTATCAAGGTTGTGCTGCTTCAGCACTTGCGGTACAATATATGAAAGTCGTTTCTGCGATTCTTCCATAGGGATATATGAGTACTTAAAATGAAGAAAAGAGTCAACTTGTGATTTTAACTCTCTTGCATCCCACATTCCGTCATAGTCAATAAATCCTCTTATCCATATCGGCAGAGTGTATGCAATTATCCAAGCAGGATCGTGATTTGAATAGACCTCCATTTTTGGACTTACATTCAAATACGGCCATATCATATATGCGACACAGTTTATGAGTCCGTTCATAAAAATATCACTTTCCACAAATCTTATAACCTCTGCATCATAAAAGGCTGAAGCAGGTGTGCGTGGAATCCACATAAGCTCTTTACCTCTGACTTCCAAAATCTCTTTCGGGATTCTGTAAAAGATAGGTAAAAACTGCGAGTTAAAGTAGTAATACTCACAACCGTTGTCTAATGGCAGAGTAGCTACCGGGAGATGTACCTTCATGTCCATTTTTCATTCACTTCCTTTCCGATAATAGCGTTCTCTATATAATAACGACACAAGTATATATAAAATGTTCCTGATTTTCTAAAAATATTTTATCAAATCCGAAAATTGCTGTCAATAGATATAATATGATTGAAATATTAACAAAATGGTTCGGACAAAAAAGATGCTTCTTTCATGTTTTTTGTAAATTTATATATACTTTATTTTGTCAAAACTCATCAAAATTGACCGATTTATTGATTTTCAACACTTTTCATGATATAATTATTTTATCTAAGACAGAGGTGTAGAAAATGTATTTTGAAGAATTTGAGTTAGGCTCAAAAACACAGATTGAGCCTGCTGTTATAAATAAAGATGATATGATTGATTTTGCAAAGAAGTATGACAACATTCCGCTTCACACCGACGAAGAATATGCCAAATCAACCATATTCGGAAAGCTCATTGCTCCGGGCGTTATGTCATTTATGTCAGTTTGGGCGAAATATCTTGAAAATGATCTGGCAGGCGATGAACTTCTTGCAGGAAAGTCAACTAAGATAGAGTGGTTTAGCCCGTCTTTGCAGATGATGTTCTTACAAGCACCTGCACTGTATCGAAGCTTACAAAACGCAATGAGAAAAACGGCATTGTCGAACTTACCTTTGAAGTATTTAATCAGAACAACGAATTGGTGCTGACGGATGTTACAGAAATAATTGTAAAATGCAAGCCTGCGAGGTAATGGATATGAGCAAAAAGGAAACTATAAAAAGATATATTTTATTTATTCTATGTCTTTTCTTTATGGGAATAGGTGTAGCACTTACTAAGCACGGTGAATTGGGTGTTTCTCCAATATCTTCAGTTGCAAATGTTGTAAGCATCAAATTCACATTTTTATCATTCGGAACATGGCTTACAATTTCAAACTGCGTTTTACTGCTCGGGCAGATTTTATTACTGCGTAAGAATTTCAAGCCCATACAGCTTCTTCAGATTCCGCTGTCATTTCTGTTCGGATATTTTACGGATTTCGGGTTATGGATAGCAGGATTTATTCCGAATGACAATTACACAGTTCAGCTATTACTTGTAATAGTCGGTATCATTATTCTCGGGTTCGGCATAACCCTGGGAGTTATTGCCGATGTAATCTTAAATTCGGGCGAAGCATTTGTGAAAGCACTCGCAGACGTAACGCACAAAGAATTTTCAAATGTAAAAATTGTATTTGATGTGTCGTGGGTTGCATTTTCTATTATACTGTCTTTGATTTTCTTTAACGGCTCATTGGTTGGCACAAGAGAAGGAACAATTATTTCTGCAGTATTTACGGGTGTAGCAGTAAAACTTTGGTTAAAGCTTATAAAAAACCCGATTGAAAGAATTATATGCAGATAACGAAAAGGAAGCTTGGATTTTTCTCCAAGCTTCCTTTTAAATTACCTTATATCCGTAATACTTCCTGCTACAATTCCGTCAATAAACTGCTTGGCGGCACGGGCAGAGCGTGTGCCTCGTTTTAATGCAAATTTTTCCGCCGCTGTGTCAAGTTTTTCTGTATCATAAGCAATTCCTTGTTTATCAGCAAGATTATGCACAATATCAAGATATGTTGCTTTATCAGGTCTTGAAAATGTAAGCTGAATTCCAAACCTTTCGGACAGTGATAAAATCTCCTGCATTGTATCGTTGAAGTGAACATCATCTCCTTCACGATCAGAAAAACTCTCTTTTACCAAGTGCCTGCGGTTTGAGGTTGCATAAATTACCACATTATTTGATTTGGCAGATACAGAGCCTTCAAGAATCGCTTTTAATGCGCTGAAATTATCATCGTCCTTTGTGAAGGACAGGTCATCAATAAACAAAATGAATTTAAGTGGATTCGTGTTAAGCTCATCAAGAATTTTCGGTATGCCGTGGAGTTGTTCCTTACGAACCTCAATAATACGGAGACCATTATCGCAAAGCTCATTTACAACCGCTTTTACAGTAGAAGATTTACCCGTTCCCGCATCACCTGTGAGCAAAATATTTGCCGCAGGCTTACCGCTGAGCAGAGCCTTTGTGTTATCCATTATCACTTTCTGCTCACGTTCATAATCTATAAGGTCTGAGAGCTTCGTTTCATCGGGATTCTGAACAGGAGTAATCTGACCATCCTCACCGATATAAAACATTCTGTACTTTGCATATATGCCGTAACCGTATTTACTTATGTTATCAAGGCGTTTTATGTATTCCTTGGATATATTGCATTTTCCGGTATAGTATCTTGGAAGAAAGTCAAACTCACTTAAAAGCTCTTCGGCAGAAAGTGATGCAACCTCATCGAAGGTTTTTAATTCGTTCTCAAGGCTTTTTGATAGCACAGCAGAGGGTACTTCGCCTTTTCCTTTGAGTTTTACATAAACATTTTCACTTTCAAATACAATTTTTTTCACATAATCAGATAAACTTTCCTCGCTTGTCTTATAAAGCTCTGAAACAAAGAATGTGTATGCATCAACCTTGTCTGCCTCGTTTGCTTCATCCGCAAGGTCTAAAAAGTTCATAAGTGCCTTTATCACTTTATCTTCAAGTAAATCTCGCATTACGGATACCGCATGAAGACGAAGTGATAATTCTTTTAATTTGTTCAATTGAGAACAGCTCCTTCAGCTCCGCTTGAAACTAACGTTGCATAGCGTTTTAAGTATCCTGAAAGCTCTTTTGTTTTTGGCACAAAGCTTGCCATACGCTTTTCTATTTCTTCATCGGATACTTTAAGTTCAAGCTTATTTTCAGGAATGTTGATTGAGATTATATCTCCGTCTTTAACAATTCCTATCATACCGCCGCTTGCAGCCTCGGGCGATACATGACCGATGCAAGCGCCTCTTGTTGCTCCCGAAAATCTACCATCGGTGATAAGTGCAACACTATTACCAAGTCCCATACCCATAATAGCAGAGGTGGGATTGAGCATTTCTCTCATACCGGGACCACCTTTCGGTCCTTCATAACGAATTACAACAACATCACCTGCAACAATTTTACCGCTATTTATTGCTTTTTGTGCATCTTCTTCCGAGTCAAATACCTTTGCAGGACCTTCATGCACAAGCATTTCAGGAAGAACAGCACTTCTTTTAACAACGCTTCCGTCAGGAGCGAGATTTCCACGAAGAACCGCAATACCACCCGTCTCCGAATATGGGTTTTCAATCGGCCTGATAACATCGGGATTGAGATTTTCACAACCTGAAATATTTTCTCCTATGGTTTTACCTGTTACGGTCATACAATCGGTATTTAGTAAGCCTTTCTTGTTAAGCTCATTCATTACGGCATAAACGCCGCCTGCTTCATTAAGATCTTCCATATAGGTGCGACCTGCAGGTGCTAAGTGACAAAGGTTTGGAGTTTTTGCACTGATCTTGTTTGCAACGTCCAAATTCAAATTTACACCGCATTCGTGAGCAATAGCAGGCAGATGCAACATACTGTTAGTAGAGCAACCAAGTGCCATATCCACAGTCAGAGCGTTCATCAAAGCTTCTTCTGTCATAATGTCACGGGGACAGGTATTCTTTCTAACAAGCTCCATTACAGCCATGCCCGCATGCTTCGCAAGCTCAATTCTCTTAGAATATACCGCAGGGATTGTTCCGTTTCCGCGAAGTCCCATGCCGAGTGCTTCTGTCAGGCAGTTCATAGAATTTGCTGTGTACATACCTGAGCACGAACCGCAGGTCGGACAGGTTTTACACTCATACTCTTTCAGCTTTTCATCGCTTAATTTTCCTGCATTATAGCTACCAACTGCTTCAAACATACTCGATAAACTTGTTTTGCATCCGTCAATTTTTCCTGCAAGCATCGGACCACCGCTGACAAATACAGTAGGAATATTTACTCTTGCGGCTGCCATTAAGAGTCCGGGCACATTTTTATCACAGTTAGGAACCATAACAAGACCGTCAAAACCGTGTGCAAGCGTCATCGCCTCAGTAGAATCGGCAATTAAATCACGGGTAACAAGGGAATATTTCATTCCCTGATGTCCCATAGCAATTCCGTCACAGACTGCAATAGCAGGGAACACGATTGGTGTTCCGCCTGCCATTGCAACACCTAGCTTTACAGCGTCTACAATCTTATCAATATTCATATGTCCGGGAACAATCTCATTATATGAACTTACAATGCCGATAAGCGGTCTTTTTTGTTCTTCCTCAGTAAGCCCAAGTGCGTGAAACAAACTGCGGTGAGGGGCGTTTTGAACGCCCTCTACAACATTTTCTCTATCCATAACAAACACCTCCGTTAATTGTTGATGAGTTTGTCTTCATCACTCCAACTGTAAAGCTTACGGATATCTGCACCGACCTTTTCGCATGAATGTTCTTTTGCAAGCTTACGCATAGCCTTGAAGTGAACCTGTGCGCCTGCATCTGACATATCAAGCAGGAATTCTTTTGCAAATGTTCCGTCCTGAATATCGGAAAGGATTTTCTTCATTGCTTTCTTTGTATCTTCTGTAATAATCTTCGGACCTGTCACATAATCACCGTATTCAGCTGTGTTGGAGATAGAATATCTCATACCTTCAAATCCGCTTTGGTAGATAAGATCTACAATCAATTTCATTTCGTGGATACATTCAAAGTAAGCATTTCTCGGATCATAGCCTGCCTCTGTAAGCGTTTCATAACCCGCTTGCATAAGAGCACAAACGCCACCGCAAAGAACTGCCTGTTCACCAAAAAGGTCGGTTTCTGTTTCTGTTCTGAAGGTTGTTTCCAAAACACCTGCTCTTGCACCGCCGATACCAAGTGCATAAGCAAGACCTAAATCCCAGGCATCGCCTGTTGCATCCTGATGAACTGCAATTAAGCACGGAACACCTTTGCCTGCCTGATACTCACTGCGAACTGTATGACCGGGACCTTTTGGTGCGATCATAATTACATTCACATTTGCAGGGGGAGTGATGCATCCAAAATGAATATTAAAGCCGTGTGCAAATGCAAGTGTCTTGCCTTCTGTTAAATTAGGCTCAATGCTTTCCTTATAAAGCTTTGCCTGTTTTTCATCGTTAATAAGAATCATAATGATGTCGGCAGCCTTTGCCGCATCTTTAGCTGTCATAACCTTTAACCCCTGACTTTCAGCCTTCGCCCAGCTTTTTGAGCCTTCGTAAAGACCAACAATAACATCTACGCCGCTGTCTTTTAAATTAAGAGCGTGAGCGTGTCCCTGTGAACCGTAGCCGATGATAGCAACGGTCTTACCTGATAATTTCTCCAAATCACAATCCTGCTGATAAAAAATTCTTGCCATTTTAAAAACCTCTTTCCATATATTATTATAAATTTAAATTTTGACGAATCGTTTCGCTGCCCTTTTCAAGCGACACACTTCCTGTACGACAAATTTCAAGAATCGAATATTCTCTTAACAGATTGATGAAGTCATCAATTCTTCTTGAACTGTCTGTCAGTCTAAGCGTAATGTAGTCTTTGGAATAATCTACTGTTGTCGCTCCGAACGCTTCGGCAGCACCGCGTATATCCTCGCGTGATTTTTGTTCATTTTTCATTTTCACAAGCAGAAGTTCAAAGCTTACTGCATTGTTATCATCAAACTCTTTGATAGAATGCACATCCGGCAGTTTGTATAACTGATTGACAAGCTGCTGCTTTGCGTTTTCCTCGCCACCAAAAACCACTGTAATTCGTGAATACTCATTCGTTTCTGTTTCACTTACCGTCAGCGCACTTATATTAAACTGGCGGCGTCTGAACATACTCGTTACTCTATTCAAAACGCCAAACTTGTTCTTAACAAGAACGGCTACTGTGTATCTGCTCATACCTCCACCTCCAGTTTTGTAATAATATCATCCATACTTCCACCCGGAGGGAGCATAGGAAGAACAAATTCATCCTTGTCTATCTTACAATCTATGATATAAGGGCCTTCTGTTTTAAATGCTCTTGCAAGTGCCGCATCCAAATCTTGGGGTGTTGTAACTGCTTCACCATCAGCACCAAAAGAACGGGCAAAAGCAGCAAAATCGGTTTTACGCTGCAGCACAGAATTGGAATAATGCTTATCGTAGAACAAGGTCTGCCACTGTCTTACCATTCCGAGAACACCGTTATTCATAATGAGAACGACAACAGGAATGTTATATCTCACAGCGGTTGCAAGTTCATTAAGATTCATTCCAAAGCTTCCGTCTCCTGTTATAAGTACGCTACGTTCACCTGTTCCGTATGCCGTACCGATTGCTGCACCAAAGCCATAACCCATTGTACCAAGACCACCACTTGAAGCAAAACGGCGAGAGGTTTTGAAATTAAGGCTTTGCGCTGACCACATCTGATGCTGACCTACATCAGTACATACTGCTGTGTTCTCTCCTAAATGTTTGTTAAGTGTAAGTATTACTCTGCGCGGTGTAAGTCCCTCTCGGTTGTCAAGATAGGTTTCTTCTTCCACGCGGAAAGCATTGACCTTTTTCATCCATTCTTCTTTTTTATCTTCGTTTATAAGAGGAAGAAGCTTTTGTAAGGTAAGCTTAACATCTCCACGAAGTCCGCACACAGAATTGACGGTTTTATTTAGCTCTGAGCCATCCACATCAATATGAACAATTTTCGCACCTGTTGCAAACTTTGAACGATTGCCTGTAACACGGTCATTGAAGCGCACACCGAGAGAGAGGATTACATCTGCATTGTGCATTGACATTGAAGATGCGAAGTGTCCGTGCATTCCCTGCATACCAAGGAATCTTGGATGGTCTGTAGGAATCCCTGAAAGTCCCATTAAAGAACATCCAATCGGTGCGTCAATCTTTTCGCTAAGTTCGAGCATTTCTACTTGCGCTTCTGATGTAATCACACCGCCACCGAAATAAATAAATGGACGTTTAGCGAAATTGATAATCGAAGCCGCCTCGATGATACGCACATCTTTTGCAGCGAAAGGCTCATCTTTTTGAACAGTTGCTTTTTCCTCATATTCACACTGAGCAATCTGAACATCCTTCGGCACATCAATTAGTACCGGTCCCGGTCTGCCTGATTTTGCAAGCTTGAACGCCTCACGAATAGTATCAGCAAGGTCTTCCACCGAGCCTACAAAATAATTGTGCTTGGTAATGGGAAGTGTCACGCCTGTTATGTCGATTTCCTGAAAACTATCTGTACCAATCTGAGTTGTAGGAACGTTTCCGCAAATAGCAACCATTGGAATAGAATCAAGATATGCAGTTGCTATACCCGTAACTAAATTTGTCGCGCCCGGACCTGATGTCGAGATAACAACGCCAACCTTACCTGTAACTCTCGCATATCCGTCTGCGGCATGTGTGGCGCCTTGTTCGTGGGCGGTAAGTATATGATTTATTTCGTCTTGGTATTTATAAAGACTGTCATACACATTGAGGATTTGACCGCCCGGATAACCGAAAACTGTGTCACATCCTTGTTCAATTAAAGTTTTTACTATGATATCTGAACCGCAAAGTTGCACACCTAACACCCCTTTCTCAAATTCTCGCAAATCAGCTCTCCGCACTTACTGCAACCGACGAGGTTTCCTCCCTCGCTCATAATGTCGGCTGTGCGATAGCCTTTATCAAGATATTCTGAAACGGCATTTTCAATCGCTGTTGCTTCATCCGGCATATCAAAGCTAAAACGAAGCATCATAGCAGCAGATAAAATTGTACCGATTGGATTTGCCATATCTTTGCCTGCTATGTCAGGAGCAGAGCCGTGAATAGGCTCATAAAGACCGCAGGAAGAACTACCAAGACTTGATGATGGAATCATACCGATTGAGCCTGTAATCATTGATGCTTCATCGGATAAAATATCACCAAACATATTTTCTGTTACCACAACATCAAACTGAGCAGGATTTTTCACAATCTGCATTGCGCAGTTATCTACAAGCATATCAGAAAGCTCAATGTCCGGATATTCTTCGGCTAATCGGTGCATAACCTTTTTCCAAAGTCTTGACGAATCCAACACGTTACTTTTTTCAACAGAGCAAAGCTTTTTGTTTCTCTTTCTTGCAGTTTCAAAACCGATTCTGCCAATTCTTTCGATTTCTGCTTCGGAGTATTTCAAAACATCTGTTGCAACATCGCCTTCTGTTTTATGTTCGCCGAAATAAATACCACCAATAAGCTCACGAACGATTATAAAATCAATACCTGCATCCACGATAGATTTTTTAAGCGGAGAAGCCGAGCTAAGTTGCGGCCAGATTTTTGCTGGTCTGTTATTGGAGTAAACACCCATTCCTGCACGGAGCTTTAAGAGTCCCTTTTCAGGTCTTTTATCTCCGGGAACATCATTCCACTTATCTCCGCCGACTGCGCCTAAAAGAACGCTGTCGGACTCTAAACATTTTTTAAGTTCTGCTTCAGGCAATGGCTCACCGTATTTATCAATGGCACATCCGCCCATATCTACATCTGTGTATGTAAATGTGTGACCGTAAAGCTCCGCCACCTTATCAAGAACCTTGAGCGCCTGATTTACGATTTCGGGACCGATTCCGTCACCTCTGATTACTGCTATATTTTTATTCAATGAAAACACCTCATTCCTTTAATGATGCCAAAAGTCCGCCTTTTCTTATAATATTCTGAATAAATTCAGGAAAGGGCTG
>JAGAJK010000092.1 GCA_017626145.1 Clostridia bacterium
GCACAAACTGATTTCGAGTCCGTTCGGTAACTTGGAAGTTATCGAACAATACTATCCCAAACTCGCCATATTTCAGTAGTTGATTTACAACCATTAAAATCGTCCGCTACGTTGAGTTCTCTCCTTGAATTTTGGAGAGAAGGTCAAACACGATGGCGTTATTATAGCACAAAAACGCCCGAAAATCAAGGGGTTTTGAGAAAATAATACCATTGTTAATATAAGTTTTTGAATAAAGTAGTCTAATTGGAACTTGACGGAATTATCTCCCTTTTGTTGATAACTGCCCGTCAAAATAAGAGCAATTCGAACTCACCAAAAATGGGCAAAAAAATATGCTTTTTGGAGAGAACTTGGAGAGAAAAAGGGGCAAAAATACCCCCTCGGAGAGAACTTTGGAGAGAACAGCGGGGAGAAAAAATCCCCATAAAACACAAGCGTTTGACACGACTTGGCTATGCCGTTGACCGAATATTTTTATATGAGGTGTAGCTATGGATAAGCAAACAATCGAATACTTAAAGACCACTTATCCCGAAGTGATAACAAAGGATCAATTCTATCGGATATGCCATATCAGCAAGAAAACCGCATCCTATCTTCTCGACAACGGACTCGTGCCTTGCACCAACTCCGGCAAGCAAACCCGCAAGTACAAAATCCGTCTTGACGATGTAATCGCGTTTTTGGATGCGCGTGAAAATAATCCCTTCGCCTTCAAAGCTCCCGACAACTATTACGGTCGCGGAGCGTATAACCCCCACGCCCTCAACATAGAGCGTTTGATGAAGAACAGAAAAACGCTCCGTACTTTCTTGAATAATAAGATAGCCAATTATGACGATGTAATCCCTCCCTCCAAGGTGGCGGAGATTACGGGTTACACGTTAAAGAGCGTTTTAAGTTGGTGTGAGAAAGGCAAACTCAAATCCTTCAACATTTTCAATCGCGTTAAAATCCCGAAAGAATACCTCGTGGATTTCTTGGTGAGCGACGAAGGACTTTTGATAGCAAAAAAATCGAAGAAGCATATCGACCTCTTACTCGATGCTCTACATTATATGAATATGATGTGCGCTCCCAAGAAAGATGCTTAATACATACGGCAAAAACAGCCGACCTTTTTCCCGAAGGTCGGCTATTCTGCTCGTCAAATTGGAATTTATCTAACGGTTTGATAAAGAAATTAAAGAACCATTACCATAGTTCCAATTCCAATAAGTATACAACCTATCAAGGATTTCGTTGTAAACTGTTCGTGTAAAAACACGAACGCCAAAATCAATGTGATTACAACACTCAACTTGTCAATTGGCACAACTTTGGATGCATCACCCAACTGTAATGCCTTATAATAGCAAAGCCATGAGGCACCCGTTGCCAATCCCGATAGAACGAGAAACAGCCAACTCCGTTTACTAATTTCTGCAATTCCATTTTGTGCATTCGTGAGGAAAACCATTCCTCAAGCCATAACAACTACCACAACGGTTCTTATTGCTGTTGCAAGATTTGAGTTAACACCTTCTATGCCGACCTTCGCCAGTATAGAGGTAAGTGCTGCAAATATTGCAGACAGTAATGCGAGTACAAACCACATACAATATTACCTCCACTAAATTCTTATTTTCCTAACTGTTCGACCTATTGGAATTTAGAGGACTGTTTACAATCTTTTCTTGAAGCAAATGATACGATTTGCTTCATCAAATCCCATTGCCATATGGAATTTGAAACTATCCATATTGTCTATCTCGCAATCACTGGCAAACTCACTGCATCCAATTTCTTTTGCCCATATTTCACAAGCTGAAAGGAGTTCTTTTGCATATCCGTTCTTTCGGTATTCTTCTTTTACGAAAATACCTTCCAAGTAACCCACTGGAGAACTTTCCGTGCCTTCAACATAGTCAGTTCTCAAACCACATTGCGCAAATCCTACGGGTAAATCATTTATATACTTGATAAAAAATGCAGATTGCTTGTCATTAAGTGTTTCAACAAACTCTGCTTCTAATTCATCAACAGTATGACTATCCCACATTTGAACAGCCATTTCTGCCAAAACACGACTGTCTTTATTTCTTGCTATTCTAACCATTGAAACACCTCGTCAAATTCTAATTTATCTAATAGTTATTATACCATAATTCCAAATATATTTCCACCATCATCTCTTATTGGTTCGAGTACCATAAGAACCTAACATTCGAATCCCATAAGTAAAAGGTTCGAGTCCGTGGTCAGTCTCCTTAGGTCTTTAAATCTAAATGTTTCATAAACGCATAAAAAAAGAGGATATTCTAACCAAAATTGATTAAAATACCCTATATAAATAAAAAATAGATCCTCATTTCAGAAGACCTATAGATTTCAAAAAATGTTTCATTACTACTAAATGTTTCATATTTGAGTTTTACGCTACAAAATGTTTCATGATGCAACTTATAGTAGTAATATAAAAATTACTAACACTACAAAATGATTTATTTTTTTAATAATTTTTCTAA
>JAGAJK010000093.1 GCA_017626145.1 Clostridia bacterium
ACATCGAGTTTATAGGCATTTTGCTTGCTTTTTGACGAACGGGTTATTGCCGTACCATCGTACTGTCTGCAACCCGTTCGCCAAAATATAACTTTCTTTTTCCTTGTCTGTCAGCGTGTCGATAGGTTTATCGACACGCTGTAATGAGGCATTGCTTTTGCAATGCCTCATTTAGAATATTAATACTTTGCGTTTCCTACTGTTCTTGGGAATGGAAGTACGTCACGGATATTTGCTATGCCTGTAAGATACATAATGATTCTTTCAAAACCAAGACCGTAGCCGGCGTGCTTGTTACCGCCGTACTTTCTTAAGTCAAGGTAGAAGCCGTAATCCTCTTCATTAAGACCGGATTCCTTCATTCTTTCAACTAAAACGTCATAACGTTCTTCTCTCTGACTTCCACCGATAATTTCACCAATACCGGGAACTAAAAGATCCATAGCAGCGACAGTTTTATTATCGTCGTTAAGTCTCATATAGAATGCCTTGATTTCCTTTGGATAATCGGTAACAAAAACAGGACGCTTGAAGATTTCTTCTGTAATATATCTTTCGTGTTCTGTCTGCAGGTCACAACCCCAGTAAACAGGATAATCAAATTTCTTTCCGCTTTCTTCCAAAAGCTTGATTGCTTCTGTATAAGTAACTCTGCCAAAGTCTGATGAAACAACATTGTTAAGTCTGTCGAGAAGACCTTTATCAACGAAGCTGTTGAAGAATGCTATTTCTTCAGGTGCATTTTCAAGAACATAATTAATGATATATTTAATCATATCCTCAGCAAGCTCCATATCGTCATTTAAATCAGCAAATGCAATTTCAGGTTCAATCATCCAGAATTCTGCTGCATGCTTTGGTGTGTTAGAATTTTCAGCTCTGAAGGTAGGACCGAATGTATATACATTTCTGAATGCCATAGCAAAGGTTTCAACGTTAAGCTGACCGCTTACTGTAAGGTTTGTGCTCATACCGAAGAAGTCTTTGGAATAATCTACACTGCCGTCCTCGTTCTTTGGAACATTCTCCATATCAAGAGTAGTTACTCTGAACATTTCACCTGCACCTTCGCAGTCACTTCCTGTAATAAGGGGAGTATGAGTGTAAACAAAGCCTCTTTCGTTAAAGAACTTATGAATTGCATATGCAACAATACTTCTTACTCTGAATACTGCAGAGAAAGTGTTTGTTCTTGGTCTTAAATATGGAATTGAACGTAAAAATTCCATAGAATGTCTTTTGTTCTGCAATGGATAATCAGGTGTTGAAGTGCCTTCAACAACAATTTCGTCAGCCTTTATTTCAAATGGCTGCTTAGCCTCCGGAGTAAGAACGAGAGTACCTTTAACTGTAATTGCAGAGCCTACGTTAAGAGCTGCAATTTCTTTGTAGTTGTTAAGAATCTGTTCTTCGAAAACAATCTGAATGTTTTTGAAGAATGTACCGTCGTTAAGCTCAATGAATCCGAATGCATTGGATGCACGGATGTTTCTTGCCCATCCTGAAAGCTCGACGGTTTTATCCGCATAAAGCGAAGTTTCTCTGTAAATGCTTTTTACTAAAGTTTTCATTTTATAAATCACCTTTTGTTTAGTATTACCTTACTATTTTACCACAAATTTCATAAATATCAATAGATTTTTGGAAACTTTGTGATAAAAGGTAAAATATTATTTGTGTTTTGCGTATCTGAGCTCGAAAATATCTTTTGGAATCTCATTGTAGTTTTCGAGATAATCAAGCATAGGTTCAATTTCAGTAAATACCTTGCAAAGCTCCATAGAAGCTTTGGGCATAAAATCCTTATCAGCTGCATTTTCGAGAAGCTTAATCATTGTATCGTAGTAACCGTTGGTGTTTAAAATTGCCATAGGCTTGTTATGTCTTCCAAGCTGTTTAAGGGTAAGTATTTCAAAGAACTCCTCAAAAGTACCTATTCCGCCCGGAGCGGTTATAAATGCATCGGCATTATCTTCCATAGTTTGTTTTCTCTCACGCATTGTATGCGTTGAAATAAATTTGTCACAGTGAGGGAATAAAATACCGTCAACGTTAAAGAAAGAGGGAGCAACACCGATGATTTCTCCACCTTTTTCGTAAACACCTCTTGCAACGGCGCCCATAACCCCTCCGTTACCTGCACCAAAAACGAGACCGTGACCGCGGGATCCCATAGCTCTTCCTAAATTTTCAGCTTCATCAAGAAAACTTTTATCAATGATATTGCTTGCCGCACCGTAAACACATATTTTCATATACAATCCTCCTTTTAGCAGTCTATTAAAAGCCACAATAATTTATAACTGTATTCTAACACAAAATGTGCATATTTGCAAATTTTTTATTGTCTCTTGACAATTTTTGTCTGACGTGGTATACTACAGAAAACTTAAAAGAAGGGTGCTTGCTTAAAGCAGGCTGAGATAAGGCATGGTGTTGCCTTGGACCTGTAACCTGATTTGGATAATGCCAACGTAGGGAAATAATCGTCATTTTGAGATATGCCTTACGGTGTATCTCTTTTTTGATACCCGTCTGACACCACCTTTAGTGTCGGCTGTTAAGGTAACCTTTGTTTTAGGTTTGTTTCAAGCTTGAAAAGTACATTACATTTACGAAAGGAAAATATTTATGAATACTACTAAAAAAATTACACTAAGTGCAGTTCTTGTTGCAATGTCAACTGTACTTGTGTTTGTTTCAAAGCTGATACCGTCACTAACGAATGGCGGACAGATAACTGTTGCAAGTATGGTGCCGGTTATACTTGTTTCTTTGCTTTTAGGAACAAAATGGGGGATATGTGCGTCTGTGGTTTACGCCCTTATACAGATGATGACGGGATTTTATCCTCCACCGACCCAAAATTTTTTAAGCTTTACGGCAGTTATAGCGCTTGACTATATTATAGCATTTGGTTGTCTTGGTCTTGCTGATTTTTTTGCAGGCTTTATGAAAAACTACAGATTGAGATATTCTGTGTCAGCGGCTATTGTAGTCTCGATAAGATATATCTGTCATATACTTTCAGGCGTTCTTATATGGGGTGTGTACACCCCACAGGGGCAGGGAGTATGGGTTTATTCTGTTCTTTATAACGGATCTTATATGATTCCTGAAATTATAATTTCAGCAGTAGTGACAGCTCTTATTTTTCCCGTGCTGGAAAGAAATTCTATAAAGTAATTTTGCTATGGACAAATGCAATAAAATATGGTATACTGACATTAATAAGTTAATAGGAGGAATATATTTATGAAGAAAATAATATCGCTTTTGATTGCATTTGTTATGTGCTTTTCGGTAATTGCAGTTTCGGCAAACGAAATGGATGATGTTCAGGTTATTGCGTACGATTACGGTGTTAATTTTGAACAAAAACCTGTTCTTGTTAATGACAGAACATTTGTTGAATTCGGAACAATGACGGAGTTTCTGTTAAAAGACGGTGCAATAGAAGAAAAAGCTTCGGTGGATTCCCAAACAGGGGTAATCACAATCGGAAAAATCACTCTTACAATTGATTCATCGACTGCAACAGTTGATACTGATATGGCATATACTCTTGATGCCGCACCTTTTGCTACAGGTGAAACAGTTTATATCCCACTCAGATTCATCTGTGAAAATCTCGGATATACTGTAGAATGGCGTGGATTCGGAAGTCTTGGAGACGGTGGCTTTGTAATGATTAACAAATAAGAACTAAAGGAATGTAAGGCAGCTTACATTCCTTTTTTTTACAATTACATATTGAAAATTTGTGAAATAAATGGTATACTATATATTATATTACAAAATGATAATGCCGTAGTGTTTGTTTTTTTGAGAAACAGGAGAATATATGTCTAAGAAAAATATAGTAATTTTTATAGTATTTACGCTTATTTCAGGATTTCTGAGTTATATGTGTTCAGTTTCATTTTTTGACTTTATCGGAGTAGAATTTCTGACCGTTGCACTTATTGCCGTAGTTTCTGCAGCAGGAAATGTTGTACTCGGAGCAATAAGCGGTGCAATAAATATAGTGTGTGCATATATAGGCGGAGGAATGGAAGGCGTAATGCTTTCGCTGTTTGCAGTTCTTTTCGCACTGCTTGCCGGATGTTGTATAAAAAACAAATGTTCAACAACAAAGCTTGTATTTGTTTTTTCAGTAGGATTTATTTTTTCGGTAGTTGCATATATTGCATATAAATCCGGAACAACGGGAGTTAATGTTATAGAAAGCTTTGTAAAAAACATAAAGCCCGTTTTTCAGCAGTCAATGAATGAATATCTTAACGCATCCGGTCTTTTAGAGTATCAGGCGGTAATGAAGGAATTTGTGGATTCATATTTTGTGTATATTCAGAATATGATTCCGTCAATATTTGTTATAATGGCATTGACCTTCTCGTTTTTATCCTGTTGCATTGTAAGTCTTTCGTTGCGGATTTTAAGACTGCGAGAGGTTTTTTCGGTCAGGTTTTCCGAGTTTATATGTGACAGAACAACAACCGTTGTATTTTTGCTGAGTGGAGCCTTGGCAATGTTTATGAATACCGGAGTGATACAAACCGTATTTACGAATATATTTGCAATTCTTCTTTTTGTATTTCAGGTTTGCGGATTTTCACTTTTGGACGGTGTGTTGAAGCGTAAAGGTCTCCCCACCGGAGCAAGAGTGTTAATTATGTTGGTAAGTGCTATGTTTGCAACAAGCGGAATTGTTTTGTTGATATTAATAATTGCAGCAGCTTTAGATTCATTCAGAAATTTCAGAGCTGTCGGTGAAACTGATGACAGCAGTAATAACGATAATGGAAGTGATTAAATGAAAAACAGAGGAGCAGAAAACTTAATAAGCTTTTTGCTGTGCTTTGTAGTAATGTTTATTTTCGCACTTATAACATTGTTTTTAAATGTTCAGCTGGCAGTTGCTCAGTTTGCGTGTCTTGTTCTTCTTGTAATCATATGTCTTATTACAATCCGTAAAAATTACGGTAAAATAAGCGGCTATATTGAAGACATTACGTTTCACGTTGATAACGCAACAAAAGACAGTTTGATTTATGCACCTATGCCTGTAGTTATTTTCAAAAGAGACGGAAGCATACTATGGTACAACAAAAGATTTGAAGAGGCAGTAAGTGGTATTGAAGCCTTCGGAATGTCTGTTGAAGAGGTTTTCCAGACTTCGGTAACAAAAAATGTTTTTGAAAGTGAAGATGTTCATTTTACGTGCTTTTTAAACGAAAATCATTATACGGTATACGGCAACAGTGTCAAAACCGATAAAAAGGAAAACGAAACTGCACTTGGTATTCTTTACCTTTTTGATGATACTGAAAATTACAAGTACAAAAAGCGCTATAAAAATGAACGTGTGGTTGTAACGATTCTTAATCTTGATAATTATGATGATGTTCTGAATAACACTCCAAATGCTTACAGAAGCTTACTTCTGGCAGAGATTGAAAACAGAATTTATACATGGTTTTCTTTTGCAGAATGTATCATCCGTAAGGTTGAACGTGACCGTTATCTTATTATTTTCAGACATAAATACCTTGAGGAAATGATAAATAAAAAGTTCTCTGTACTTGATGATGTAAGAGAAATCAAATGTGGAAATAAATTCTCTGCAACTCTCAGTATGGGAATTGGCTTTGACGAACAGATGCTTTCAAACTGCTATGAGTATGCAAGCTCATCACTAAATCTTGCCCTTGGCAGAGGCGGTGACCAGGTTGTTATAAAAGACAGTGAAAACGTTTTCTATTACGGCGGAAAAAGTCGTGAACACGAGAAAACAACAAAAGTAAAAGCAAGAACAACTATGCTTGCATTAAAGGAACTTGTTGAGCATTCGGGTGATGTTATTATAATAGGTCATCAGTTTCCGGATATTGATGCTATTGGTGCTGCCGTAGGTGTGAATGTATTTGCAAGAAGCTTCGGTAAGGATGCATATATTGTTTATGATACACCAAGCACATCTGTTACTCAGATGATTACAAGTGCAAATGAGGAAATAGATTACGGCAGAACAATAATTACTGCACAGCAGGCAAGAGAGCTGGTGAAACCTGATTCTCTTATCGTGGTTGTTGATACTCACAGACCTGCTTATACCGAATGTCCTGAACTTCTCGGAGAGAACAGAACAGTTGCGTTAATCGATCATCACCGCAGAGGTGCTGAATTTATTGACAACGCAAAGCTTGTGTACCACGAGCCTTATGCTTCGTCAACTTGTGAAATGGTTACGGAGCTTTTGCAGTACGTAGGCGACAAGCTTGATATTAATGCAAGGGAAGCGGATATGCTTTATGCAGGTATAATGCTTGATACTAAGGACTTTTCAATGAAAACAGGTGTAAGAACCTTTGAAGCTGCGGCATTTCTTAAGCGTTGCGGTGTAGATATAACATCAGTTAAACGTTTCTTCAAGAACGATTTTAACAGCTTCGTTACTATCTCAAAGGTTGTTTCTGAAGCAGAAGTTATTCGTGATTGTGTTGCAATTTCTGTTTGTATGTATGACGGAAGAAAAGAGCTTCGTAATATTGTACCTCAGGCGGCAGACAGACTTTTGTCTATCAGCGGAGTGGAAGCTTCATTTGTAATTATGCAGATGGAAGAAGAAACAATTATAAGCGGACGTTCAACAGGAAATATAAACGTGCAGGTTATTATGGAAAAAATGGGTGGCGGCGGTCATCAGACTATGGCAGGCTGTCAGATAAAGGATAAGGATTATAAAGAGGTAAAGGAAATCCTTATAGAGGAAATAAACAAATTTATAGACGATCAGTCAGAGTAAAGAAAGGAAGTATTATTATGAAGGTTATATTACTTGCTGATGTAAAAGGACAGGGCAAAAAAGGCGAAATGGTAAATGTAAGCGACGGATACGCAAGAAATTTCCTTTTTCCAAAGAAGCTCGCTGTTGAAGCAACAAATTCAGCTATTAACGACTTAAAAGGAAAGAATGAATCGATGGCATTTAAGAAGGAAACGGAAATTGCCAATGCCAAAGAGCTTCAGGAAAAGCTTAAGGGTATCGAAGTTGTAATAACTGCAAAAGCAGGTTCAAACGGTAAGCTGTTCGGTTCTGTAACAAATAAGGATATTGCAGAAGCTTTAACAGCACAGCACCACATTAAGCTTGATAAGAGAAAATTTGACACCGAGGATTTAAAAAATGTAGGTACAGTTGAAGTTACAGTTAAGCTCTATCCGGATATAGCAGGAAAGCTTAAAGTAACTATCAAAGAAGCGTAATTTGTAAAAGAAACTAAAGAAAGGAGCCGCAGAAATGGACGAATATATGGGAGTTCAGACTCCGCCGTACAGTCTTGAAGCAGAGCAGTCTGTTTTGGGAGCAATGCTTATCGATTCTGAAAGCACGGCGATATGTATAGAGGGGCTTGATGAAATTGATTTTTACAGACCTGAAAATCAAAAGCTTTTTTCTGCAATGCTCAGTCTGTTTGAAAAGGATATACCTATAGACATAGTTACTGTTTGTGAGGAGCTTTCCAAAAGCGGCGACCTTGATGTTATAGGCGGCGGAGAGTTTGTTGCAAATATTGCGGCAAGTGTTTCTGCAACGGAAAATATTAAATATTATGTGGAAATAATCAAAGGAAAGTCGTTGCTTCGTAAGCTTATCGGTGCTTCCTCTGAAATTTCCAAAATAAGCTACGAGGCATCACAGCCTCCTGCAGCTGTTGCTGAAACTGCAGAAAAGCTTATTTACGATATAATCTCCGGTAAGGACTCAAAAGAGTTTTCAAAAATAGGAGATGTTCTTCAGCAAAGCTTTACACGTCTTGAAGAGCTTGCAAAGCTTAATACAAGAATTACAGGTCTTGAAACGGGATTTTCACATCTTGACAATCTTATGTCAGGTTTTCAGCCCTCTACACTTATAATTCTTGCAGCACGACCGGGTATCGGTAAAACAAGCTTTGCGCTTAATATAGCAAGACACGTAGCGGTAAAAAAACAGGTTCCTGTGGCAATTTTCAGTCTGGAAATGTCAGCTGAGGAAATTACAAACAGAATTATTTCTTCGCAGGCTCTCGTGGATAGTTATAAGCTGAAAACGGGTAAGCTTGCTCCGGATGACTGGGAGAGAATGATGCAGTCTGTAGGACCTATTTCGGAAGCACCTTTGTATATTGACGATACTTCTACCATTACCGTATCTGAAATACGTTCAAAGTGCAGACGTCTCAAGCTTGAAAAAGGTCTGGGACTTGTGGTTGTTGACTACTTACAGCTTATGCAGGGTAAAAGAAGAGCCGAAAGCAGACAGCAGGAGGTTTCTGAAATGTCCCGTGCACTTAAGATTTTATCTAAAGAGCTTGAGGTGCCGGTTCTTACTCTTAGTCAGCTGTCACGTTCTATCGAAGCAAGAAAAGGTAAGGATAAAACACCTATGCTTTCTGACCTTCGTGAATCGGGTGCAATCGAGCAGGATGCCGATGTTGTTATGTTCCTGAGTCGTCCCGATGAGGAGGAAGAGCAGGAACAGAATGCTGTAAATCAGGTTGAACTTGTTGTAGCTAAACACAGAAGCGGTTCAACTGCAAAAATAAAGCTCGCATGGCAGCCGCAGTACACAACATTTGTAAGTGTTGACACAACATACGATTAATATAGGTGATACATTTGCTTGAAAAAGTAAAAAGAACAATTTTGTCGGAAAATCTTATAAATGAAGGTGAACGCATATTAGTTGCACTTTCAGGTGGCTGTGATTCTGTATGTCTTTGTCTTGCACTTCAGGCTCTCGGTTTTGAAATTGCGGCAGCTCATTTAAATCACTCTATACGCAAGGAAGCAGACAGTGATGAAGCTTTTGTGAAAGAGTTTGCCCAAAAGCATAATATACAGCTACATGTAAAGAAAGCAGACGTGCCGTTAATTGCAAAGCAGGAAAGAATCAGTCTCGAAAGTGCCGGAAGAAACGAAAGATATAAGTTTTTTCAGGAAATTTGTATGCAGTACGGGTATACTAAAATTGCAGTAGCTCATAATAAAAATGATAATGCAGAAACATTTCTGATGAACCTGATGCGGGGAAGCGGAATTAAAGGACTTTGCTCCATACCTGTAAAGAGAGATAATATAATAAGGCCTCTTATAAATGTTTCAAGAGCCGAAATCGAAGCTTTTGTTGCAGAATGCGTAGAAATGTACGTTACCGATAAAACTAATTTTTCAAACGATTATACAAGAAATAAAATCAGAAACGTAATTATTCCTGAATTTCTGGAAATAAGCAATAATTTTATTGACAGTATTTATAAAACCTCAACTCTTTTGAAGGACGATTATAATTATATCTGTTCTGTGGCAGAGCCTCTCGTTAGGTATAATGAACATAGTGCAACCATAACAAGGGACGAATTAATAAAGTACCCTGCGTCTGTAATAAGCGTTGCATTGATGAAGGCTTATGAATATGTAGCCGGTACAGGCAAGGATTTTGAAAAAAAGCATATAGATTATATTATAGAAAATCTTAAGTCTGTCAATCACGGAAATATAATGGACTTGTGCTTTGGAGTAAGATGTTCTCTGCGTTATGGAGAAATAGTGTTTGAAAAACAACCTGATGATGTAGAATATGAGTATACTTTAAAAGCAGGAGAAAGTGTTTTTGTAAAAGAAGCAGGTGTGGTTTTTACTTTTGAAGAGGTGTCCGATTTAAATAGTATCTGTTACAGTAAAAACTGTCAGTATTTCGCTTTCGAAGAGGATGAAATAAAAATAAGAAGCAGAAAAAACGGTGATATTATTGTTCCATTTGGTTCAGACTCGCCGAAAAAAGTTAAAAAGATTCTTATTGATAAAAAAATAGATGTAGTTCAAAGAGGTAAATTGCCTGTAATAGAATATAATAAAGACGTAATATGGCTTTACGGAGTATGCAGGTCATCTTTTTATAAGATAGATGCTACGACACATAAGATTTATAAAATACAAGGAGAAAAAAGTAATGGAAATGAATAATGCTTTAAAAGAAATCCTTTTGTCTGAAGAAAAAATTAAATCTATGGTAGACGGCTTGGCAGAGCAGATTAATAAAGATTATGCCGGTAAAAAACTGTTTGTTATAATTATCTTAAAAGGAAGCTTTGTTTTTGCCGCTGACCTGGTAAGAAAAATTAACCTTCCTTTAGAATTGGATTTTATGGTAGTATCGAGCTATGGTTCGGGTTCTCAGTCATCGGGAATAGTGAAAATTGTAAAGGATTTAAATGAATCCATAAAAGGTAAGAATGTACTCATAATAGAAGATATTTTAGATAGCGGTATCACACTTTCGAATCTTATGGAGGTTCTTAAAGTAAGACAGCCTGAATCATTGGAGATTTGTACACTTCTTAATAAACCCGAAAGAAGAAAAACACATGTAGATGCAAAGTATATCGGCTGTGATATACCTGATGAATTTATAGTAGGCTACGGACTTGATTATGATGAAAAATACAGAAATCTTCCATACATAGGCGTATTGAAGGAAGAAATATATAAATAAAAGGTTATTTGTGATTAATTAATGAAATTTGAATAAAAGCTCTTGCAAAAAACAAATACTTATGTTATTATTGCAGGAAAGCTTAAAAATATAAGGAGAACAGTACATTGAGTAAGAACAAACGCAACTTCAGAAGTGCCGGTTTTTATATCGCATTATTTGTTGTAATAGTCCTGATGGTATCATATCTTTATCAGGGACCGGCGGTGGAAGAAAAGGTTTATTCAGACCTTATAAGCGACATTCAGGCAGGTAATGTCAAGGAATTGACAGTAAAGGAAAATGTAGCAAGTGTTGTAAAGAATGATAACACCTCCTACAGTACCGCAATTCCATCAAAACAGATTCTGCACGATGACGTGGGAACATCAATAAAGAAACAGGTAGAGGGCGGCACTCTTGTTTACAGTACGCCCGTTGCTGAAGGAATGCCCTGGTGGGTTTCACTTCTCCCCGGACTGCTTTTATTTATCACTATAATTGCATTCTTTATATTCTTTGCAGGTGATAAAGGCGGAGGTGGCGGCAGAGGTGCTATGTCCTTCGGAAAAAGCAAGGTTAAGGGCGTCGAGGATATAGGGAAAACCGTAACCTTTGACGATGTGGCAGGTGCCAAGGAAGAAAAGGAAGAGCTTGAAGAAGTGGTTGATTTTCTTAAAGACCCTGCAAAATTCACCAAACTCGGAGCAAGAATTCCTAAGGGTGTTCTTCTTGTGGGGCCTCCCGGAACAGGTAAAACTCTTCTTGCAAAAGCAGTTGCAGGCGAGGCAGGGGTTAAATTCTTCTCCATAAGCGGTTCTGATTTTGTTGAAATGTTTGTAGGTGTCGGTGCTTCACGTGTTCGTGATTTGTTCGAACAGGCGAAGAAGAATAAACCGTGTATAATTTTTATCGACGAAATTGATGCAGTAGGCAGACGCAGAGGCGCAGGTCTCGGCGGCGGTCACGATGAAAGAGAACAGACTCTTAATCAGTTGCTTGTTGAAATGGATGGCTTTGGTATTCACGAGGGTATTATTATAATTGCCGCAACCAACAGACCTGATATTCTTGACCCTGCACTTTTAAGACCGGGTCGTTTTGACAGAGAGGTTGTAGTTGGTTATCCTGATACAATGGGAAGACACGAAATTTTAAAGGTTCATTCTAAAGGTAAGCCAATGGACGAAACTGTTGATCTGGAGGTAATTGCAAAAACTACTGCAGGCTTTACAGGTGCCCAGCTTGAAAATCTTATGAACGAAGCGGCACTACTTGCTGTAAAGAATAACAGGGAAGCACTTTCAATGAAGGACCTTAACGAGGCTATGATAAAGGTTGTTGTTGGTAAGGAGAAGAAATCCCGTCAGATTACACAGAAGGAAAAAGAGCTTACCGCATATCACGAAGCGGGTCACGCTATTATAACAAGACTTCTTCCCAATATGGAGCCGGTTCATCAGGTTTCAATTATCCCAAGCGGTATGGCAGGTGGCTATACAATGCATCTTCCTACCGAAGATAAGTATTATCATTCAAAGAAAGAAATGAAGAACGAAATAGTGGTTCTTCTTGCCGGCAGAATAGCAGAAAAGCTTGTTCTTAACGATATAAGCACAGGTGCTTCAAACGATATACAGAGAGCAACACAGATTGCCCGTGATATGGTAACAAAGTATGGTATGAGCGAAAATTTAGGTACTGTGTTTTATGATTCCGATCAGCAGGAAGTATTTATCGGAAGAGATTTTGGTCATGCAAAAAATTATTCCGAAGAGGTTGCCGCTCAGATTGATAAGGAAATCAGAAGTATGATTGACGAAGGTGGCGAAAGATGTGAAGCACTCCTTAATGAGAATATGGCAAAGCTTCACGTTGTTGCCCAAAAGCTTCTTGAAAAAGAAAAGATTGACGGCGAAGAGTTTGAACAGTTATTTAACAGTATTTAATAATTAAAATAAAAAACGGCATCAAATTAATTTGATGCTGTTTTTTGTTGGTAAAATATCAGTTGTTCTTTTCCCATTCTGAAGCTTCAGCCTTAGTAAAGGCTTTGATAGTTTCAACAGGATACGGACTGTCAACGCCGCCAAAACCGTAAAGGAAAAAATCTCCTTTTTTAGTCTGATAAAGAATTTCTTCATATCCGTCAGCGTCACCGAACTGACCGAATGTAACGTGCTTTACTGATTTTGCTGTTTCTGTATTGTAAGTCTTTTTAGCAATGATTTTTTTCATAACTGACCTCCATATTGTTTTTCTTAATTTTAACACAGAAAAAAGCTTATGTCAATGCGAAAAATCTGCAACGCTCTCCAATATCAAGAAATAAACAAAACAACGGGAGCGAGTGTGTTGAGCGGTTCCTTTACATAAATAACGCCATCCTGCTCATAAAAATCACAAGTGATCCTTTTGCCCTCTGAAGTCAGTTTTTCAATTTTGTTAATTTTCTTATCACAAATAAGTGAAATCTCATCTATTGGGTCAAGACAAATATTAAACAATGCAACCATAAGGGAATTGTCGTTTAAATAACCTGCTCTCATATAAACATCAACATCTCCGGGGTAGTAAATGGGGAGATTACCGGTTTCTTTTAAGAATTTAACAAACTGTAGTTTTCTTGATTCGCAAAGGAAAGAAAATGCCTGATTGTATTTAAAATCCGTGTCCGGTGTTCCTGAGAATGTCATAACAGCTCCACCAAGATTATTTTTGTAAATTGTACTTCCCGGGAACAATATATTCTTTGTTTCGGGAGTGGGAATATGTATGACCTCTGAATCAGCAATAACCTTCTCATTTACAGGAACAAGCTCGCAAAGTCCGTGAAGTGTGGCAATTTTGTTGCCGTTAACCTTTAAAATTTCGCCACTTGTGCGTCTGTTACCAAGCGGTTTTACCTTTACCCCTGTATATTCGTCAAAGCCTCTCTCTTCCAATTTTTTAGCAGATTGAGCAGTTAAAACAAGTGTACCCTTTAAGAATTCCTTAATCTGTTCATCTGTGAATTTATCCGGTGCAGAATCATCTAAAAATACGGCACCGCCGTCTTTGGCGGAAAAGTACAGAGGAAAACCGAATCTTTCGAGAACATTGGTTGCCCAGTGACTCAGTAATACTGCAAATATGTTTGGTGTGGTAAGACAGTAATCCTTAACCTTTGATAACGGTATTCTGCAACCAACAGGTTTTAATTCTTCTGCAAGCTTTGAAAGCTCTTCATAAAAGCCGCTGTTTTTTGCAAGAATTTTGCGGTAAGCCTTTCCGCTTTCCGGTTCAAATGCCGATGTTCTTGTAATCCAGTGCTTTGCACCTTTGGCCCCTTCAAGAATTGTACCTGTGAAATGTGCGTGGAGGAGAGAAGCACTTGTGCTGTAACGGTTTTGTGGACATGTGTCTGTTTCAGCAAGCAGATAATCAATTTTATCACCAAGAATTTCCTTCTGTGCAGCCGCACGAACCATATTTTTAGTGAAGAATCTTGAACCGGGAGCTGTATACATTCCGTTATTGAATCTTGCTATTGTAGGATTGCCTTTTCCTGCAAAAGCTTCTGCAAGCTCGTCGGTAAATTCGCAGTAGTTTCCTGCAAGACTTATGGCACCCTGAATAGTCGGGTCAACACTGTCAATACCCTCACGCATAGCCTTTGCCGCACCAACCAAGGAATCACCCTGAACCCGGATATAAATATCTGTATAATATTTATCCTCATCACTGTTTCCCTGAGTGTGCTTATAAAGCTGTTCACGAGTCATATTTGTTCCTGCTCTTTTGTTGAACTCTGCCATATGGAGAGGACAGGTACAGCCTTTATCCCAACGGTATAAAAGTCCCATATCATCGTCAATCATAATAATTGATGGTTTGTGCTTGGCTAATGTTGCCATCTGTTCCTTTATGTAAGCCAGATACCCCTTGTCAAAAGGACAACATACTTCTCTTACTTCACCGTTTTCAGTAAGACTTTCGAATTTTTGAAAAGGATGCTCAGAATTAGGTTTTGCACCGTGACCCAAAGTAGACTGAACAAGTACACCGTGTTTTACACCTTCTGCATCTAATTTTTTTCTGAACAGGTCATATTTTTCACAAAAATATTCTGCTCTGTTAACAGGTGGCGTACCTTCGGGAGCAAAATACATCATCATCATTGCGTGAGTTGAAACACCTGTTTCCTGTTGCATTTTCAAGTCCTCGCATATTTCGTCTATATGTTCAGTATCAAGGGGGGTCATAGACAGTAAATACATATAAGTTTCTCCTTTGGATTTTTTTACTTAATTTTAACATAATAAAAAAATAAGTCAATATTTTTCACTACGAATTATTTTCGAATTTTTATATTGGATATAATCTAAAAAACACTTTTATTTTTCACAAATTTATGTTATACTATATTTTGAGTATTTATATTTTTTACTCAAAGAAAATCAGAGGTGAATTAAATGGCATTTTTAAAAAGTCTTTTTGGAACATACAGCTCCAGAGAACTCAAAAGAATCAATCCTATTGTTGAAAAGGTTCTTTCTTATGAGGAAGAATTTAAATCTTATACAGATGCTCAGCTGAGAGCAAAAACAGAGGAGTTTAAAGAAAGGTACAAAAACGGCGAAACACTTGATATGCTCTTGCCCGAAGCATTTGCGAATGTACGTGAAGCCTCCTGGCGAGTTCTTCAGATGAAGCATTTCCCTGTTCAGATTATAGGCGGTATTGTCCTTCATCAGGGAAGAATTGCAGAAATGAAAACAGGTGAAGGTAAAACACTTGTTGCAACCCTTCCTGCGTATCTTAATGCTTTAACAGGTGAAGGTGTTCATATTGTTACAGTTAACGACTATCTTGCAAAGCGAGACAGTGAGTGGATGGGTAAGTTGTATTCATTTTTAGGTCTTACAACAGGTCTTGTTATAAATCAGATGACTCCTGATGAAAGAAAAATTGCTTATAATTCAGATATAACATACGGAACAAATAATGAACTTGGCTTTGATTACCTTCGTGATAATATGGCTATATATAAGGATGCTATGGTGCAGCGAGGTCACGTGTATGCAATTGTTGACGAAGTTGACTCAATTTTAATTGATGAGGCGAGAACTCCCCTTATAATTTCAGGTATCGGAGATAAATCTACAGATTTGTACAAAACCGCAAATTCCTTTGCCATAACTCTCAAAAAGAAGGTAGTAAAGGAAGAGGATACTAAGGTTCTTGATGAAACTGATGATGCAGATTATATAATAGACGAGAAAGCAAAAACGGTTACTTTAACACCAAGAGGTGTGGAAAAAGCCGAAAGCTATTTTGGTCTTGAAAATCTTTCAGACCCTGAAAATATGACAGTTTCCCACCATATTAATCAGGCACTCCGAGCTAACGGAATTATGATGAAGGATAAGGATTATATTGTATCCGATGAAAATGAAATTTTGATTGTTGATGAGTTTACTGGCAGAGTTATGCCCGGAAGACGTTATTCAGACGGACTTCATCAGGCGATTGAAGCAAAAGAAGGCGTAGTGGTACAACACGAAAGCAAAACACTTGCAACTATTACTTTCCAGAACTTCTTCAGAATGTATAAGAAAATCTCAGGTATGACAGGTACTGCACTTACCGAAGAACGTGAATTTCAGGATATATACAGTATGGATGTAATTGAAATTCCGACAAATAAGCCCCTTGCAAGAAAAGACCTTCCTGATTCAGTTTATAAATCAGAAGAAGGTAAATTCAAGGCAATAGTGGAAAAAATTAAAGAATGCTATGAAAAGCAGCAGCCTGTACTGGTTGGTACCATCACTATTGAAAAATCTGAAAAGCTTTCATCTATGCTTAAAAGAAACGGTATTCCACATAATGTTCTTAATGCAAAGCACCACGCAAGAGAAGCTGAAATTATAGCACAGGCAGGTAAAAAAGGCGCCGTTACCATTGCTACCAATATGGCAGGCAGAGGTACCGATATTATGCTTGGCGGTAATCCTGAATACCTTGCTAAAAATGAACTCAAGAAGCTTGGCTTCGATGAAAATCAGATAAACGAAGCCGTTGGCTATGGAGATACCGATGATGAAGCAATTCTTTCTGCAAGAGAGACATACCGTGAAGTATTCGCAAAATTCAAAGCCGAAACAGAACCTCTTCACGAAGAGGTTGCAGCGTTGGGCGGACTTTATATAATCGGTACAGAACGTCACGAAAGCAGAAGAATTGATAATCAGTTAAGAGGTCGTGCCGGCAGACAGGGTGACCCCGGTGTTTCAAAGTTTTATGTAGCTCTTGAGGACGAAATTATCCGACTCTTCGGTGCTGAAAGAACCCTTAGTGTTATGAATGCAATTCAGTCTGAAGAAGAGCTTGAGCTTGAAAGTAAAATGCTTTCCAACCTTATCGAAACTGCACAGAAGAAAATTGAAGGCAGAAACTTTGATATAAGAAAGCACGTTTTGCAGTATGATGATGTTATGAATGCACAGCGTGAGCTTATATACCGTCAGCGTCAGCAGGTTCTTGACGGCAACGACATAACGGGCAATATCAGAAATATGATTGAAACTATGGTCGAGGATATGGTAAGCAGATATACATCTTCAGGCGAATATCCCGATGACTGGCAGCTTGACAGTCTTATAAAAGCAGCAGAAGCCGTATTTTTACCTGAAGGAAGTGTAAGCTTCAGCCGCGAGGATTTAGAAAGCCTTGAAAGAAACGATATTACCGAAATCCTTACAGAGAAAGCTTTTGAGGCGTATAAAGCAAAGGAAGAGGAAATCGGTACGGATATAATGCGTGAGCTTGAAAGAATAATTATGCTCCGTGTTGTTGATACACGATGGATGGATCATATTGATGAAATGGACAGATTAAAGCAGGGAATAGGTCTGCGTTCATACGGACAGCACGACCCTGCAGTAGAATATAAAAATGTCGGTTCCGATATGTTTGATGAAATGGTATATAATATAAAGACTGATGTAGGCAGATTTGTGTTTACCGCAAAGGTTGACCGTATGGAAAGAAAGCAGGTTGCACAATCAACAAGTGAGGGCAGAGAATCAGACAAGCAGGAAAAACCAAAAACTGTAAGAAAAGCGGTAAAAGTAGGAAGAAACGATATGTGCCCCTGCGGCAGCGGTCTTAAATATAAAAAATGCTGCGGCAAATAAGAATTTACGGAGGAGTTGCTGATGGAATATATTCTTACTTTTCTTGAGGGAATAATTTCCTTCATTTCTCCATGTATGCTTCCTATGTTACCTGTATATATATCGTATTTTGCAGGTACAAGCGAAAATACTTTAAAAACGTTTTTACGTGCACTTAGTTTTGTAACAGGCTTTACGTTGGTTTTCGCAGTACTTGGTTTATTTGCAGGAACTGTAGGAACATTTCTTGCAAGGTATACAACCTTTGTTAATATAGTGTGTGGTCTTATTGTTGTTTTCTTCGGGCTTTGCTACCTTGACATTATAAAGCTTTCGTTATTTAAAGGTATAAGTAAGAAGGTAAGTGTAACAGGTGTTGTATCGGCTTTTGTTTTCGGAGTTGTTTTTTCGGTAAGTCTTACACCGTGTATAGGAGCTTTTCTCGGCTCAGCACTTATGCTTGCTTCTGTTTCGGGAACAGCTCTGAAAGGACTTGTTATGCTTCTGGTATATTCAATGGGGCTGGGAATACCTTTTGTTATTTCAGCAATTCTTATAAACCAATTAAAAGCAGTGTTTGGCTTTATTAAAAGCCATTATGGAATTATAAATAAAATCAGCGGTATATTTTTGATTGTTGTAGGAATTGCTATGATGACAGGTGTTTTAAATAAACTGATGGGATTAGTAAGGTGAAGTTATGAATAAAAAAAGCCTTTTGATTGTAATGATAATATTTGTTGCGGTTATAGTTTTTGCGGTTGTGGGATATAACTATCTTTCCGATAACTTTGAATCACGGATTCCGCAATCTGATCAAAATGAAAGTCAAACGAAAATACCTGCACGGGATTTTACAGTTTACGATTCAATAGGTAACGAGGTTAGCCTTTCCAATATTAAGGGTAAGCCCGTAGTGGTAAATTTCTGGGCAACCTGGTGTGGTCCTTGCAGAAGTGAAATGCCTTATTTTGATGAACTGGCGAAAAAATATAAGGATGATGTAGTATTTTTAATGATTAATATTGACGAATCTGATGTAAGCGAATTTTTGAAGGAAAACAATTATTCATTTGATGTATACTATGATCTTGATTACAGCGCATCAAACGCCTATGCTGTAAGCTCAATTCCAAGAACGGTGTTTATTGATGAAGAGGGTTATGAAATTGCATATTATTCGGGAGCAATGAATGAGAAAACGTTGGAAAGCTATATCGGTTTATTGATAGGAGAGAAGTAAAATGGCGGTAAAATTAAATCCTGATAAGGAAGTAGTAAAAACAATTAAAGAAGGATTAAAAGCGACAGGCGGTTATTGCCCCTGCAGGCTCGAAAGAACAGATGAAAATAAATGCATATGCGCAGAGTTCAAGCAACAGATTGATGACCCCAATTTTGAAGGCTTCTGCCATTGTATGTTGTATTATAAAAGCAAAGGAGATAAATAAAATGGCTGAAATTACTATAACAAAAAACAATTTTGAAAGTGAAGTTTTAAATTCGGATATACCTGTTTTGGTTGATTTCTGGGCAACCTGGTGCGGTCCCTGCAAAATGATTGCACCTATAGTTGAAGAAATTGCCAACGAATACGAAGGTAAAATCAAGGTAGGTAAAATCAACGTAGATGACGAACAGGAGCTTGCAATAAAATACGGTGTAATGAGCATACCTACAATAATTCTTTTCAAAAACGGTTCAATAGCCGATACATCAGTCGGTTACGTTCCCAAAGAAAAGCTTGTGGAAATGATAAGTAAATAATTAAAAAGTACAAAGAAAGCTTTAATTTTATTATAAGCCTGCGGACAAGAACGCCTCATAATAGGTAACCTTGTCCGCAGGCTTGTTTTATAGTCTCCGAATATAAAAACAGAAGTACCTAATGTGACCACGGTTCCTTGTTCCAATGGAACTTCACCGACACTAACAAGTACCTCTAATAAGAGAGGCCGGCTACCAGGACCAGAATGAATTCTCTCCTGTAAAAGAAATTAGCCCGTCGTTCTCCTTTGCGAATGAAAATATATCCTCCGCAAAGGAGAAGACCTCTCTTGATAAGAGTGTACCACAAAACAAACCTGTTGTCAATGGGAATAATTCAGGGAATCCGACAAATAATACTCAAAATGACTTTACGGATTACAGCCAATATAAGAGCGGTGTAGAAAGTGCGAAAAAGGCTGTTGATGATGCAGTTGACGGCAATAAAAGAAGTAGTGAATCTATAACAATAGGGGCGGTTAGTGAATCGGAAAACAAAGTTATTAATCGGCTGAAAAATGACGATAGACATAGATGTAACTTTAAAGGTGTGGAAAGAACCGTTTCTGAAAGATATATTGCACATGCTTATAATGAACACAGCAATCCTATAAAGGAAGCACTCAGAGGACAGTTGGCTTTAACTAAAGAAGATATAAAAACCGCTATTGAAAAATTGAGTAAAGGTGAATCGAGAGTTGTTCAGGATACATATACGACTAAAGGACAGCCATCTGTTTTATCGGAAATACAGATTAACGGTTACAGTTATTATGCTGAAGAAATTCTTAAAGACAGCTTTGATTTAAGAACAATATATAAAGCACCTACTCCGACGAGGGCCAACGTGCCCGGAACAATGCGTCCGGGGACTGTTCCCAGAAATCGAGATGTAAGTGCTTCTGTAAAGCACCTACTCCGACGAGGGCCACCGCGTCACGAGACAAAAGCTCGCATGCTGATCCCAGAAATCGAAATGCAAGTGCTTCTGTAAAGCACTTACTCCGACCCAGGCCACCGCATACGGAACAAAAAGTCCGTTAGCTGATCCCAGAAATCGAGATGTAAGTGCTTCTGTAAAGCACCTACTCCGACG
>JAGAJK010000094.1 GCA_017626145.1 Clostridia bacterium
AATAATTTGCACAGCGTTGTTGATATTCAAAAATAAGCTTTTATCGTTGCTTGGTGGCAAGGCATTATATTACATAAGCTTAATTGCAATGCTTGTGTTTATTCTGCCAATGAATATCGGGGATATATCACTTCCTAAAGTGCCTGTAAACCAAACAATAAATGTAACTGAATTTGAAGCCACAGTTCCGGAAACTAACAACAATGTTTTACCGGCACAGGATACACCACAAGAGGTTCCAAAAGCAGTACAGCATAATGTTTTGCCACAAGCTTCAAATATGGTAAGGCGTTCAAACCCAATAACAATGCAGGAAATACTGCTTGCCGTCTGGCTTTTAGGCTTTATAATTTCAATGTGCAGATACTTTATATCTTATTTCCGCTTTAAAGAGAAAATCTGCGGAGTTGAAATCTGCGAAAACATAAACGGTGTTGAAGTTATTAAAAGCCCGTTGGTAGCTTCTCCTCTTGTGTTTGGATTTTTCAAGCCCACACTTGCGATCCCTGAGATTGAAATGAATGAGGATGATTACAACCTTGCAATCAAGCACGAAATGGTACATTACAAGCATCACGACAGTTGGTTTAAGCTCTTTGCAGTAATTGTCAATTCAATTTGTTGGTTTAATCCGATTACATACTTTATGGTTAATTTAATCGGCGAAGCGTGCGAATATGCCTGTGATGAACAAGTAACAAAAGAGATGGATATGACTGATAAGAAGCAGTACAGCACGATGATACTGTCAATGGTCTGTCAGGCTTCTCCGGCTCTTTCAAGCAATATGGTAAAAAACAAAAAACAACTTAAAAGGAGGTTCGAGATGATTATGAAAAAGAAAAGATTTAGTGTATTCAGAACAGTATTATGTACGGTGCTTATGTTAGCACTTACCTGTAGCAGCGTGGTATTGGCAAATGAAGTTGCTCCACTTGTTTCCTCTTTGTTGAAAGATGATTATGTTTATGTTGCTAACTTCGGAAAAGGAAATTATAATGGTTTTGTTCCAACTGAAAAAGATGGAGTATATTACTTGCCCTGGAGAGAATTTTTGAATAATTCTGATGTTGAAAATGATAAAATAAAATATGATAACGGCACAGTTACCGTTGATTTCTGGTCCAAGACACACAAAATGATAACTGCATTAGAACCTAATTACAGCGGTGAACCAACAGAACGAAAAGAAACAACTGTTCCTGGTAAATTTGTATGGTCAACACGCTGCAGTATTGGAAGTAAAGAAGTAATCATTGATGGAAATAAATATACACTGTCAAATCCACCATATATGGAAAATGATATAACCTATGTTCCATATGAATATATTAAATTGTTAAAAAACTATGAAGAAATAGGTGTAGCAATGAAATCAGATTTCAGCAACCATACAAGTGTATTTGTTTCCAATATGAAATATGGCTTTGACAGTTTGAATAGCAGATTCTATATTGATGATGCTGAAATAGAAAGCTTGCCGAGAGAAAAGACAGTTGATGAAAATACACTTATAATAAATAAGTGTTATATTTGTAAAGATGCGGATATTTCTATTTCCAAAACAGGATATAGAACAGAATTTAATGCAAAGTTGGATTTTGTGGATATTAACAACAAAGAAGATGCTGGAAATGCAGAGATTGTACTTAATAAAGTAACCCGTATTTATAGTAAAGGTAGCGACATAGAAGGTCTGTTTACTGTGAAGATCGACGGCGAAACTATATATGAAAACGAAGTCGGATATATAACTACATTACCCGTGCCGGCTGGTGATGGGATTGCTGATTTTGGAGAAACAATTGTAAAAATCGGTGAAACAAAAATCAGAATTTTCTTTTTTGGGTTAGGAACTGATAGTCATGATGAATATAGTGCTTTGAGTGTAAGAAATAGAGAAATAGCGAAAAAAGCTGCTACAACAACAATTGGAATATTCCCAACTGAAGCGAAGTTAAATGGGAAAGCCATCAAGCGAACGGATCGGGACAACTATTTTCAGTATAATATTCAGGATGAATACGCATTATTGAGTTTTGATTTTGATGATTATACAGAAGAAAGTGAAAAATGGTTTAATAGTTATAGCATTACCCGTAATGAAAACAGTCAAATTAAAGTCATAGATGAAAACACATTTGCAGGACATTTCTTTTTGGAAAATAATCAAATTCGTATAGATTCCTTTGATGCAGTTATTACACTTTTGCCTAACAATAAATTTGAGTTCAGGTCAAATGACGGTAAATATATTGTGAGAGGCACAACAGGCGAATTTGTTCCGCAATGGCAGTGGACTGAAGAGCAAAAGAACGCTCCTGTTCCGCAGGTGGTAATGATTAATGAATGATGAACAGCAAAATAAAGTATGGTCTGCTTGGATTGATGAAACTAAAAAGACCATAACCATAAAGGAATCTCCAAATGCAAAGCAAGTATTCTTTGAAAACCGTGAAATCGGTATGAGCAAAATAACCGAACTCGTTTCAAAAGGATACAAAATAGGATAACATGAAGCCCTTCGGCAGTATGTCGGAGGGCTTTCTACATATTTTTTAAATAAATTTTCAAAAAAGTATTGACAAATTCAAACTACAAATGTAGTATATAAATATAAACTACATTTGTAGGATGAAAATTTTGGAGGTATTTCTATGGCGCAAAGAAATATAAACATCTCTGATGCAGAACTTGAGGTGATGAAAGTAATATGGAATGAAAACAGACCAATTACCTCTCTTGATAT
>JAGAJK010000095.1 GCA_017626145.1 Clostridia bacterium
CAGAAAAAATGCTGGATTGTGCATATGGATATCAGATGTCGGATGCCGATTTTTACTTATTTCATCTGGTACATCTGCAGAAACATTTTGGCGGAAGCGGTATCTAAAACTTCAAATTCATTGTTTGTGTAAATTAATTACTTAACGAGAACCTTTGCTGGTTGCTATATAATTTTCAAAGTCCAATGTGTGCTGCCCTTTTGGGCGACAACTCGTATATTCTACCACAATACAAATACTTTGTCAATACCTTTTTTGAAATTTTTTTAAAATTTTTCACAGATTAGGTATTGAATTTTGTCAGGTTTTGTAGTATCATTAGATACGGACGCTATTAAATATGTAGAAACTCATACCAAAACTTTATATTTTTCAGGACGGATACCATGATAAAGCTTAATTTTGACAAAACTAAACATACTGCTGTTGGAATAGATATTGGTTCAACAACTGTTAAGATTGCCGTAATTAAAGACGGTAGTCTTGTTTTTGAATGCTATGAAAGACATCATTCACAGGTGCGCCAGAAGACACTTGAGATTTTAAAAAGCCTTGAAGAGCTTTTAAAAGATGACTCTTTGGCGGTTACCATATCAGGTTCTGCCGGCCTTGGCCTTGCAAATGCTGCCCATATTGACTTTATTCAGGAGGTTTACGCTACAGGAAAAACCGTTAAATACTTTGCACCTGATACTGACGTAACCATTGAGCTTGGCGGAGAAGATGCAAAGGTTATATTCTTCCGCGGCATTCCCGATTCAAGGATGAACGGAACCTGTGCAGGCGGAACAGGAGCTTTTATTGACCAGGTTGCATCATTGTTAAATGTAGATAATGAAACTCTTGACAAGCTAAGTTTAAACCACACAAAAATTTATCCCATTGCATCACGTTGCGGCGTTTTTGCAAAGACAGATATTCAGCCACTTATAAATCAGGGTGCAAAAAAAGAAGACCTGGCGGCAAGCGTATATCAGGCTGTTGTTAATCAGACCATTTCAGGACTGGTACAGGGATATGAAATCAAAGGTAAGGTTATGTTCCTCGGCGGACCTTTATATCATTGTCTGGGTCTGCGTGAGCGTTTTACAGAAACACTTAATTTATCAGAGGAAAATGCACTTTTCCCCGAATACGGACTTGTTGCCGTTGCCCTGGGTTGTGCCCTTAACTCATTAAAATCAAGAAACTTACGTTCGTACAATGACCTTATAAGCGGAATTGAAGCTTCTCTTTCAAGTGCAAGTGAGGTAAAGCAGTTACCCGCTCTTTTCGAAAGCGAAGATGAATATGAAAGCTTTTGTCGGAGACATAAAATTGCTGACGTTAAACGTATTGACCCGAAGGATTACGAGGGTGTTGCTTATCTCGGTATTGACTGCGGAAGCACTACAACAAAAATAGTTCTTATTACCGAAGAAAACGAGATGCTTTACAGCTATTACGGCTCTAACAAGGGTAACCCTGTTGAAATTATAAAGAATGAGCTTGAGAAAATTTACAATCTGTGCGGTGATAAAATAAAAATCAAATCAGGAGCTGTTACCGGGTACGGTGAGGAGCTCATTAAATGTGCTTTTAAGCTTGAAGGCGGTATTGTTGAAACAATGGCACACTTTTATGCCGCACGTCATTTCAATCCTGAGGTTGATTTTATTTTAGATATTGGCGGTCAGGATATAAAGTGCTTTAAAATAAGAAATAATGCCATTGATAACATAATGCTTAACGAAGCCTGTTCTTCAGGGTGCGGTTCTTTTATTGAAACCTTTGCCCATCTTGCAGGCTACGATGTTAAGGACTTTGCCCGTCTTGCAGTTAAGGCGGATGCACCTGTGGATTTAGGCTCAAGATGTACTGTGTTTATGAACTCATCCGTTAAGCAGGCTCAGAAAGACGGTATTTCAGTTGAAAATATCTCAGCAGGTCTTTCAATAAGTGTTGTTAAAAATGCACTTTACAAGGTTATCCGTGCAGGCAAGGCAACAGAATTGGGACAGAATATTGTTGTTCAGGGCGGTACCTTTTTAAACGATTCCGTTTTAAGAAGCTTTGAAAAAGAGCTTGGCAGAACTGTTACCAGACCCTCCATTGCAGGTTTAATGGGTGCTTTCGGTGCAGCCTTGTATGCTCACAGAATCGCAAATGAAAGCTCCTGCGTTATATCATATGATGAGCTTAAAGAATTTTCCCACTCCGTTAAGGCGATAAACTGTAACGGATGTGAAAATCATTGTAATCTTACCATAAACACATTCAAAGACGGACAAAAATATATTTCGGGTAATAAGTGTGAAAAGGGTGCCTTTTCGGAAAACAAGTATAAAAACCTCCCCAACCTTTACGAATTCAAAAGAAGTCTTTTTGATTCGCTAAAGAGCGAAGACGGCACAAAAGGTACTATTGGTCTGCCGAGAGCGTTGGGAATGTATGAGCTTGCGCCTTTGTGGCACGGAATTTTCACCGAGCTTGGTTATAAGGTAATTTTCTCAGACTTTTCTACTTATCAGACATATACAAAGGGTCAGCACACCATTCCTTCCGATACTGTTTGCTATCCTGCCAAGCTGATGCACGGTCATATTATGGAACTGATAGAAAAGGGTGCTGATACAATTTTCTATCCCAGCCTTACTTACAACATGGATGAAAATACCGGCGATAACTGCTACAACTGTCCGGTTGTTGCATATTATTCCGAGCTGCTTTATGCGAATATGAAGGACCTTAAAAAGGTAAATTTCCTGTTCCCGTACATCAACATAAACAACAAAAAGGAATTTGCTTCAAAGCTTTCTGAGGTGTTCAATATTCCACGAAACAAGACAAGAAAAGCCGTGGAAAAAGGTTATAAGGCTTACAACGAATGGATGGATAAAATCCGCAAGGAAGGCAAAAAGGCTATTGAATTTGCAAAAGATAACAATATGACTGCTTTGATTCTTGCAGGCAGACCTTATCATATTGACCCGGAAATCTGCCATCTTATAGATAAGCTTGCAAACTCACTTGGTTTTGTTGTTCTTAGTGAGGACTCGGTTTCGCAAACAAACAAAAAAGCAGCGGTTAACGTTCTTAATCAATGGACTTATCACAGCAGAATGTACAATGCTGCTGAATTCACAGCCGAAAACAGCTTTGTTCAGCTTGTACAGTTAGTTTCGTTCGGGTGCGGAATTGATGCTATCACTACCGATGAAATTAAGTCAATTATCGAAAAGAGCGGAAAAATTTATACTCAGCTCAAAATTGACGAAATCAGCAATCTGGGTGCTGTTAAAATCAGGCTCAGAAGTCTTATTGCGGCTCTAAGCGAAAGGAGTGCATTATAATAGAATACACTAAATTTACAGACGAAATGAAAAAGGATTATACAATTCTTGTTCCTACAATGCTTCCTATGCATTTTGAAATTTTAATATCGGTTTTCAGAAAAAGCGGCTACAACTGCAAGCTTCTTAAAAATGAAGGCGATGAAGTTAAGGAATATGGGCTTAAATATGTACATAACGATACCTGTTACCCTGCTCAGGTTGTTATAGGTCAGCTTATAGATGCTATTGAAAACGGCGGTTACGATAAAAACAAAATCGCTCTTATGATAACACAGACAGGTGGCGGATGCAGAGCCTCAAATTACATTTCACTTTTAAGAAAGGCTTTGTTCAACGCTGGTTACAGCCACATTCCCGTAATTTCCCTTAATTTTGCCGGTCTTGACGACTCATCGGTAAAATTTGATGTTCCCATGGTTTTAAAAGCTGTTCCCTCCATTATGATAGGTGATTTACTTATGCACCTGAGAAACCAATGTGCTCCTTACGAGCAAAATGGAGAAAGTGAAAAGCTTTGCCGGAAATATATTGACAAAGCTTCGGAAATTCTTACGCAAAACGGATTGCAGAACAAAAAAATCCAAAAGCTTTACAAAGAAATCATACAGGATTTCAGCAAAATAAAACGTGACGGCAAAGAAAAGACGAGGGTTGGAATTGTCGGGGAAATTTTTGTTAAATTTTCTCCTCTCGGCAACAATGATCTGGAAAGCTTCCTCGCCTCTCAGGGGGCTGAGGTTTATATGGGCGGACTGATGGATTTCGTGCTTTACTGCGTTTACAATTCAATTGCAGATGCAAAGCTTTACGGAATGAGAAAGACGAAAGCCCGTCTTTATAAAATCGTTTACAACTACCTTTTGAAAAAGCAAAGAGCCATAATAAAGCTCATTGAAGAAAACAGTGATTTTGTTCCGCCGGCATATTTTGACGAAACGAGAAAGCTTGCAGACGGATATATCAGCATTGGAATGAAAATGGGCGAAGGTTGGCTTCTTACCTGCGAAATGCTTGAATTAATCCACAGCGGTGTTAAAAATATAGTATGCGCACAGCCTTTCGGATGTCTTCCTAACCACATTGCAGGAAAGGGTATGATGAAGGTTTTAAAGGAAAATTTCAATGATGTAAATATAGTTGCTATAGACTATGATGCAAGTGCATCGAGAGTTAATCAGGAAAACAGAATCAAGCTTATGCTTGCAAATTCAAACGAAGATTAAAATAAAAATTTGCGGAGTGTCCTTTAGAACACTCCGCAAATTTCTGCTGTTTTTTATTGCTGTGCAGCCTGAATAGGTGTTACACCTGTTGAAAGAGCTTCAACAGCACTTTTATTCCATTCAACCTTTGCTTTGCTTTCTGCATCTGTCATAAACTGTGTAAATTTCATATTTGAAACAACACCCTTGATTGTTGCTTTATACTGTTCGAAATCATCATCGGTAAGTTCGAGTCTCTTTATAATGTGGTGACCAAAGTTACTTGTGATAACACCTGATACTTCACCCGGTTTAAGCGCTGCCGCTCCTGCTTCAAATGGTTCTACCATAGCAAGACCTGCCTGCTGAACTGTAGCAACTACAATTTCATCCGTAATTAATGATGTATTTGCAAATACATATCCTCCGGGCATACTCTCTGCACCGGGATCTTCATTAAGATTTGCAAAGCTGTCAAAATCAGCACCGTCTTTTATAAGCTTTGCTGTTTCTTCTGCTTTTGCAAGCTTTGCTTTTGCTGTTTCGTCATCAACAGGAGTCTGTCCATCCTCTGATACTGTTGAGAAAAGAATGTGCTGTGCTTTAAGACAGTATTTGTCAAAGAATTCTCTTGCTTCTTCATCAGTAGCATCCTTAACAACGCCAAGCTCTATAATCTTATCAACTGCTGACTGAGTAATTAATGCTTCCTTGTAAAGTGAAGTATACTGGTCAAGAGTTACACCAGCTTCCATAACAGCCTGCTCCAATGCTTCTTTTGAACCCATCTGAGTTGTCTGAGATTCTATAAATGAATCTATCTGAGCCTGCATATCATCGTTAAATTCAACACCGTTTTCTGCCGCAAGGTTTAACAATACCTTGTTCTGAACAATAGCATCCTGAACTTCCTGAGCACCCATACCCTGCTTAAGATAGAAAATCATTTCATACGCATGTATGTCCTGACCATCTACACTACCGATTACCATGTTTGTATCCTTTAAAATATCATCCATAGTCACTTTTCCGCAACCTGTAAGCATACCCATTGCAAGTACGCATACCAATATTGCACTAATTATTTTTTTCACTTCTGTACACTCCTTTTTTATTTTTACTATATAATTATAAACGCAATTTATATTTTAGTCAACAGTTATTTAATAATAAATTGTGTAAGTTTTGCGACAAATTCATTAAAATGCCTGAAAGGTGTATTAATTTTTTTACCGATAGCTATAATCACACTTAGTCCAATCCAGTAAATTGCACCGTACAGAACCATATATTTGATAAGTGAGCCGATATCGATTGGCAACTGGAAAATAGTCATATAGCTGATTGATGCGAGCATAAACCAGATTATTCCGTGAAGTAAAGCGGTAACTGCAATTTTTGAATTAAAATGATAGATGAAACTGCACATCCACCCGATAAACAATGTAATAAGCAGAAACGTAACCATTTTACGGTCATACTGTGTATTCTGTGCCGCACTTATACAAAGATATATAACGCTTACAAAACCAAAGCTGAAAAAGGTGCCTGTAATACAATTAACCAACCATAATATAATTTTTTTATTCACAAGAAAGCTCTCCCATATATGAAAATTTATCGTCTTTAAGTATATCAGTATTTTTAAATAATGTCAAATAGAATTGATTTTAGACTTCTTTTATGTTATAATTAATTTATGGATAAATTTATTTTTACTGAAACAGACATAGACGGTGTTATTATTGTTCAGCCACACATTTTTGAAGACAACCGCGGTTACTTTTATGAAACCTATAACAAGCAGAATTTCGAAATGGGAGGAATAACCGATGTTTTTGTTCAGGATAATGAATCAGTATCGTCCAAAGGCGTTTTAAGAGGACTTCATTATCAGGAAAAGCATCCGCAAAGCAAGCTTGTAAGAGTAACCGAAGGTAAGGTTTTTGATGTGGCGGTTGATATACGCTTCGGCAGTCCTACCTTTGGGAAATGGGTAGGTGTTGTTCTGTCGGATGAAAACAAAAAACAGTTATATATACCAAAGGGACTGGCACACGGCTTTCTTGTGCTTAGCGAAAAAGCAAAATTCAACTATAAATGCGGCGACTTTTATTATGCAGATGACCAGAGGGGTATTATGTATAATGACAAGGATATTAATATTAACTGGGAGGATTACTGTGAGGGTGAATTTATTTTAAGTCAGAAAGATACACAAAACCCCACCTTCAAACAGTATATTGAAAATGGCAGATAAGCTTAAAACCAACGCAATGCGTATTCTGGACAAGGAAAAAATAGCATACAAAACTCATTCTTACAATCACGATGACGGACTAATTGACGGAATATCAATTGCCGACAAAATGAAGCTGCCCTATGAAAAGGTTTTTAAAACTCTTGTAACAATCGGTCACAGCAAAAATTATTTCGTTTTTGTAATTCCGGTAAATAAAGAGCTCAACCTTAAGGCGGCGGCTAAATCGGTAGGCGAAAAAAGTGTTGAAATGATTGCAGTTAAGGACATTAATAAGGTAACAGGGTACATCCGTGGCGGTTGTTCACCTATAGGAATGAAAAAACAGTTTTCTACCGTTATCGACAGCTCCTGTACCAATCAGGAAACGATTATATTCAGCGCAGGGAAAATAGGCCATCAGATTGAAATGAAGCCTCTTGAGCTTCTAACTCTTATAAATGGCAAAACCGACGATATTATTTTTTAAGTGAGGTGTATCCAAAATGGACAAAATTTCAAAGCTTATTTATACCGTAAAAAACAATCCTGTTTATTTATCGGCATTTTTTATTGCTTTCGGTCTTATTCTTTTGCTGTTCCCGGGTGCTACGCTTGATATTTTATGTGCTGTTTTCGGAATCATTATTACCATAAAGGGTATTTTAAACATTGTAGAATACTCAAGAGCAAAAACACAGAATCAGTCAAAATTGATTTTCGGAATTATCGAGATTATTGCAGGTCTGAATTTTGTAATGATTTCTTACCTTATAGTTTCATTTATTTCCTCTGTTTTTGGTATATACGTTATGTACAATGGTTCAAAACAGTTTCAAAAAGCTATGGAAAGTAAAAAATACAACGACAAAAACTGGGTATGGATGGCAGTTTTAAGTGTCATTACAATAATTTTCGGATTTGTTATGATATTTATAAAAATGTTTTTGCCAACCCTTATTATTAAAATTATAGGTCTTTGCCTTATTTATAACGGAATTACAAATTTTATCATTGCAAGCCATATGAAAAAAGAGCAGGACAGTCTTATCGACGATGACGAAATCTGATAACTGATCAAAGAAATTAAAAAAGAGATGTGAACGCCACATCTCTTTTTTGTTAGTCAAGTTTAATTGGCTTTAGATTTTCAGGAAGAGCTGACTTTATAAGACTTGAAATTAACTTAATTGAATCCGTTGTCTGTTCTCCCGTGTTGAAGTTTTTAAGTGTTACTGTTTTTGAATTGATTTCATCCTCACCGATAAATATAACAAAAGGAACACCAAGCTTATTTGCATAATTCATTTTAGCCTTGAATTTTTTATTTTCAAGGTAAATCTGTGTCTTTATACCGCTTTCACGAAGTCTGTCCGTTACTGTAAGTGCATATGTCATATCCTCGCACATAGGAATAACCAATACATCACAGGCAGATGAGCCTTCTGTATTAAGATACTCTTTATCACTTAAAATAAAGAATAATCTTGTAAGACCAATGGAAATACCTACACCCGGAAGCTTTTTATCTGTATAAAAGCCTGCCAGATTATCGTATCTTCCGCCTGAACAGATTGAGCCTATTTCAGGATGTCTGTTAAATGTCGTTTCATAAACTGTGCCGGTATAATAGTCAAGTCCTCTTGCAATAGACAAATCAATTTTAAAGTTTTCTTCCGGAACACCAAGTGCTTTGGATGCTGAGCTTACATACTCAATTTCCTTAACACCTTCATCAAAGGCTTCGTTTCCATCAGAAAATTCCTTAAGCTTACTTATCATTTCTTCATTTGTTCCCTTTACGGAAATAAATTCAATGATTTTTTCAGCTGCATCATTGCTTGCACCAATTTCAACAAGCTCTTCAACTACTTTTTCTTTACCGATTTTTTCAACCTTATCGATAGTTCTCATTACATCGGCAGCTTTATCGCTCAAGCCGAGCATTGCGAAAAATCCGTTTAAAAGCTTTCTGTTATTTATTCTTATAGTAAAATCGTCAAGACCTAATTTTCTGAAAATATTATAAATAACCGAAGGTATTTCGGCGTCATTCATAAGACCTAATTCGCCGTCTCCTATTATATCAATATCCGACTGGTAAAATTCACGGAATCTTCCTCTCTGTGAACGTTCACCACGGTATACCTTACCTATCTGATAACGTCTGAACGGGAAGGTCAGCTCTCCGTAATTTTTTGCTACATATTTTGCAAGAGGAACCGTAAGGTCAAAACGCATACTGATATCGGTATCACCCTTGGAAAATCTGTAAATCTGCTTTTCAGTTTCTCCCCCTGCTTTTGCAAGAAGTATTTCAGAAAGCTCCAGAACAGGAGTATCCAGAGGCATAAAGCCGTAAAGACGGTATGTTTCCTCTAAAGTATTTTTAATTTTGTTGAACACAAGCTGGTCAAATGGGCTGAGCTCCATAAAGCCCGGCAGGGTTCTCGGTTTAACTAAATTTTCTTTCAAAATGTTTTCTCCTTAAAAGTTTTTTGTAAAAATTTTCAGGCTTTTTCCAAATATTTATTATATACCACAAATGGCGGTTTAGTCAAGTAAAATCGCCTTTTTTTAATCAAATGTCATTAATTGTCATTCAGGTTTATGAAAACATGTCATTGAATGTCATGTGGACTCTTTTGTATACTTAACACCGGAAAGCAAAACCACTCATTTGCTTTCTTGTATACAAAGGACAGAGAAAGGAGTAAACCATGGAAAAAAACATCTTATGCAAAAGTGAAATTCTTCACCAGCTGTCACGTCTTGCGGTTAACGAAGAGGTTGCGGCAAATTACCGTATTAAGGCGCTTGAGCTTCTGGGAAAAGAAAAAGGTATGTTTGGTGAAAAAGAGCATTCGGTTATAGGCACTGTTAAAATCGTGGATGATATCAGATGAATTTAAAAGAATGTATCGCCCCCTCCTTTTTTGAAGTTCACTCAAGCATAAAAAAAGGCCTTCATACCCATTACTGGTTAAAAGGCGGAAGAGGTTCCTGTAAATCATCCTTTGTATCAATCGAAATTATACTCGGTCTTATGAAAGAGGAAAATGTCGGCTGTGTTGCCGTGAGGCGTGTGGCAGGCTGTATCAGAGACAGCATCTTCGCACAGCTTCGGTGGGCAATAGAAAAGCTTAAGGTTTCACACTTATGGCAGGTTAAAAGCTCTGTTCCCGAGCTGATTTATACACCTAACGGAAACCGTATACTTTTCAGGGGTGCTGATGATGTTACAAAAATCAAATCCACAAAGCTTTCAAAGGGATACATAAAATACGTCTGGTTTGAAGAATGTGATGAATTTAAAAGCTACGACGATATTTTATCAATTAATCAGTCTCTTTTAAGAGGCGGTGAGGAATTTCGGGTGTTCTATACATTTAACCCACCGAAGCTTCATTCACACTGGATTAATAAGATTTCCCTTACGGAAAATGATGATAAGCTTATTCACCATTCCGACTACACCTCCGTACCCATTGACTGGTTGGGAAAGCAATTCTTCAAAGAAGCAGAATCGCTCAGGGCGAGTAACAAAAGGCTTTACGACAACCAGTATCTGGGAATTGTTACCGGCGGTGAAGGGCTTATTCTCCCTCATTTCAAGATTGAAGAGCTGAAAAAGGATTTTGAGGTCAGGTTTCTGGGTCAGGATTTCGGCTTTAATCACGCCAATGCGATTTTAGAGCTGTGCTTTTTCGAAAACACAATTTATATTTCAAAGGAATTGTACGTCCGTGAAATGGACACCCGTGAAATAATTGAATTAGCAGAAGGAATGTTTGATAAAAAGCTTATTATGTGGTGCGACAGTGCTGAGCCTGACCGCATACGCTCCTGGCGCAAGGCGGGCTACCGTGCTTCTCCCGTTTCAAAGGAAGCTAATTCAGTTAATGCCCAGATTGATTTTTTAAAATCAAGGGAGCTGATAATTAATCCCGCCTGTGCTAACACCATTTCGGAAATTTCCTCCTGGAACTGGATAAAGGACAAGGTAACAGGCGAATATACCGACAGACCCACCCCCTTTAAGGATGATGCTATGGCAGCACTCAGATACGGCATCGAGTATATGAGAAAAATTTAGGGCATACGCCCTGACACAAGGAGTTGATTTAATGAATATTGCCGCAATTTGTGATTATCTGAGTAACAAGCTCGGATTTCGTATTGAGTCGGGATTTCACCAGTATATAAATCAATGGGCAGACTGGTACAAAGGCTATCACAAGCCTTTTCACCACTACTGTGAGTACAACGGAAAAGACACGGTAGAGCTTGACAGATATTCGCTTAAAATGGCAAAAAAAGTTTGTGAGGACTGGGCTAATATGCTTTTAAATGAAAACACCCGGATTTGTGCAGAGGACCCCAATGCAGATTCATTCCTGAAAGAGGTTCTTGATAAAAACAATTTCCGTGTTAATGCCAATGCACTTATTGAAAAAACCTTTGCGTTGGGAACGGGAGCATTTGCCCTGAGACTTGAGGGCTATAAAATTAGTCTTGATTACATTACCGCCGACTGTATTATTCCAATCAATTACAGAAACGGTGAAATAACGGAGGTTGCCTTTGTTTCCGATGTGATTCACAAGGGAAAGCATTACACCTACATTGAATCACATCTTACCGATGAATATGGCTATTACGTTATTAACAATGAATATCTCGACAGTACTATGAGTCCTGTATTTATCGACAACAAGGTTGTGAGAAAATACGAAACCAACAGTAAAACACCCTGGTTTGTCATAATCAGACCAAACATCACAAACAACATATGTTTTTCCTCACCTATGGGAATTTCGGTTTATGCAAACGCCATTGACGTATTAAAGGGTATAGACCTTGCCTACGACAATCTTTGCACCGACTTTTTCTTAGGAGGAAAAATGATTATGATGAACGAAGCGGTCATAGGTAGAGAAGAAAACGGCAGACGTGTCGCTCCGCAGTTTTCCAAGAGACGGCTTTTTATGTCGGTGGGTGACAGTATTATAGACGGTGCAATGTACCGCGAATACAATCCTCTTTTAAGAGTTGATGAAAACACAGCAGGCATAAATGCACAGCTTAATTTTCTGTCTTCAAAATGCGGTCTGGGTGAAAGATACTATAATTTTGACAAGTACGACATCAATACTGCAACTCAGGTAATGTCGGAAAACTCGACGCTGTTCAGAACAGTTAAAAAGCACGAGCTTGTTTTAGAGCGTGCATTAATTAACCTTTGCAAGGTCATTTTAGAAGCAGGTGGCTTTAAGGACAGCGAAATTTCAGTTATCTTTGACGACAGCATCATTGAAGATACTGCTACGCTCAAAGCTCAGGACCGCAACGACGTTTCCATGGGTATTATGCAGAAATACGAATACCGTATGAAATATTACGGTGAAAATGAAGAAACTGCAAGAAAGAAGGTTACCGACACAGTTGAAAACACTTAAAGCACTGTTAGCTGAGCTTGGTGCAGGCGAAGAATTAATTAATTCCTGCACCGATTGTGAGCTCTATTTTAAAGATGAGCTCAGTCAGCTTAAGGAAGATTACGAAAACAAGCTTGCTCAAAGTGAAATTGACAAAATCGTTGAAACAACACTTGTCAGCTTCGGAGCAAAAAACAATCTTGCGGTCAAGGCTCTTTTAAACCTTGAAAATGCACAGCTCGAAAACGGAACAGTTAAGGGGCTTAACGAACAGCTTGGAAAAATCAAAGCTGAAAACGGCTATTTGTTCAAATCCGAGCAAAGCATTACCGCAGGAAGCCACAACTCATTTTCGTCAAATGATTTTGATGGTATGAGTGATGAACAATATTATTCTATTAAATACGGAAAGGAAAATTAATTATGAACGAATTTATTACTATTAAAGAAATTGCCAGACAGGCACTCCCAAGACTTATTGAAAATCTTGTATTCCCTAATCTCATTCACAGAGATTTCTCAAATGACTTTGCTTTAGGCAAAGGTGACAAAATTCAGGTAAGAAAGCCTGTTATTCTCTCAGCAGAGGAATTTGATGCAGAAACAGGTACAAATGCTCAGGATATCAACGAAACAAGCGTTGAGGTTACTTTGGACAAGCTTGCAACTGTAGATGCTGAATTTTCTTCACTTCAGGCGGCAACAAGCATTGACGACCTTAACAGAATCTTCATTGAGCCTGCTGCTGCAGCTCTTGCGGCAAAGATTAACTCAGACGGTCTTAACCTTTACGCAGATATTCCTTATGTTACAGGTGAGGCAGGCACAACACCTTCAAGCCTTAATTCCCTTGCAGGCGTAAGAAAGGCTCTTAACGAAAATAAGGTTCCTGTTTCTCCGAGAGTTGCAGTATGGGATACTGAAGCCGATGCGGCATTTACCACAGTTGATGCTATTGTAAATGCTGAAAAGAGCGGTTCAACAGCGGCACTTCGTGACGGCTCAATCGGAAGAATTTTCGGTCTTGACAATTATATGTCTCAGGCTGTTAAAAAGCACACATCAGGCATTACAAAGGCAACAAGTGTTAAGGTAGATGCTGCCGTAAACGAGGGTGATACAACACTTTCTGTTAAGGCAACAGCTCTCACAGGAAAGCTTGTTAAGGGTGATATTCTCACCATTGAAGGTAAGAATTATACAGTTACGGCTGACACCGAGGAAGCTGCAAGCAATGCAATTGCAGGTATTTGTGTTTACCCTGCTCTTGATGCTTATGCGTCTGATACAGCAGTTACAATTGCTGCATCACACACAGCAAATCTCGCCTTCAACCCTATGGCATTTGCCTTCGTTACAAGACCTCTTGCGGCACCTTCAGGTGTTGAAAGCTACGTTACAAGCTACAACGGCATCACACTTCGTGTTGTTAAGGGCTACGATATGAAATTCAAGAAGGAAATGATTTCTATGGATGTCCTTTACGGCTACAAGACTATGTATCCGGAGCTTGCAGTAAGAGTATTAGGATAGGTGATTTAATTGAAATACGTTTCTTATCCATATTATATGGAAGAATATTTAGGCAGAAGTATCCCCAACTCCAACGAATTTTTCAGTATATGCATCCGTGCCGAGGCTTACATAGACAAGCTTACCGACGGTCATATAACAGAGGTTACCGACGATATTAAAAATGCAGTTTGCGCAGTATGTGACGTTATATACCGTGCAGACAGACAAAAGGGTATCAAAAGTGAAAGTGTTGACGGTTATTCTGTAACACTTGACAGCGAAGCCTGCTCACAGAAAACACTTTACGATACTGCCTGTTTGTTTCTGCCGTCATACCTTTTGTACCGGGGGATTTAAATGGACTTTACGCAATCAGTTAAAATCATAAACCCCGACAAAAGTGAACTTAGCTATTCTAACGCATATATTTACGATGACAACAGCATAGCTACATACCGTGGAGATTTTTTGCCTAATAAAAAACACATTGCTATAATACCAACTCAAAGCTGCGATGTACAGACAGGGGCTGTAGCAATGTACGAAAATAAAACTCGGACCGTTACCGCCGTTTGCGACAACACGGTTCGCTCAAGGGTTTTACCTCATATAAGGCTCACCCTGGAATAACTATCTCGCCTGCAAAGCATATGCTTTGCAGGCAGAAAGGAATTTATCATATGTTAAAAGAGCTGATTGAAATTTTCAGTGAATGCCAACAGATGAAAGCAATCACCCCCTGCTCAAGTGCAGTTGATTGTGATTCTGTTGCACTTATGCCGAAAAGCTCGGGAATAATAAAAAAATACACCGACGGAAAAACACTTGAATATGTTCGTTTAAAGCTATTGTACAAGGCTCAGTATTCTCCCGACGGAGACAAGAATTTTATTGCTGATTCTTTTTTCGAGAATGTAAGCACCTGGCTGCGTGAACGCTTTGAAAAATCTTCGGCGGATAACGGCAAATACAGCTTTAATCTTTCAGATATTTCACCGTCATATACTGTGGAAAAGAAAACACCGTCGGTTGCTATTTATTCACTTGAGCTTACGGTTAATTATTTAAATTTATAAACAAGAAAGGATTTTACAATGGGAAAGCTTATTAAAAGAAGTGACAAGCTTGCCTTTTACGGTGTTGACGACGTAAATGGTACTGTTTATCACAGAATGAAGGGATTTACCGAAATATCGGTTTCCAAAAATCCCCAGGAATATGCCAGAAAATACATTGATGAAGACTTTGAGCAGTCTGACGTAGTAGGCTTCTCGCCTCAGATTTCTTTTGCTTTTGACTGTTTCAGTGACAATCCTGTACATACAGACATTGTTTCAATTACAGACAACGAGCTTTTAGGTACTGATGCAGTAAGAAGCATAATTGTCGTGGACCTTACACGTGGAAATGAAACTGACGGTTTTTATGCAATCAAGCGTGACTACTCAGTTATTCCCGACACAGAAGGTGCAGAAAAGGAAGCTTACACCTATAGCGGTCACTTCAAGGTCAATTCACAAAAGATATTCGGAACGGCTGTCTCCGATAACGATTTTGAAACTATAACCTTTACAGAAGAATAATTTGTACAGGCAGCGGAAATCCGCTGCCTGTCTTAAGAAAGGAGATTTTATATGAAGTTTACCGTACCTCTGCCCGAGGGGGTTTATCATAACGATAAATTTTATCCCATTAATACAGATTTTAAAACGTGGATTAAAATTGATGAGCTTATGAACAGCAGTATTGTAAATGAAACAGAAAAGACGGCAACAATTCTGTCCCTTGCATACAAATCATCGTTCCCTGAAAATATTGACTCCGCTCTGGCAGGTATTCTTGATTTTTATACTATGTATTCACCTGAAGCAAAAGTCGGTTTTAAAAAGGTATACTCTTTTGAAAAAGATGCATCCTTTATATTCAGCGCATTTTTTACACAGTACGGGATTGACCTTTTTGAAACAGATATGCACTGGTGGAAGTTCAGAGCTTTGTTCGATGCAATTGATGAGAACACTCTGTTCGGAAAAATTGTCCGTTACAGGGCAGTAAATTTAGAAGACATAAAAGATAAAAGCAAAAAAAGATTTATAAGGAAAATGAAGCAGATATATTCTCTCGGTCAGCAGGAAAACATTGCGGAGGCTTTATTTGCACTGTAATAAGTACAACTGCTTAAGAAAGGAGGAATTATGAACTATATTGAATCGGCTTTAAACAGCAATATGGTTGATGTTAACTCAAAGCTTAAAAACGATGCAACCAGGAATGCTGAAGAAGTACAAAAGGAAATTGATAAGCTAAATGACCTTATCAGTATAAGTAACGAAAAAATACAACGTTGGCAGAATGCCAAGCTTACTGCCGACAAATATCAGAAAAAGACATTAAGTGCCTTGATTCAGGGTGAAAAAGAGATTCTTATAACAAACAAGCTTTTACTTGCCGATGAGAAAGAAAAGCAAAAGGAATATCTTGCAACCGCAAAGGCATATGTAGAGGCAAGTGAAATTATTAAAGATAGCTACAAGGAATGTATCGGAAATTTAAACGAAGATATGGAAATTCTTGACACAAGCTACGATATATGGCTTCAGAATACAGGAAAAACCGCCTCGGGAGCCGATTTGCTGGAAAAAGAAACCGGCATACTAAACGAAAAACTGAAAATTCAGACCGATATAGTAAATAACACTAAAATAGCATACGACGAAATGGTGGAAAAATACGGTGCGGCACATTCTGAAAGTAAGGCTCTTTATTCTGTGCTTCTTGACGAGGTTTACGCTTACAACAAAATAACTGAAGCTATTGAAGGCGTTAATATGGCACAGCAAGCTTCAAAAAATGACAGTATTTTTGCTATGAAGAATTACCTTGACACTTACAAGGATGTTCTTTCAAAAGAAGGCTTCAGCGATGAAGATATATATAAAGTGGCACGCAGGGTAAGCGGCTACGACAAAATTTCAGAGCAGGAAAAAATAGAAATTCCCGTAAAGCTTACCGTTGATAACGGAGATGTAAAGGAAGTGGCAGAAGATATTTCACTTACTGTCAATACCCATCTTGAAGCAGATGAAGCATATAAAAACACAGGTTCACAATTTGCACAGGCACTGGGTGACGGATTTATCGAAAAATTTGAATCAGTAGCCGGACTTATGCTTGCAGCTGTAGAAAGTACAGCTCGTGATGCTGCACATTCTATGCAGAGTGCTGTTAATAACAACACGACAAATTACACCTTCACCTCTACTGCTCAGACTATTTATCAGCAGATTGAAGATGCCAAAAGAATGGAAGAAATGAACAAAGCGAGGGGGATTACATAATGAGATTAATTTTTAAAACAGATGCCGGAGTCATTACTATGAGCGGCAAATCCGACACGGACTATGTTATAAAATCGGTAAGCGGTCTTTCTGTTCCGGAAAGAAACTACGAATGTATCAGCTATTACGGTGCAGACGGAAAAACAACTCTTAACTCCTTTTTTTCCTCAAGAATTATCACACTTAGTGCAGATATTTACAACTGCAATAAAACGCTTATGAGAAGAACCTCAAAAATTCTCTTCAATGAAGGTACTCTTACCGTAACAGAGGGACATATTAAAAAAATGATTTCCTACAAGCCTCTTAAGCTTGATTTTGGAGAAAGACACGGTTTAATTCAGAGCTTTGCTTTCCAGATTGAATGCGACAATCCTTACTTTTACGATGTTTTTAATACAACAAGAGCTATTTACACGAGAAAAAATAATATCACCTCCCCTTTTACCCTGCCGACGGTATTTTCTACACGTGTTTCAGAAACGGTAATTGTAAACAACGGCGATGTTAAGGTTTATCCTACTGTGGTTATAAGCCCTGCATCAAGCTCCGATGCATCGGGAACATATACCATCTCGAACCTTACTACAGGAGCATCAATTATGTTTAGTCTTACGTGCCAGAGCGGTGAAAAAATCACAGCGGATTTCGCTAAAAGAACTATCACAAGCAGTTTAAAGGGTAGTATTGCCAACAGCTTAAAAAAAGGAAATATGAGTGACTTTTTCCTGAGCAAGGGAGAAAATATAATTACCTGCACCTGCAGTAACACCTCCGTTTCACCCAACAGCATATTAATATTTAAAAATCATTATACGGAGGCAATATAAATGCAGGATTTAAGATTTTACAATTTTGATTTTACTCTTCTTCATATCGAACACGACTTCTCATCCGTATACTGGAACTTAAAATATAATGCCGTAGGAAGCTTTGAGGCTGAATTTGCATGTAAGGATGAGCTTAATAAGCTTTGCTCGGAAGAAAAATATCTGGTTGTCTGCCAGGGTGACCGTCAGGCAATAATCACAGGAAGGCAGATAAAAAACAATAAACTTAAGCTATTCGGCAGAACCGTAAATTTTCTTCTTGAAAAAAGAGTTCTTATGCCATTTTCCACAGAAAATCTTGATTCAAAAAAAGGCAGTGCAAGTCTTGCGCAATATATAGTGTCAGAAACCTGTGCAGACTTTGCAGTTCTTGGTTCTACAGTAATTTCTGATAACGATATTTCTTTTGAAAGAAGCGTTATGACTACTGTAGAAAATGCCGTACGTGACTGTCTTGAATCAGATGGGCTCGGTCACAGACTTGTCTTTGATACTGAGAACAAAAAATGGGTTTTTGACATCATACAGGGGCGTAAAAGCGACCTTGTTGTAAGCGAAGATATGCTCAATGCTTTTGAAAGTGAGTACACTCATTCGCTTCTTGATTTCTGCACCTCAGGCTATTACCGCCGTGATTACAATTTCAAAGGTGACTGGAACCCTGTATCAAACTCCCCTGCTTTAAGCAACAATACTTCAGAAAATTATGCTTCAGCTTACCGTGCTACGGCAGATGCAGAAATATTTAACCTCAGTATAAATAAGGGTGATTATATTATATGTAACACACCCGACGGGAAATGGCAGAAAAGTGACAAAGCCGACGGATTTGACGTTTATATTCCCGGCACTTACAAAGGTGCAAAGTGCTGGGATGCAATTTTCAATTCGGACACCGAAAGTGAAGCTCTTGAAATTCTTGAAAAAAACAAGCTTACAGAAAAATGCTCTGCCAATATGAGAAATCTTGAATTTGGAAAGGATTTCAAATTAGGCGACATTGTTACCTTTAATCAGAAAATCGGCAAAGACTTAATTTCGCTTAATTTAAAAATCACATCGGTTACACTATGGTTTGAGCAAGGCTCTGCTATGGGTGTAAAGCCCGAATTTACTCAAATATAATATTTCGTCCGCCACAGCGAATACATAAAATTTTTGTGGCAGAAAGGATATAATTTATGGGTTATACGTACAGTTTTTTTGATAATCAGACAATAGGTGCACAGGAGCTTAATAACCTTGCCAAAAGATTTGTCACCGAGGGAGTTGCAGATATTTTTACAGACGGACTTCCTCATAATATATCGGACTTGAATTCGATTGTTACCGCAAATGCAACAGACGGTGTTGTTCCCGATACCGTAAATTCGCTTAAGGTCTACGCCTCAGGCTCTGTTGCAACCATTTCCGCAGGAACTGCATTTTTTGCCGACGGCACAATAATGGAGGTTGATTCTGATGGAATTTCGCTGACATTTACCAAAGGTGTTTTAAATTACATTTATCTTATTTCTGATACCACTACCAATTCCTGCCGTGCTGAATGTTCTAAAACATTGTTAAGCGGTAACAACGTTTTACTTGCAGTAATTGAAAAGGACGGAAGTGTTACAGACAAGAGAAAATATGCAAAAGGTAAAATTCCTTCCGCATATTCATCAGCGCTGGGGCTTATCACCAAAAAGGAAATATACTGGAATCAGGCAGACCTTAAGAATATGACACCAAAGGAAATTCCGCTTTCCACAGGAACTGCACGAGGTATGTTTATGTATATGGGAGAATCTCTCTCCAAAACCAAAACATTTGGCTTTGTAACATTTAATGCAAAGGGTGAAGCGGACTTTTACATAAGCGGATGCCTTATGGGAAGCCTTAACGGCTACGCATCTGCACCCTCTCTGTCAAGCTCTGAGCTTATCATTCAGAACGGAACGGATGTAAGAATTTCACTCCGCGCAACCGCTTCTGTTTCCGACGGAAAAGTTATAATAACTCCCTTTGCAACAGTGTCTGGCGGCGAACACGAAGTACACGCAGATTTCTACGTTTTTTAAGTGCTTTAATATTGACTTTTCCAATAATTAGTGCTATATTATATCTTGAGGTAAATTGTAGTAAATCTAATAACAGAAAGGTTATGAAAAATATGAACATTACAGAAGAAATCTACAAAATTGGTATTGTACCTGTAATCAAAATCAATGATGTTGAAAAGGCTGTTCCTCTTGCAAAAGCATTAATTGACGGCGGTCTTCCGATTGCTGAAATCACTTTCAGAACCGAGGCAGCAGAAGAAGCTATAAAGAGAGTATCAAAGGCTTATCCTGAAATGCTTGTTGGTGCAGGAACTGTTCTTACAATTGAACAGGCTCAGCGTGCTAAAAATGCAGGTGCTAAGTTTATCGTAAGCCCCGGCTTTAACCCTAAGGTTGTTCAGTGGTGTCTTGATAACGATATCGTTCCTACACCGGGTTGCACAACACCTACAGAAATTGAACAGGCTCTTGAGCTTGGCTTAAATCTTGTTAAATTCTTCCCTGCAGAACAGAGCGGCGGTCTTGATAAGATTAAGGCTCTTTGTGCTCCTTACGGAAATCTTAAGTTCATTCCAACCGGCGGAATTAACCTTGATAACCTTAAAGAATATATTTCATTCAAGAAGATTTTAGCTTGCGGCGGAAGCTTTATGGTTAAGGAAGATTACATAAACAACGAAGAATGGGATAAAATTACAGAGCTTACAAGAAAATCTGTTGATGCTATGCTTGACCTCAAGATTGCACATATCGGTATTAATTCAAATGATGAATCAGCTGCAAAGGCTACATCAGACGTATTCAATACAATTATGGGTACAGAAATCACAAAGGAAAGTGACAAGAGCATTTTCGCAGGTACACTTTTTGAAGTTATGAAATTCAACGGCGTTGGCGACAACGGTCATATTGCAATTAAAACATCAAACGTTGACAGAGCTGTTTACCACCTTTCAAAGAGAGGTATTGAATTTGATCCGTTCACAGCAATGTACAATGATGACGGTTCAATGAAATTTATCTATATTAAAGACCAGATAGGCGGCTTCGGTGTTCATCTTGTATCTTAATAAGTAAATTGTTATGCGAACCGCAAGCGGTTCGCATAAACTTAAATAAAAGGAGAAAATGATTATGAAAATTGTTACTTTAGGCGAATTAATGCTCAGATTAAAATCACCCGGACTCGAAAGATTCTTTCAGTCTCCTTCATTTGAAGCAACCTTCGGCGGCGGTGAAGCAAACGTTGCTGTATCTCTTGCAAACTACGGTATGGATGCTAAGTTCGTTACTGCTCTTCCTGACAATGCAATCGCTCAGGCTGCTGAAAGAGAATTAAGAGGTCTTGGTGTTGATATTTCAGGAATTAAGCATACTGAAGGAAGAATGGGAATATACTACCTTGAGTCAGGTACAAATCAGCGTCCATCAAAGGTTGTTTACGACAGAAGCTATTCTTCAATCGCTCTTGCAACTCCCGAAACCTTTGATTTTAAGGAAATTTTTATTGATGCACAATGGTTCCATATTACAGGTATCACTCCTGCTCTCAGCCAATCTGCTGCAGACCTTACCTTAGCTGCTGTTAAAGCTGCTAAAGAAATGGGCGTAACTGTTTCTATGGACCTTAACTTCAGAAAGAATCTCTGGAAGTACGGTAAAAAAGCAAGCGAGGTTATGTGTGAGGTTGTTAAGTTTGTTGATGTTGTAATTGCAAACGAAGAAGACTGTCAGAAGTCACTTGGTATTGAATGCGGTTCAGAGGTTGAGTCAGGTGAGCTTGATACAGCTAAATATGAAACTTTAGCTAAAACAGTTCTTGCAACATATCCTAACGTTTCAAAAATTGCCATTACTCTTCGTGAAAGCAAGAGTGCAACTCACAATGACTGGTCTGCTTGTATTTATGACGGAGAAGAATTCTACGTTTCAAAGAAATACGAAATCAAGAATATTTTAGACCGTGTTGGCGGCGGCGACAGCTTCGGCGGCGGACTTATTTACGGTCTTTTAAACTACGATAATCAGAGAGATGCTTTGGAATTTGCTGTTGCAGCAAGCTGCCTTAAGCATTCAATTTCAGGTGACTACAACAGAGTTACTGCAGATGAAGTTAAAAGCTTAATGGGCGGAGACGGCTCAGGAAGAGTACAGAGATAATCGGAGGGTGATTGTTTTGCAGGTAACAGAGCTTATTTTAATAGGTATAGGTCTTGCGATGGATGCCTTTGCCGTTACTCTGTCAAATCTGTTCGCCTTCAAAGGCTCAAATAGCAAAATATTCTGGCTTTTGCCTGTGTTTTTCGGACTTTTTCAGGCCATTATGCCCATAACAGGATTCTTTGCAGGAAGTATTTTCGTTGAGTTTCTTACAAAGTATGCCGGTCTTGTAACCTTGCTTGTTTTAGGCTTTATAGGTATACGAACCATTATAGATGCTTTTAAAGACGACAGTGACGAAAATCCGAAACAGAAGAATCTTACCGTTACACTTATTATTCTTCAGGCTGTAACAACAAGCATTGATGCTTTAATGGTAGGCGTAAGCTTTTGTGCAGAATGTGTAAACATATGGTATGCGGCCCTGGTTATCGGAATTGTTACCTTTATAATCATTGCTCTTGCAATTCCGTTAGGCAAAAAGTTCGGAAATCTGCTCGGTTCAAAAGCCCAGATTTTAGGCGGCGCTATTCTTTGTGCTATAGGAATTAAGTCGTTCCTCAGTAAATAAATAAAATTAAACCTCTCAGACAACCTTAGTTGTTTCTGAGAGGTTATTTTTTTGTTTTTAATGCTGGTCGCAGTAAACTCCGTTAACTGCCTGAATTCTTGTTACAACAGCACTCATCGGGCAGTTGCTCGTGGCAAGCATTCCTGTTGTGGAGTCAATCTGTGCATACTGATGCATTGTACAATACTCCGTAGGTGCTTCCCCGTCAGCAAACTCCTTCTCAACAACTCTTGAGCCCTGATAATCCTGCTGACACATACTTGTAGCAAGCATTCCGCTGTCTATACAAACTTCAACCTTAGCAATAGCCGGAGGTGAATCGTTCTTCTGAACTACACCTTCAAGCATTTCAAACTGTTTTACGGGAAGTCCTTCATGAGCTTTCTGCATAACTGCTTTCCACAGAACTATTGCCGGATTTGTTCCATAGCCTGTAATCTGCTTAGGCTGGTCGTAGCCGACCCACACACCTGCAGTATAGTACGGAGAGAAGCCCATAAACCATCTGTCCTTATCGTCATCGGTAGTACCCGTCTTTCCGCCAAGAGGCATATTACCGAAGTTTGCAGGTGTACCTGTACCTGCGGATGTAACACTTCTTAAACAGCTGAGTATTGTATTTGCCGCAATTGGCTTCATAGCATCAAAGCTTTCGACTTCATTTTCAAGTATTACCTTTCCATCCTGATCCTCTACCCTTACATAGGTAACAGGTGTATGATACGTTCCGTTTGAAGCGATAACAGCATATGCTGCCGTCATTTCCTTTACGGATACGCCATTTGTAAGACCGCCTAAAGCAAGAGGTGACACATTCATATCCGATTCGTTGAGAGTTGTAAATCTCAGGTTCTGCGTCATAAAGTTATATGAACGGCTTATTCCAAGCTTCTGCAGGGCTTCAACCGCAACGGTATTAACAGACTGCTGAATTGCATATCTGACCGAAATAGGACCCTTGTAGCCGGAATAGTAATTCTTTATTGTGTGACTTCCTATTGTGATAGCTTTGTCGTTAAAAATAGTGTCCGGAGTAAATGTTCCGTATTCAAATCCGGGGCCGTAAACACTAAGAGGCTTTATTGTACTTCCCGGCTGACGAAGTGAACTGGTAGCACGGTTAAGTGTTCTTCTTCCGCTTCTTTCACCTAAACTTCCGACAACTGCCTTTACATGTCCGTTATGCTGATCCATTACAAATATTGCACCCTGAATCGGGTTGTCTGTATTGTATGGGATATAGTCGGCAGGATTTTCAAAAACCTTTTCTGCCGCATCCTGTATTTTCGGGTCAACGGTAGCATATATTTTAAGACCGCCGCTGTATACCATTCTTGTCGCTATTGTTTTGCTTACGGAAAGCTCGTGCTGAATATCCTCAATCAGAGTTTCGATAAGCATTTCCGTATAGTAAGATTCATAATTATTTGCTTCAACATCGTTATTCTGAAAAACAAGCTTTTCGCTCATTGCACCGTCATATTCTTCCTTGCTTATCATTTTCAGTTCAAGCATTTTTCCGAGAATCAATTCTTTCTTTGCATTGTTATTCTCCGGGTTTAAAATCGGATCATAACGTGTCGGATACTGAGTTATACCTGCAATTGAAGCACATTCAGCCAAAGTAAGCTCCGAAACGTCCTTACCGAAATATTTGTCGGCAGCTGTCTTTACACCGTTACAGCCCTGACTTAAGTATATGGTATTAAGATACATCTCAAGAATCTGTTCCTTTGACATTTTTCTGTCCATATCAAAGGCACGAATCATTTCTATTACCTTTCGCTTAGGCGAACGGTCCGAATCTCCTGTAATATTCTTTACCAGCTGCTGATTTATCGTACTTCCGCCAAAGGAGCTGTCGCCCTTGAAAACATAATTAAGCGTTGCTCTTGCGGTACGCTTTATATCAATTCCTGAATGGGAATAAAAACGCTCGTCCTCAATCGCAACAAAAGCATCCTGCAGATACTTTGGTATATCCTCTATATCACACCAGAGTCTGTTTTCCTTTCCTGCAATCTGCTCATACTCAATTTCGTTACCATTCTCATCGGTATAATAAATAACGCTGGAAAGTTCAAGTCCGAAGGAATTATAGTCAAAATCCTCCGACACAGCTATATTGTAAATAACGATACCTGTTATAACTATTCCGATAGTTCCGGATATCAACAGGCACAGTAAAAAAAGCTTGAGAAAACGCATATTTAAAATCTTTTTCATACCTCTGCCTCCCTTCGGAAACGATATGTTTCCATCAGAAATTTAGTTTCTGATATTAAAAAGTTTATACCCATACTTTATTACGCATACATTATAACAGATTTTTCCTGAAAAGTAAACCAAAAATATGTATATTAGTTGACAAACACATTACAATGGTGTTAAAATTAAAGGTGGCAGTTACAAAGGAATGTTTAACGTGAAAGCTCCTTTCCCGTTATTACCTCCGGCGTATTAATCTCTTATCATTCAGATATCTGCAGATAAGAGAAATTAATTACTGTTTGTGCCTGTCTATGGCATCGGAATGGAGATTAATATGAAAGAATTGTTCGAAAAGGTTATAAAAAGTCTCGAAAAAAACAATATGCAGGGATTCTATGCAGAAAATTCAGCTCAGGCTGTTGAACTTGTAAAGCAGCTTATTAAAAAAGGCGATACGGTAACTATGGGTGGAAGTATGTCGGTTATCGAAAGCGGCGTAAAAGACCTTATAACCAACGGAGATTATAATTTTCTTGACAGAGGAAAAGAAGGTATTACTCCGGAGGAGATTGAAGAGGTATACAGAAAAACCTTTTATGCAGATGCTTACTTTTGCAGCAGTAATGCCGTAACCGAAAATGGTGAGCTTTACAACGTTGACGGTAATTCAAACCGTGTTGCGGCAATTCTTTACGGTCCGAAAAGTGTTATAATGATTGTCGGAAAGAATAAAATAGTTAAAGATACGGATGCGGCAATTAACCGTGTTAAAACAATAGCCGCTCCCAAAAACACGAAAAGACTTAACAAGCAGACCTATTGCAATCTTAAGGGAAGCTGTGTTTCCCTTAACGGCGATTCATATATATGTGACGGTTGCGGCGGCAGTGACAGAATTTGCAGAAATTACGTATTCTGCGGGCCGCAGGCTAAAAAGAACAGAATTAAAGTAATTCTTGTTAACGAAAATTTAGGCTATTAAGAAAGGCGATTAAAATGGCGAAGGAAATTGATGTAAACAAAATGCGACAGGCTCGCGCTCAGAAAAAGAAAAATAAAAAGTTCACTGTGCTTATTGCAGGAATCTGTATTCTTGTTTTCTTTCTTGCTGCGGCATTTGCCGCACCGCTGACTTATGATAAAATCTACAAAAATGTTTCGGTAGCAGGAATAAAAACCGGCGGTATGACATATGACGAAGCTTTAAGCGCACTTACTGAAAAATTCGGTGAATTCGTTCCACAAATCAAGTTATCAGCTCTTGACACAACAACAAATCTTGATTTTAACATAATTTGCGAATACAATCTTGAAGAAACAGCGAAAAATGCGTTTAATTACGGTAAAGGAAATATTTTCACAAAATTCTTCTTTTACTACTTCGGCAAAGCTGATTTACCTCTTGTCATATCAGCAAACACCGAAGCACTTACAAATGAGCTTATTAATTTTCAGAACTCTCTTCCAAACGGCTTTGTTGATACAAGCTACAAAATTGAAGACGATGCTTTGATTGTAACTGCAGGAAAAAGCGGAAATGCACTTGATATTGAAGCTATAAGCAAGGAAATTATCAAAGCTGTTGAAAAGGGAACAGATGTTTCAATTGACGCAAAAACCACTATAAAAAATTATGAAGGTGTAGATGTAGATAAGCTTTATGAGCAGGTATACTGTGAACCGCAGGATGCATATCTTGATGAGGAAAGCTCGAAAATTATACCTCACAAGGTTGGCTATTCCTTTGACAAGGAAAAAGCAAAGACTATCCTTGCAAATGCATCAAACGGCGAAGAATACAAAATACAGCTTTCTTTAACATATCCCGAGGTTACCGAAGATACCCTCACAGGTGAAATGTTCGGTGATACCCTGGCATCTTATTCAACAAAATACAACCCTGGTGAAGTGAACAGAACGCATAATATGTATCTGGCTTCATCAAAGGTTAACGGAACCGTTATTAACCCGGGTGAAGTATTTTCATACAATGGTGTTGTAGGTGAAAGAACCGTTGCCAAGGGTTACAGAAATGCTAAAGTATTTGAAAACGGTCAGGTCGTTGATGGTCTTGCAGGCGGTATATGTCAGGTTTCAACAACAATTTACAATGCCGCACTTTATGCAAATCTTGAAATCGTAGAACGTAAAAATCATTCCTTCCCTGTCTCCTATGCTCCTATGGGTCAGGATGCAACAGTTGCTATGGGCTCAATAGATTTCCGCTTCAGAAATAATACCAAGTATCCCATAAAGGTTGTAAGCTCTGTTAGCGGTGGTATTTGTACGGTAACGATACTCGGTACAGACAAAGACCATTACAAGGTCGAAATTCAGAATTCAATTACCGCAACACGTCCGCGTCCCGTTGAGTATGAAAATGACCCGACACTCGAAAAGGGTGTAGAAAAGGTAAAACAATCCGGTTCTGACGGTTATACCATTTCAAGCCGCAGAATTGTTTCCAAAAACGGAGAAATTGTTAAAAATGAAGCAATTCATTCAAGCTACTATATCCCGCTTAAAAAGATAATTTTAAGAAACGAAGAAGAGGATGCTCCTGCAGAAGAACCACAGACACCGGAAGGTGAAGCTCCTCCTGCCGAGGGGGAAGCTCCCGGAGAAGCAGTTGAACCTACGGAGCCTGTTACAAACCCTGATACTCCTGCTGTAACAGAGCCTGTACAGCCATCCGATATTCCAAACGAACCAAACACAACTCCATCCGCTCCGATTCCCGGCATAACTCCTGAAGCCGATCCTAATACCGGAGTTTAATACAATATAAAAGGGCATGTCTCAATAAGTGATTTTTCACTCAATTGAGGCAACGCCCTTTTCTTATAAGAATAAATTATTTTTATGTTGGAATAAATTAAAAAACTTTAAGATTTTGTTGACAGAAAATGCATCTTTGTTTATACTGTAATCACAAAAAAATTGAGGTGATAAATTATGTTGAAACTTTCTAAAAGTGAGGTTAATACCTTTTGCGGAGATATTGTACCCTTAAGAGCTGAAAGTGATAGCGATATAATTTTATGTCAGTCGGGTGATAATAAAATTGCCCGTATAAAAGAGCTTGGAAAAGGTAAATTTCTTGTAATCCTTGAAGGTGTAGGTAATACAAAAATAACTGTAAAAGCAGGAAATGAAGAAGCATTTTGCGAGGTTGCAGTCCGTGAAATGGTAAAATCAGACCCTGACGGAAAATTTAAAATATATGTAGGCGACACTCACGCACACACCTCCTATTCCGATGGACTTTCAACCCCTTTTGATGTGTTTAAAAAGGTTTCTGAGGAAGAATATTTTAAATTTTATGCGGTGACGGACCATACCGAGCTTTTAGATGATGATGAATTTTTCAAAACATTTGAAGCGGCGGATATGTATACAAGTAAGGATTTTATCGCTTTTGCGGGAAGTGAGTCAAGACTTGATGAGTTTTATACTTCAAATATAGGTGATGAGCGTTCCCATGCAGGTGAAATGGTAGTTATCAACAAAGAGGGATATGCTATTGTTGATTGTTCAAGAGATGAGTATTTTGAAAAGCTCGGCACAAACAAATGCAGTGTAGGTGTTATAGCACATCCGCAGCTTCAGGCTTTTCGTGGTGCACAAGCTTTGCTTAATTCCTGGGACCCTGAACACCGCACAGATAAAAATGCCCTTGAACTTGTTCACGGTGTCGAGGTATTTAACAGTGCAGATGACAGTAACCTTATAAATGACAGAGTTTATTCATTGTACCTTGACTGCGGATACAGAATTTCACCTTACGGCGCAAGCGATCATCACGGACCTTATTGGGGAAGAATTGCACAAACTTCCAGAACATTTATGTATGCGCAGGGAGATACAAAGGAGCATTTTCTTGATGCTATGATAAATGCCCGTACATATGCTTGCGAAAATGGCAATGTCAAGCTTTTTTACACAGTAAACGGAAAAAATCCGTCAACTGTACTTCCTCTTACCGATACTTATAAATTCAGAATTTCCGCCGAACCTTTTTATGCAAGAAAAAACGATGATGATACAACTTTTGTTGAAATTATTTCTGACTATGGCGAGGTTGTTGCATCTTATGAGGTAGGGGACTTTGAATTTGCCTTTGACATAACTGTAAAATCGGATACTGCAAGATATTTTTATCTTAAGCTATACAGCAGAATAGGCGAAACAACGATATCCTCTCCTGTATGGACGGGCAGAAGCTTTGATAAATATCCTGTGCCTGAATTTAACAAGACCGAAATCAACGACAGTGATTTCAAGGTAAAATTCAATACAAGCGGAGTATGTCCTTGGCCTCTGTTGAGTTCCGATACTTCAGAATATTTTCAGTTTGATAAACCAAGCGGTGAAATTGTAATAAATATGGGAAAAACGCGCACCTTAAGTGCGATAGGTTATTATCCGAATATTCCAACACGATATGTCCCGGAAACAATGGCTTGCTTTATGAGTAAGTATGAATATTTTGTAAGTAAGGATTGTATTAACTTTACCAAGGTTGCACAAGGAAGAATAAGACTTTACGGAAGTGAGCATATCGCAGAGTTTGAACCGATTGAAGCACGGTATGTGAAAATAAGAGCTTTATCAACAGTAGGAAGCGAGTCAAGAATTGAAGAACTTAAAAATGTCGGTGTTGCTTTTGGGACACTTAGATTCTATTAAATAGGAAAAATCATATCACTTAGTGACAGAAATTATTTTTTTAAACGATTTTTACTATACACAAAACCAAGGGCTGTAAAAATGCAGCCCCTTTTTTATACATAATATTCTATTCTTTTTATAAGAAGCGTATCTCCGGTATATTCCATTTCAGCTTGTATATTACAAAGAACAATATTACTTTCCTTTGCAATAAGCTGTTGTGTAAATACAAGATTACTTCCAAAATCGTGCTCTTTAACCGAAATTTGCGTTATAGGTGAAATAACTGGCGTACCGCAAACAAAAGTGCCGTTTGGGTCAAATACGCCACTCTCACAAAGCTTTTGTGCTGATTGGGAAACATTCACCGAAAATATCTGTCCGTTTTCAAGCTCTGCAGAAACTGCAAATCCATCGGTAAACGCAAGCTTCATTTCAAGGCCTTTTAAGTCCTTTGGTGTAATAATATTCTTTGGCATTGAATGAGCAAAATCCCCTATCATACAGGTTTTCTCATTGCCTTTTGATAAAATCACCAGAATATCCTTTATTCCATCCGAATTAAAATCACTTATATGTACCTCCTGATTACTGCCGCTTACCCCACTATGATTTGTACGGCGAAGCAAGCCATCCTGTGTAACAACAGCAATATTTGTATCTTCACAAATATCCGACTCATCATTTTCCTTACGTGCATATACATAAACTGTTTCTGTTTTTGAATCGGAATTTATGTCACATTCTCCCCTGAAGGTTACGTAACACCCTTCCGGCAATGAAATACCGTTTGATGTTGCAACTATATGTGTCTGAGCTGAAATTATAGAGGAGGATACTATACTAATAACCATCAATGTATTTAGCCATATTACCATAAAAAATCTGTTCATAAAAAACCTCCTTATACATTGTATAAAGAGGTTTTAAATTAAATTCGTTTTTTATGAATTATTTTCTCCAGCCAAATTCACATTCAGTATCTTTTTCCCATGCTGTATAAAGCTGGTCAAACATCTGATTTATCTGTATTCTGAAATCGCTCTGGAAGAATTCGTCAAATGGCATCTGATAAATATAATCGTCAAGTGCCTTAATAATGTGATAACCGTAGCCTGTTTCAACGATACCGCTTATCTCGCCTTTTTTAAGCTTAAGTGCGGCATCCTCAAATTCTTCAACAAAACCGCATCCGATATAAACTTCATATCCCTGTGAACCCTGACCGGGGTCATTATTGTTCTGTGAAAGCAACAAATCAAAATCTTCGCCTTTTTCAAGAAGCTTTAATATCGCTTCTGCCTTTGCCTTTTCTGCTGTATTGTCACCATCATTATCAAAAGGAATCAGAATGTGCTTTACAACAACTGTAGGTCTCTTAAGCTCTTCTGTCTGCTTTTCATATTCAGGCTTTGCAATTGATTTTAATTCAACAAAGCCGGGATCATTTTCATAGATGTAATTTGTAAGCTTTCCTGCAAGTATCTGTGTTTCCCAGTATGCTTTAAGTTCCTTTTCACAATCCTCTAAAGAAACATAACCGAGTGATGTAACAAAAGAGTTTAATGCTTCGTCGCTGTTTGCATTGCTAAGCCATGACTTATAAGTGTCCTCAACAATTTTTTTCTCGTCTTCTGTCAATGTTATTCCAAGTCTTTTTGCTTCGTCTGCATAATATGCATATCTTTTGCAGTTTGACTCCAATTCTGCAAATAGCTGCTCTTCAGTATAATTCAAAGGTATCTGCTGGTACACTTCATGAAGCCATACCTTAGGTACGTTTATGCCGTTTACCTTTGCATTTAATTTCTCAATATCAAGCTGTACAACAGTTTCGTTAATATATTCCTGTGAAAGTAAAATTGCAGTAGAAGAAGCCTCGTCCCAGCCTACCTGATAACCTGTTGCATTTCCGATATCACGAAGTGCAAGATATGTTGTATCATTGTAAAGGAAGTTTCTTGCATTAACGGGATTGCCATCAACAACAACATTTACATCATTCACAAGAACAGAAATTGTTTCTGTGCTCTGTGCACCCTTTTCAAAATCTGTTTTCTTTTCTGCACCTGATGTAAGACTTGCAGTATTTGTTTCGCCGTCCCAGCCTACCTCATAGCCTAAAACATTTCCCATATCACGAAGTGAAAGGTAAGTTGTTCCTTCGTGAACAAAGTTTCTTGCATTAACAAAATTACCGTCAACATTAATATTAATTTCGTTAATAGTTACGTAGATGTTCTGCCATTCGGATGCAAAAACTCCTGCTGACGAAAGTACTATGCATAAAGCAAGTAAAATTAAAGTTAGTCTTTTCATATTTTCTCTCCTGTCGTAATTTTCAGTATATTTTACCATATATATGTGTAAAAATCAAGAAATTATAGGTTAAAGAAATCCAAAATATATTTTATCTGTTCATTCCAGCAATCCCAGTTATGGTCACCTTCCGATTCTTTGTATGTATAATCAAAATCCATATCCTTGATAAAATCACGGAATTTAACATTATCCTGATACAAAAAGTCAGATGTGCCGCACCATTGATACAATTTCGGCTTTTTATCTGCTTTTTCAGCCTGCTTTGCAAGGCAGAACAAATCTCCCTTAGGACCTATTTCACCGTCTTTAATGCCCGAGTGGTCGAAGGTTGCGTTTTCCATTCTTTCGATTACATCCATAACACCCGAAAAGGAAGCCGCACCTGCATACCTTTCAGGGAATGAAAGAGCAAATTTAAACGCTCCGTAACCGCCCATGGAAAGACCTGCAATATAGCGGTCTTCATCCTTGCCCGAAAACGGAAGAAGCTTTTCAATGTAATCGGGAAGCTCCTTTGATATGTAATCAAAATAATTGTAATTACCCTTCATATTGGAATAAAAGCTCTTGCCGCCATCAGGGCAAACTACTATTAAATTTCTCGCCCCTATTGCACGAAGAAGCTGTGTGTTGTTAAACCAGTCATCGTTATTATCCGAAAGACCATGCAATAGATAAAGTATCTTTGCACCTTCCTGCACCTGATCGGGTACATAAATATTAATATGAGTGCGTTTTCCAAGACTTGCCGAGCCACGCACCATTCTTATTACTGCCATAAAAATCTCTCCTTTCCGTTACTTATTCATTATACCATAAACGAGCAGATAAGTAAATACTAAAAAATATGCCATAATGAAACAAGGCTGCAAAAAAGTTTTTTGCAGCCTTGTTTCATTCATATAAATTTATAATTGTTTTTCCTTTTTTTATCGCATAGTCATACGCCCGTTGCGTTCCGCTTGCAGGTTGATGTTCCATTATGTCTTTTGAGGAGGTTTTTCCTCTTGGCGGTTTGTATTCTTCATTATAATACACTACACAAATATCTGATTTATCTATCATTTCATAATTTCTTTGTACATATACCGCCCTGCCGCCATTTACTGCACGGGACGAATAATAAGTTTCGTCGCATGATGACAATAAATACCTTTCATACTCCTTACTGATAAAACGATACTCAGCACGAATGTATATACGATGTATGTATGGATACTTTTCTTTAATGTGTCCGACTATTTCACGACACAAGCTATCAAACTCACTACGACTGCCAAATATAAATGTATTTACATTATCTTCCGTAATCAAAATTTCAAGTATTGAATATATTTTACTTCTTAATTGCTCGGTTTCTTCTATTTTTCTGTGTCCAAAAAAACAACAAACCTTCCTTTCGTTTTCCATTGAATCCTCCGTAAATAAAAAAGTGCGTAACCCTTCGCAGAGCCACGCACCAAAAAACGCAGCTTTCTCGAAAAGTCACCACAACTTATTACCATATGCATAAGAACACAAGGGTAACGAGATGAAGCATACGCTTTTTACATAGCGTACACCTTGCGTTCTTTATTATGCATAATATGTAATTATACTTTTACATATTTAATTGTTGTAATAAGTTGTGGTGAGTATATTATATCACGTATCAATGAAATATTCAAGTTTTAGCAGTTAAAATTCTTATGTGCAAAAACAAGCAAAACCGTTTTGTGGTTTTGCTTGTGTTAGAACGAGTTTTTTGACGTCCAAGGCAACTAAAATGACGTCATATTTGCTTAATCGTGTTGTCTGACTATAAAAAACGAAGTTATATTTTTCGTTTGGGAGTGCAGACAGTACAAAGGTACGGCAAACGACCGAACGTAAAAAACAAGCAAAACCGTTTTGTGGTTTTGCCTGTGTCAGAACGAGTTTTTTGACGTCACCGGCAACTAAAATGATGCTGTATTTGCTTAATCGAGTTGTCTGACTATAAAAAACGAAGTTATATTTTTCGTTTGGGAGTGCAGACAGTACAAAGGTACGGCAATAACACGATTAAGTAAAAATAAAAAGAACACTTTGAAGTGTTCTTTTTATGCTATGACTGATTTTTCTAAGCCGAAATTAGGCTTTGTTAACGGAACCGAATAATTCCATCTTTTCCTTTACTGTTTCTTTAATTGCTTCAACACCGGGAGCAAGTAACTTTCTTGGGTCAAAGCCTTTGCCCTCTAAATCCTTACCTGCTTCAACATACTTTCTTGTTGCAGCAGCAAATGAAAGCTGACATTCTGTATTTACGTTGATTTTAGCAACACCTAAAGAAATAGCCTTTTTAATCATATCTGCAGGAATACCTGTACCGCCATGAAGAACAAGTGGCATTGGGCTTGTAACTTTTTCGATTTCAGCAAGAACATCGAAATTAAGACCCTTCCAGTTTGCAGGATATTTACCGTGAATGTTACCGATACCTGCTGCTAAGAAGTCAACACCTAAATCTGCAATCATTTTGCATTCTGCAGGGTCAGCAACTTCGCCGCCACCTACAACGCCGTCTTCTTCGCCACCGATTGAACCTACTTCTGCTTCAACCGAAATACCCTTTGAATGAGCGATACTTATGATTTCCTTTGTCTTTTCTATATTTTCGTCAATTGGATAGTGTGAACCGTCAAACATTACTGAAGAGAAGCCTGCTTCAATAACCTTTAATGCGTGTTCATAGCTACCGTGGTCAAGGTGAATAGCAACGGGAACTGTGATACCCAATTCATTAATCATACCCTTTACCATTCCCACAACTGTTGTATATCCGCACATATACTTACCTGCGCCTTCGGATACACCCAAAATAACGGGAGAATTACATTCCTGAGCGGTTAATAAAATAGCCTTAGCCCATTCAAGATTATTAATATTGAACTGACCTACCGCATATTTACCCTCTTTTGCTTTTTTGAGCATTTCTGCTGCTGATACTAACATAACCGTTTCCTCCTGTGCTTAAACATTATTTAACTATTATAGTATACAACTTTATCGTTTTTATGTCAATATCTTACGAAATTTTTGTCTTTGAAAACGTGTCATTTAATGTCACATAGCTTATTTGCTAAAATACCATTGACAAAGGAGGTGATAGCAATTTTAAATACAACTAAAAGTACAAAATGGAAAATGTGGTCATCAATAAATGACTTCCGCAGATGTTTGACTTGCGAGGGAAACCATGGTAAAATATACGAAAAGTACGAAACACCAAATCCAAAGCCACCCGCTCATTTTAACTGCCGCTGCACAATAGAAGCCTTAAAAGCTTTACTTGCAGGCACAGCAACAAATAACGGCAGTAACGGCGCAGACTGGTACCTGAAATATTTTTCAAAGCTGCCTGATTATTATATTTCGATAAATGATGCAATGGTAGTAGGTTGGAAACGCAAAAAAACTTTAAATTACTTTTGTCCCGGGAAAATGATGTTTGGCGGAACTTATAAAAACAAAAACAAACATTTGCCCGAATCACCGGGAAGAATATGGTATGAAGCCGATATTAATTACACTTCAGGAAAACGAAACACTTCACGAATTGTCTTTTCAAACGACGGTCTGATTTTCGTTACTTACGACCACTACCATACATTCTACGAAATTATTTAAGGAGGATATTGATGAATTACAATAATAATTCTATAAATTTTAACGATGAAAATGAAACTATAGGTGATCATATTGTTTTAGATTTCACAAACTGTAATCATTGGCATAAAATTCATACAGTTTTAAAAGAAGCTTTTGATTTCCCCGACTATTACGGAGAAAACTGGAGTGCACTTTGGGATTGCCTGCGTGAACTATTTTTCTTCGATGAAACACCGCGCACAGTAGAAATTTACGGAATAAGTTCTTTAAACGAAGAATACCAAAATTACTGTAAAACTATGCTTGAGATTTTCGATGAAGCGCAAAAGGAATTCCCTCATATGACAATAAAACATATATATTAATTTTTGTTTAAATGGAGGTTTAGCTATGAACGACAAGAATTACGATGAAAATGCCTTTAAGGATATTACTGAGAATCCTATTATTTTAGACTTTACCGACTGTAACCACTATGATAAAATTCACACAATTTTAAAGGATAAGTTCGGTCTGCCCGATTATTACGGAAGAAATTGGGCTGCTTTATGGGACTGTTTAAGATACTTATTTTATGACGAGGGTGAGATTATTGTTGAAATTTACGGTCTTAATACCTTAACAGAAGAATATCAGAACTACTGCAAAATAATGCTTGAAGTCTTTGAAGATGTGCATGAGAACACACCAAATGTGATTTTTAAAGTAATGTCTTAAACAAAAGTATGCGATTGATAAACTCAATCGCATCAGACTATTATTTAAACGTTTCCTTTTTAACAACTGTCATAAATTGTAATCCCATAAGTATCTCTGCAACCGTCCAACCGCTTTCCATACAGCATGGTGCCCAGCCAACATCGTGGGGTACTCCGTAAATTTCCATTCTGTTCATATCAAGGGCTCTTGCCCATGCACCGTTTAGTAATATATCATTACTGCTTATTTGTGCAGAAACCATAAACGTTGCAATTTCCTGCCACTTTTTATAAAACATTTCATCCTTCGTTACCATATAAGCATAGGAAAAAGCCATTGGAAGCCAGTTGTTTGAATATAAAAGGTCTGCAACGGGGTCGTTGTTATTAGCAAGAAGAGCACATTCACCTTTATCATTTCTTGCGCAAACTGCTTTGTAGCCTGTATCCCATTCTGCATAGCCAAATGACTTATGCTGTAATCTTTCCATGTCTTTTACAACCTTGTATAACCAGGATTTATGCTCATCGTCTTTCGTATATTCATACAGCACAGATAAAGGTAAAACAAGTCTGCACATTTCCTCTGTTTCACTTGTTTCCCGCTTAGTTTCAGGATACTTATTCATAATAGAAGTAAGCCCTTTTACTCCTATATTTGCATACTTTTCACCCAAGCCTGCACGGGTTGCAAGAATCAACACCATATGATAATACGCATTGTAGTGAGCGCACGGTGTTCCTGCTCCGGCTTTTTTTATTTTATTTTCCCGCTCTTCGGTAAGAGTTATGCACTCGGTTCTTGCTACTCTTAAGCCATCCTCATCTGTTGTTTCGACTAAATAATCAAGAGCTTGCTTTACATCTTCGGAATACTTACTTTCAATTCCAAAATTCATAGCCAGCAACGTGGGTAAAATCGCTCTTGCAACGTCATCCTGATAACACACTTCCCAGGCACCTTCGGTCCAGCGAACCATACCTTTATGTTCGCCTTCTTTAATCTGCATATATTCAAAAATAAATGCTTCGGTATTTTTGAATATTTCATAACTTTCCTTATTACCGGTCACCATATAATCAAGTAAATACGCACCGCCTACTTCACCAGTACAATCTGCACGAACTTTTTCCAAAAACTCCTGCTTACCGTTCTCGGCAGAAACAAAGTGAGAAAATCCTTCGTATACACCATTTTCACCGTTATCAATCAATATATTTGCATTTTTAAACCACTCAAGACCTTTTTTTACAGACCGATTTACATCTTCAGGATTTTCAACCTTTTCACCTGCTGACAGTGTACAAACAGGCTTTGGGAAATCAAATTCAACTTTTTCCCCTGCTATAAACTCTATTACGCTTTTTAATATTTCTTTCCAGTTTTCCATAGGTGCAAAACGTGCACGATTAAAATTACATATACGAAAAGCTGATATTAAAATATTGTTCTTTAAAAAGAATAATGCCGGTTTACCTGAATTAAAGGTAGCAAAATCCATATCTATATGGTCGTGAGCGCAAATGTAATCATGATATGTAAGTACATTCTTACCGTTTTCAAGAAAAAGATATGTTATAAGTTCGTTATAGTGTCCATCCAAAATATCTCCTTTGGCGAGATTTGCAAATTCCACCTGTTCGTTTGAATAAACTAAACGATGATGTGTCGTTTTAGTTATATCTGCCTGATGTATGCAATCAATTGACGCAACAAATTCGTAAAAAACTCTTTTGCCTTGCTTTGCCATTTTTTCAATTTTTACACGGTTTTTTGCCGGAAGCGTAAGAGGTTTCTTCTCCGTTCCTCCAAGGACACATACTGAATCAAATTTTTCAAAGGGAATGTTATAGTCTTTGTATGAATATACCTTAGCTCCACAGCAATATTTCAAAATAATATTTGTTAAATCGTTTTCCTTTTCTGAAATAATAAGTATCTTATTCATATTCTATTCTCCTTTTTACAACACACTACCAATCCTTTAACTTAATTATTCCATATATCTTTTTATTTTTCTATAACATACTTGATTATTTTTAATAACATATTGACTTTTACAATATAAAAAAATCTCAAAGTCTTAACCTTTGAGATTTTTACATTTATATGATTTCATATTTGGTTTTATTTTCTTTAAACACTTTTTTAAGTCCTGCAGGGATGTCGGGGGCATCTGTTATAAAGCAACTGATTGCGTCTAAGGGAGCAAGCTTTGCAAAGCCGACTCTTCCGATTTTACTCTTGTCACAAAGATAAAACTTTTCTTTGGAATTTGCAATCATTCTCTGCTTTATTCCGCATTCAAGCTCGTTACTTTCAAGAACGCCTTTATCTTCAGAAATACCCTTACTGCTGAAAAACACCTTACTTGCAAAGTAGCATTTTTCAATAGTATCTTCTGCAACGGAGCCGATAAATGACTGATTGTCACTTACTTTGCCACCAATTGCAATTAACTTTATTCCCTCACAGCCCGAAAGCTCGTTTATAACTCTTATAGAATTGGTTATAACGGTTATATTGCTCATCTTCTTAAGTAGCTTTGCAATATAAAAGGTGGTGGTTGAAGCATCCAAAAATACCGTATCGCCGGGAACAATATGTTCAACTGCCGCACGTGCAACCTTTTCCTTTGATTCGGAATTTGTGTGCTTTCTTTTTTCGAGAGAAAGCTCCACGTTGTTTTCATCAATGGGAACTGCACCGCCGTGAGTTCTTACAAGCACTTCTTGTTTTTCAAGCTTTTCAAGGTCACGTCTTACCGTTTCCTCTGCAACTGAAAACTCTGTACTCAGCTTACTGACCCACACCGCACCGTCACGGTCCAGAATCTCTAATATCTTTTTTTGTCTTTCAAGTGCAAACATACTTACACTCCTGTTTATTTTTTAATAATGGTAACCATTGTACCGTTCTTGATTCCTGCCGAGTTGGCATCATCGGTATCGATATGCATTTCATTTCTGAAATCGTCTCTTACTCTTACCTGAACATCGTAGAATTTTGTAGGCTTAACGGAATCAACCAAAACATCAACATAATCGTTATCCTTAATGCCGTTTTCCTCTGCAAATTTAGGTTCTAAATGAATGTGGCGGTTTGCAATAATAACACCCTCGTTAAGATATACAACGCCTTTAGGACCTACAATTACCATCTTTTCGGAGCCTTCAATTTTACCTGAAGGACGAACAGGAGGACTTACCTTTAAGATAAATGTATCTGTTTTTGAAATTTCAACCTGTGTGTTTGCTCTTACAGGACCAAGTACTCTTACCTTTTCAATGGATTTAAGTGAAGGACCAACTAAAGTAACACATTCTTCAGATGCATATTCTCTGCCCATAAGATACTTCTTAATTGTAAGCTCGTAGCCTTTACCGAAAAGGATATCAAGATGCTCACGGGAAAGATGTATATGACGCTGAGATACGCCTACTACAACTTTATCTTTATTATCTATTTTTTCCTGAACCGAAGAAATTGCTTTTCTTACGGCTTCGCGGATTACATTTTCGTCAAACATAGCCAATCAGCCTTTCTTAACTTTCTGTATCAAAAAACTTCATTACTTCAGCATGAGGGTTAGCAATAACAGCGTCACCGAACTTTTCGCCTAAAGCTGTTGCTGACTTAATACCTGCTTCAATTGCAGCCTTAACTGCTGAAACGTGACCCATTATAACAAAGGTAACAAGTCGTCCGCCAAGTCTTTTTTCAGTATGGATAACCTTAACGTCAGCCGCCTTTAACATATCGTCAAGACCTGCGATAGCTGCAACAAGACCCTGAATTTCCAGAAGTCCGATTGCTTCGTACTGCTTTATTGGTGTTTCAACTCCGATAAAACTCTTTGGAAGCTTTTTGTTATACTTATCCTTGTTGATATCAAGCTTGTAACCCATTAATTCAACCATATCGCCGGGATTTGCGATTACGTGTGAAATAATGTACTTACCTTCATTTTTAGCATATTCAACGCCTGCATCAACTGCCGCTCTTACTGCGGCAACCTCACCTTCGATTTTAACAATCATAACCAAAGGAGCAGGAGCTGTTGCACTTTTAGGTCTGTTTCTGTCCATTGCAACAACGGCTACATCAGCAGTTTTTGCCGCTAAATCCGCAACACAAACAGCTGTCGTGAAACTGTAAACCTCAATCATTCCTAATGCTTTCATTTATTTTCACCTTTCGTAAGTTGCGTTTAGTAAAATCACACAATGTGTAAGCCGTCAGCCATTACACATCTTCTCTGACGTGTAAACGAACGTGCAGATGTCAATCCTTCACCTGTAGGACCTGCGATTGTAAAGGTTGTATGACCCTCGCCGCCTGCACCGATACCTGCATATGAAGGAGCGTTCTTAACAAAAATTGTTGTTTCAACCGCTCTTGCGAATGCTGTTAAATGGTCAACATTCTTTGAATGAATGTGAGCTGAATGTCTGTTTCCGTGTTCTGCCTGACAAGCAAGGTCAATTGCTTCTTCAATATCGTTTACTCTTACGATAGGAAGAACAGGCATCATCATTTCAACCTGAACGAATGGGTGGCTAAACTGTGTTTCACAGATAACAAGTTTTGCATCTGCATCAATACCGATAGCCTTTAAGAACTTTTTAGCATCTCTGCCTACCCAGTCTTTGTTTATTCCCCACTTACCGTTTTTCTGAACAAGACAAACCTTCATAAGCTGTTCAATCTGTTCGCCCTTAATAAGGTAAGCGCCGTTCTTTGTCATATTATCAATAAGCTCGTCTGCAATGTTCTTAAGAGCAAAGCACTCTTTTTCTGCAATACATGGGAGGTTATTGTCAAAGCTTGCACCGTTTACGATATCTTTAGCAGCTTTAGCAATATCTGCTGAATCGTCAACAATTACAGGTGGATTACCTGCACCTGCACCGATTGCTTTCTTACCTGAAGAAAGAAGAGCCTTAACAACGCCGGGACCGCCTGTTGCAACAAGCATTTTAACATCAGGACAAGCCATCATTTCGTCCGAGCTTTCCTTGGTAGGATTCTTAACTGTAACAACTAAGTTCTCCGGGCCGCCTGCTTCCTGAATTGCTCTGTTTACTAAGTCAACAGCGTAGTTTGCTGTTTTCTTTGCATTTGGATGTGGGTTGAATACAACCGCATTACCGCCTGCAATCATACCGATTGTGTTACAGATAACTGTTTCAGATGGGTTTGTTGAAGGTGTGATACTTCCGATAACACCAAATGGTGCCATTTCGATTAAAGTAAGACCGTCATCACCTGTTTTAACTCTTGGTTCCAAATCTTCTGTACCGGGAGTTTTCTTTGCAACAAGCTGATGCTTGATAATCTTATCAGCAACGTTACCCATACCTGTTTCTTCAACGCCTAAAACAGCCATATTTTCAGCTTCTTCGAGAGTAAGCTTTCTGATTATTGAAATCATTTCCTCTCTCTGTGCTACTGTATAACTTCTGAATTCTTTGTAAGCCTTTTTAACTGCTTCCAATGCTTCACTCATAGTGTCAAAAACACCCTTCTGCTTGCCGGCAGTATCAAGTGCTCCGCTTGCAGTTACGTCGCCTACAACCTTTTCAACTATTTCTCTGATGTACTTTTCGTTAAGTTCCATTTTCCATCATACCTTTCCGCCCCACGAGGCTAAAATTTAAGAAAATTCATTTTAGGTATTGCGCAAGATAAATTTGTGTGGTATACTTAAATCATAAAATCAATTCCGAAAGGTGATGATTAAATGTCAAAATCAACCGATTATAAAAACAAATTTATCGCACAGAAGTACGACCGAATCAACTTAACCGTTCCAAAGGGCCTCAAGGAAGAAATTTCCCAGCGTGCCGAAGAGCTTGGTTTAAGTGTCAACGGTTACCTGAACGCTCTTGTAAAGAAGGATTTTGAAAGCCATATTCTTCGTTCAAATGACAGAAGACGTGAAATGGACGTTTTCCTTCTCTAAAAGAATCTATTCTTATGCTGTGTTCTTACGGGCACAGCTTTTTTTCTTATTTAAAGAATTGTGCTCCAAAGCTTGCTGTCAGGATTTGCGATAACGGTGCTGTCAAGGAACATTCCACCGTCTCCCGATGTCTTTTTGGCTTTTTCAATTGCCGCAGTAACTGCCGCAACCTCACCTGTTAACATCATATAAGACTTACCGCACATACCCTTTGCAATACGAAGCTCAATTAATTTAACATCAGCAGTTTTTGCCGCTGCATCAGCTGCAACAATTATTGCCGCTGCGTTAAATGTTTCCAGAACGCCTAAAGCATTTGGATTGTCAATAACAGTTGTACCGTAAATTGCAGGGAAAATATCTTCTGCAGGATTACCAAGTACAAAGCTGTCAATCAATTTAGTTCCGAAACGTGTTTTAGATGCATCAACAGATGCTCTTACCGCACTTAATTCGCCTGTAATAATTACGATATACTTACCCGGACAAACTGTCTGGGCTTCAATAATTTCGACATCAGAGGTCTTAACAAGAAGGTCCGCTGCTGCCACACCGGTTGATACGGTATTATATTCAACCATTCCGATTGCCTTGCTCATTTACTTTACCCCCTGATTACTGTAATAAATGTGTCATTAATATCTCTTACTGTTCCATCCATAGGACAATGGATGTTAAGACCTAATTTATCCGCATCACTTGCGGCTAAAATCTGTCCTTTTGTTACTTTATCGCCCTTACTAACAAGTGCCTTTGCAGGTGCACCTATGTGCTGTGAAAGTTTTATTTTAAGTATTTCCGGTAAAACTTCCTTTTCATCCAACGGAGCCGGCTTGTTATAAGGCTTAAGACCAATACGTGAAATAAGTCGTCCCATAGGAACTATTCTGTACGGTCTGTCGGCTGATACGTTTTCGTATTCCATATCGGCAGGCATCGTAACGCCGTTTGCACGAAGTCCTGCTTTATATGAAGCAATCAAGCTTCTCGGACTTAATTCCTGACGGCAGGCGTATAATTCGCATACACCGCAGGAACAGCACGAAAATGTATCTAAGAATGTTTTTATATCCTTTGCATTGCCCGACGAAGCACTTTTCATAAAGTTTGCCGGGTCAATTGGGTGTCCCAAAAGATTTCTCGGGCAAAGGTCTGTGCAGGTTCTGCACTGACAGCAGGATGCCATCGCTCTTTTAAGACTTATCGAATCACGTGTTTTGCGTTTTTCTACTATGTAGTGGTCGCTCGGCAGAACTATTACGGCATTTGAGGTCTTTGTTACAAGCTCAAATTTGCCTGCAAGTCCACCTGTCATAGGTCCTCCGTTAATAATTGCATAATCTTCAATTGTTGCACCACCGGCAAGCTCTATTAACGTATTGAAATCTGTTCCCAAAGGTACTTTCACGGTAACGGGATTTTTAACCGCACCCGTAACTGTTACATACTTTTCGGTAACAGGTATATTACTAAGGGCATTATATGTATTATACATAGTTTCTACGTTAAATACGATAACGCCTTCCGTAATAGGTAATTTACCGGGCTTTATAACTCTGCCGGTTGTTTCATAAATAGTAACAACCTCATCACCTGACGGATATGCTTCGGGGAGATAACCTATTCTTGCTTTTTTAAAGGATGCTAAATTTGACTCTACCGATGCTATTGCGTCCTTATAGGAACGTTTAACTGCAATAACAATATTATCCGCACCTACTGCTTCTGCCACCGTATCAAGTGCTGTTAAAATTTCATAAGAATATTTTTCAAGCATCTGACGGTGAAGCCTTAAAAGCGGTTCACATTCTGCGCAGTTCAAAATAATAGTGTCTGCCTTGTCATTTAATTTTGCATATGATGGGAAACCTGCACCGCCTGCACCGCAAACGCCGTTTTCTCTCATAATTTTTGCAAGGTCTTGTAAAGTCATTTTTGCATATTCCTTTCTTAAAATTCGCTTCCTTCATCAATGATGCCCACAACTGCCGCATCAACGGGAGCATTGTCCATATCACAACCGATTCTTGCCGCACTTCCGAAAGCTACAAGCACTGTTTCACCAATACCCGCACCAACGTTATCTACTGCAACAAAGCGGTCACCTGATCCGGACATATCGCTGATTGGAGAAATAATAAGAAATTTGCTACCCACCAGCTTTTCGTTCTTTCTTGTAGAAAATACATTTCCTACTACTTTTCCGATAATCATAACGTTATCCTATTCCCTTTCAGTTGATAATTTTCAAAAAACTGTCACCTGCCGTAACGGAAAAATCCGTTACGGCAAAGACAATTTATTTGGTTAAATTACTTTAAGATAGGGAGAATCTTTTCAACGTCATTGTGTGGTCTTGGGATTACGTGTGTTGCAACTAATTCGCCAAGGCTTGATGCATTTGCAGCACCTGCTTCAACAGCAGCTTTAACTGCTCCTACATCACCTCTAACCATAACGCTTACGAGGCCAGAACCGATTTTTTCAGTTCCTACTAATACTACGTTTGCTGCTTTGAGCATTGAATCTGCTGCTTCAATTGCTGCTACCAAACCTCTTGTTTCTACCATACCTAATGCTTCCTGTGCCATTTTTATTTCCTCCTTAAATTCTTTTACAATTTTTGTTTCTTTTATTGTTTCCTGAACCACCGGTTCAGTTTTAACCGTTTTCTTTGCAGCTGTCTTTGTTGTTGACTTTGCTGCACTCTTTTTTGGTGCTGCCATTAAAATCCACTCCTCTTAGAATTTTGGCAATATTTTTTCAATATCGCTGTGAGGTCTTGGAATTACATGAACTGCAACCAATTCACCAAGCTTTGATGCTCTGTCTGCGCCAACTTCAGCTGCTGCCTTAACTGCACCAACATCGCCTCTTACCATAACACTAACAAGACCTGAACCGATTTTTTCGGTACCGATTAAAACAACTTCTGCTGCTTTAACCATAGCATCTGCAGCCTCAATAGCAGCTGTAAGACCTCTTGTTTCGATCATGCCTAATGCTTCCTGTGCCATTTTAAATTCCTCCTACCAAAAAATAATAAATTACTCATTTATGATTGCAATCTTCAAGCCTTCCATACGAAGGTTTGTCTGATGTGCTTCATTAATCTGATCCAATGGGAACTTATGAGTAATAAGCTCTTTCATTGGAATACCAATTGCTTTTGCTCTCTTAAGGAAATCAAAGGTTGTAGCATAGTCACGAAGTGTATAAACCCATGAACCAACTGTGGTAATTTCCTTTGCGCAAATATCAAAGTGTGGGTTGATTGTAGCATCTCCGCCGTTAATGAAGAAACCAAGCTCGCAAAGACCGCCGCCGCTTCTTATAAACTTGTAGATGTTGCTGTGTGCCACAGGTGAGCCTGTGCACTGGAAACCAAAGTCTGCTTCGTATCCGCCAAATGCATCCTTAACTGCCTGAGCAAGTGCTTCGATGCCCTGATGATTCTTGAAGTTTACAGACTTATCTGCACCCATCTTCTTAGCAAACTCAAGTCTCTTATCTTCGCCGTCAACAGCTACGATATTTTCAACACCCATTGTTCTTAAGATTGCGATACAAATCAAACCGATAGGTCCGCATCCCTGAACAACAACTCTGCTGTTGAATCTTAAAATACCTGTTGTTTTAGCTCTTTCAACTGCGTGAATAAGAACTGCACTTGGTTCTATAAGAATTCTTGATTCTAAATCAAGGTCACTTACGTTAAATACTGTTGAACCGCCACGGATTACCATGTAATCTGCAAACCAGCCGTTTAAGTGAATATCGTCATCGGGAAGAAGTCCGTAAACATCTGCACCGCCAACGTTCTGCTTGTTAAGGTCAAACATTGTGATATCAGGGTTATCCTTGAAAATCATACATGTTACTACCTTGTCGCCAATACCAAGTGGCTTTCCTGCACTGTCCTTTTTAACGTTTTTACCCATCTTTACGATTTCGCCTGTGCCTTCGTGACCTAATACTACAGGTATTAAGCCGAATGGGTCACGCTTGAATTCGTGAGCATCTGTACCGCAAACGCCGCAGCCTTCAACCTTAACGAGAATATCATCATCGCCAAGCTCGGGAATAGGAAATTCTTTGATTTCATATTTTTCTATAGCTGTAAGCATTGCAGCCTTACTTGTTGCAGGAACAGTACCGGATGATGCTTTTGGTGCCGCAGGAGCAGCTGAGCCACCGAGGTTGTTTATTACCTGCTTGATTATTTCTTCAAGCTGTGTTGAATTAACATCCATTTTCCGTTACTCCTTTTACTTAAATTCTTTTATAACTTCGGCAAGAACAGATGCACCGTAGGAAGCAAGGAACGTATCCTGTTCTTCACTGCCTCCGCTTACTCCGAGACCGCCGATTATACGGCCATTGTACTTAAGTGGCTCACCGCCGCCGAAGATTACTATCTGACCGTTATTTGTAAACTGTATTCCGTATAGCGGACCGCCGGGCTGACTTAATTCTTTAAGCTGCGATGTTGTCATTTTAAGAGATACAACTGTGTATGCCTTATTTAAAGCCACATCGTAGCTTGCTATGTAAGAATCGTCCATACATTCAACCAAAACAGGTCTTGCTCCCGTATTGGAAATTGCAACAACCGCATTAACTCCAATTTCCTTTGCCTTTGCTTCAATCTTCAAGGCAAGCTTTTTTGCCATATCAAGACTGATATCACGAAGGCAGGTGCATTTATGATGCTTCTCGGCATTGCAATCGGATGCAGAACTGATGCTACCCATTACGGACTCCACTAAACGTGAAATGTCCTGTTCGTTCAAGATAAATACCTCCCAAACGATTATTTGTTAAGCTGTTCTAAAACTTTCTTTGTGATTTCTGCAACTAAATCAACGCTGCCCTTTGCTTCAGCTTCAATTGTAGCCTGGCATGAACCGCAGCTGTGGCAGTTTACACCACCCTTGTTTACGCAGATATCAGCAGGGTGCTTACCCTTTAAGCCAAACTGTGCACGGATTTCATAAAGCTTCTTAACCTGATCCTGTGAAAGCTCCTTAGGACCGCCAAGCTGTCTTGACTGGAAGAGAAGCTGTGCATAGAATTCAAGTGATTCCATCTTGTGATATGCAGCAAGAAGTGAATCTGAATATGCAAGTGCACCGTGGTTTTCAAGAAGTACTGCATCAAAGTGCTGTAAGTACTTTGAAACAGCATCAGGAATTTCGTTTGTTGAAGGTGTGCCGTATTCAGCGATGGGCACACAACCGAGAGCGATTACCGCTTCAGGCATAATAGGCTGTGTAAGCGGAATACCTGCAATAGCAAAGCTTGTTGCATAAACAGGATGAGCGTGAACAACTGACTTAACGTCAGGTCTTTCCTTATAAACTCTCATATGCATTTTGATTTCTGATGATGGCTTGAAACCGGCATTTGCCTGGATTACATTACCGTTTGCATCCACCTTACAGATGTATTCAGGAGTCATAAAGCCCTTACTTACGCCTGTTGGTGTGCAAAGAAATGTGTTATCGTCAAGCTTTACTGAGATGTTACCGTCGTTTGCAGCAACCATGCCTCTGTTGTAAATTCTTTTTCCGATTTCGCAAATCTCTTTTTTGATTTCGAATTCTGATACCATAATTACATTTCTCCTTTATTTAGATTCTTTTATTACCTTTATTATATAATTGAAAAAGCCCGCAAACTTTCCCAATTTTTATCACATTATAACTATACCACATATTTGTGGGTTTGTCAACGGTTTTTTCTGTTTTTTTGTGGTTTTTTGTGGTTTTTTGTTTTTTTCATTCTTTCAGATAGTCAAGGATTTCCTTTACTCCCGTTCCGTCCTTTGAATTTACCCAAAAAACCTTTTCACAGCCTGAAAGACGAAGCCATCTTTCAGCTCTTTCGGGATTGGCATCTTCCTTATCTATCTGTGTCACTATCCCTATAACCTCACGGTTTGCCATACAGGTTATATTGGGTGGAAACAGTGAATACGGCTCCGTTGCACTCAGAAGCAAACCAACAACATCCGCTTCGTAGGAGTAAACTGCAAGTGCCGCTCCTAAATTCTTTGTTTGTATGTACTCACCGGGTGTATCAATTATCGCATCGTAATAATTTACGTACTGTGTTTTATGATACTTTATCTTCTCACCCTTAAGTGCCTGGGTAAGAGTTGATTTTCCGGCTTCACTTCGTCCCATTAATATAAGCTTTTTCATCACGTTCTCGTTATTTCGCAAACCGTGAAATTAAGCTTTGTTCTGCAATATTCACAGAGAGCATTAAGCGAAGATTCAACCTGTGACACGGTACCTGTTATAATTAAGGTACCGCTGAAACGGTCAACAAATCCCAATTCCGCTCCCGAGCTTTTAATTGCAATATCGCCTGCAATAATTGCTGTTTCCGCAGGTGACATAGTAACAATACCGATTGCCGCCTTTGAATAATCTATTGCAGGGTCAAGACCCAGCTTTTTATAAAGAATCGCATCAGGGTTTGCAATAATATGAGCAAGAGTTATCTGCTTACCGGGAACAAGCTCCTGTATTATTCGCATTTTATTTTCAAGCGTTTCGTTCATTCCCTTTAGCCTCCAATCTCTACTTTAAGTCCATATTTTTCTGCCGCCTTTTTAAGCATTAGCATATGCTCCTTTGTTGGCGGTGTTATGTGTTCAAGAGTGTACTCCCTGCCAAGTCCTTCATATTTATCCTTACCGAGTCTGTGATAAGGAAGAAGGTGTAATTCCGTTACATTTACAAGTGAGCTTGCAAATTCGGCAATTGCTTCGATTTCCTCAACGGTATCGTTAAATGTAGGAATAACAGGAACTCTTATAATAAGCTTTTTTGCTTCCCGGGCAATCTTTCTTGCATTTTCTAAAATAAGCTCGTTAGGCTGACCGGTAAATTCTTTGTGCTTATCCGAATTTATATGTTTTATGTCCATAAGGAACAAATCAAGATAAGGTATGTATCTTTTAATGACTGTATCAAAGTCCGCAAAGCCGGTTGTTTCCATCGCTGTGTTTATTGCGTTTTCCTTGGCACCTCTTAAAAGTGCTACCGCAAAATCAGGCTGAAAAAGTGCCTCGCCACCGGAAAGAGTAAGTCCTCCACCGGAACGGCGGTAGTAAGGTCTGTCCTGCTTTACCTTTTCCAAAACCTCGCCTGCTGTTACGTCGTAACCGATTGTCTTTTCCTTTCCTGCCACAACCATGGTTTCAATCTTCTTGCTTTGGGATTCGGGGTTACAGCACCATTTACATCTTAAAAAACAACCCTTTAAGAAAACAATGGTTCTTACCCCCGGTCCGTCGTGCACGGAAAATCTCTGAATGTCAAAAATCCGTCCTTTTGTGTCAAGATAATTTTCCATTTATATATTTCCTTTAAAATCCGCCCTGTTCGGTACGGTTAATGATATCATCCTGTAATGATTTCGAAAGTGTTGTGAACAATGCACTGTAGCCTGCAACTCTTACAACAAGGCTTTGATACTTTTCAGGATGCTTCTGCGCATCAAGAAGTGTTTCCTTGCTTACAACGTTAAACTGCATATGGCTGCCCTTCTGGTCAAAGTAACCGAGAATAAGTGAAATAAATGATTCAATACCGCTTATTCCCTCAAGAGCAGATGGATGGAACTTCATATTAAAGAGTGTTCCGTTTGATGCAATGAAGTGGTCAAGCTTTGAAACAGAGTTTGCAGAAGCTGTAGGACCGCTTACATCCTTACCTGCTGATGGAGAAACACCGTCTGCAACAGGAGTGTATGCATATCTTCCGTCAGGTGTTGCGCCCGTCTGCGCACCTAAAGGTACGTTTGCAGAAACAGGATAAAGACCAGCCTGATACTGACCGCCTCTTGGGTTTTTGTACTTTTCAAGAGGTCTTGTATATGTATATGCAACCTCACGGGCAAGTAAGTCAACCTCAGGAATATCGTTACCGAATTTCGGAACCTCGTCAATCATTTCTTTTACCTTTTTGTATTTAGCATTGTCACCGGTTGTAGGCACACTTACCTTTGACGCAACCTGATTGTAAACCTCAGCAATCTGTGCTTCGGAGAGAACAGATGTTGTTTCCATAATCTTCTTGACAACCTTTGCCGCTAAATCCTTAGCATCTTCTGTTGCATTTCCTTCTTTACCGAAGTTATGAGCCATTGCGTCCTTAAGCTCGCAAAGCTTAAGCTTCTTTTCTTCATAAACAAGAGTTTTGATTGCCTGCATAGCATCAGCCATATTTGCAACACCGAAGCCCTGCGGACCTGTAAAGTTGTAAACAGCACCGCCCTCCTGGCTGCTCTTACCTCTGCCGATACAGTCTTCAATCATTGAAGAAAGGAACGGAAGCGGACAACGTTCTCCGTGTGCCTGGTCAATTGCGTTATCCGCATTAACCATAAGCTCAATTAAATATTCCATCTGTGCCTTGTAAGCATCAAAGAATTTATCAAAGGTTGTAAGGTCAGTAAGCTTACCCGACTTAACGCCAACCTGAACGCCGTTTTCTTCACCGTTGGAGAAAACAAGCTCTAAAGGACGGCACATATTAAAGAATGCCGCATCGTGCCAGCCTTCGGTTTTACCCGATTTCTGAGGCTCAACACAACCAATTATATTGTAATCTCTTGCATCCTGAAGTGTAAGACCACGGCTTACCAAAGCAGGAATGATAACTTCGTCATTATAATAAGCAGGTAAACCTACGCCTGTTCTTGTAAGCTCTGCCGCCTTAACCATAAACTCGTGAGGAGTTTTGTTCCATACTCTTACAGAGAATGAAGGCTGCGGAAGAAGTACGTGCATTGTTGCCTGAATTGTCATAAATGACAAATCGTTTGTTGCATCCATACCCTCAGGTGTCTGACCGCCTGCAATAAGGTTCTGGAAAACAGAATAACCTGCAAAGCCTTCAGCAGATGCTTCGTCACGACACTTGTTAAGGTCATTTAATTTAACCCATACACAGTCAATTAATTCCTGACCGAATTCGGGAGTGATAACACCTGCTTCTAAATCCTTTTTAAAATAAGGATACATATACTGGTCGAAACGTCCCGGTGAAATTGAGTGACCGCTTGATTCTGTCTGAATAAGCATCTGTACAAACCAGAAGCTCTGACAAGCTTCATAGAATGTTCTTGCTCCGTTTTCAGGAACGTTTGCACAGTTCTGTGCTATTAAAACAAGCTCCAATTTACGTTTTGCGTCAGCTTCCTCCTGTGCCATTTCAAGAGCGAGTCTTGCATAACGCTTGGCATATGTAATTGCCGCTTCACAGCTTATGATAACAGCTTCTAAAAATGCCTTTCTGGTAACATAATCACTGTCTGAAATTCTGCACTTTTCAAGAGCGGCTTTCGCTTCCTCGATAATCCCCTTGTAACCAATTTTAAGAACCTTGCCGTAATTTACGGTTACATGGCCTACGCCGTTGTAGAAGTAGTTACCGGGAGTGAAAATGTTATGCTCCATTGCAACAAGGGTTTCAGGCGACATATAGCTTGTAGCGAGCTCACTTGTTGTTCTGCCCTTCCAGTATTTGAATACTTCACGAAGCTCTGATTTTACTTCGCTTGAAATGCTGAACGGATCGGCACTTCTCGTTTCAACAGTTTCAAATTCCTTTTCAAGCCATTCAAATGAAAATTCAGGGAACACCTGACAGCTTCTTGGCTGAACGGTTGTGCTTCCTACAACAAGCTCATTGTCACGGATAACAATGGGGATATTTTCCAAAATATGACGAAAAGCTTTAGCTCTTCTTATATTTGTAGGCTCTCCCTCTGTTGATTTATAAGATTCTGTTAAAAGAACCGCACGGGAAGATTCAATTCTTGGCTTCTTTTCGTAAAGGGCTTTGATTAACTTCCCTATTCTCTCACTTTTGGGAGCATCGTAAATTGTATAGCTCATTTTCCTACCTCCGTAATACTTACTAATGTATTCAAAATATCTTCTGTTTTATACTTACACATTCTTTTGACTTCGTTTTTCGCATTAATAACTGCAAAGCTGTGACGAACTGCTTTAAGCATTTCCATATCGTTTATATTGTCGCCAAATGCCGCCGCATTCTTTTCACTTACATTAAGCTCCTTCATAAGTGCTTTAAGTGCCGTGCCTTTGTTTGTACCGTACAACACAAATTCCTTCCAGCCGTCGTTATTGTAAACACGCCACAGCTTTTTATTTACTACGGCATAACGTATGGCAGGGTCAGAATCGTTATCGGTAAAAAATGCAGTCTTATAAATACTTTCAACTATTTCTTCTCTGCTTTTTACCACTCTGAAATTCTTATACCTTTTTCTGTTTTCCGAAATAAAGCTTTCATCATCAGAAAAACAGTATACGTTAAATAGTGAATATAAAAGTAAAGAAGCTTTTGTTCTTGAAAAAATTTCGCCAAGAGTTTCTTTTGGAATTGCCTTTTCTGAAACAAAGTGCGTACCTTTCATACACAAAGCTCCGTCACAGGCAATGTAAAAGCAATCAAGATTTTCCGAAAGAGTGGTCATATCACTAAGATGCCTTCCGCTGGCAAGACAAAAATTTATTTTGTTCTGCATTACGCTTTTTGCGACAGAAAGCGCATTTTCGCTTATTCTTCCGTTCTCAAAAGGAAGAGTATTATCTATGTCGCAGGCAACAAGCTCAATCTTATCCGTCACATTAACCCTCCGTGAAACTTATTCAATATATATGATACTACACATTTAACAGAAAGTCAAGTGAATTCACACATTTTCAATCAAAAAACCAACAAAAACCACATTTTCCTTATTTTTGCCTTTCTGTAAATAAAAAAATTTTTCTTCATTTATACCTATAACTCGATTTTCTGTGGAATGGACTTTTCGCCTTAATCTCAAAGAGATTTTGAAGTTATATATAATCGATTGCAAAAAGTTGATTGTGTTGACTAAAACCATTAAAAATGATAATATAAATTGCAAGAAAGCACTATCAAGAGCCTCCCTTGTGTAAAGGGAGGTGGGGTGCGTAGCAACTCGGAGGGATTGTAATGGACTATAGACACAATAAAGAGATTGTACCTCTTGCAAAAGCACTACGAAAGAATATGACAAAAGAAGAAAAACACCTTTGGTATGATTATTTGAGAGAATACCCTATCAGGTTTATAAGACAGAAAGTTATAGGGAAATATATTGTCGATTTTTACTGTGCTAAAGCAAAGCTTGTTATTGAATTGGATGGCTCACAGCATTATGATGATAAAGGAATGGAAAAAGATGCTTTGAGAACTGAGTTTTTAGAACAATATGGATTAAAAGTTATAAGAATATCAAATCTTGATATAAACAAAAACTTTGAGGGAGTATGTATGTTTATTGATAATGAAATCAAACAATCCCTCAGTCAACTCCGTTGACAGCTCCCTTTACACAAGGGAGCCTTTTTTATAAGTGTCATTTATAAGTGTCGGAAAATTACGGAAGATTTTCTGACCACAATTTTTTTATTGATTTTACCCATTAAAAAGCATTGTTTTTTTAGAAAAATTAATAGGCAAATATATATAAGTGTTGTTTTTTTCCTTCTTCAGGGATATCCACTAGAAGGAGATAACCACAGCAGGGCACTATGCTGAAAATGTTGAAAAAGGCTTGTAAAACTATACTATATATGTTATAATTAAATAGCATACAGAAAGAAGGTTATTATATATGAAATGTCCATTTTGCCATCAAGAAGTCTCTGACGGGAAGTTTTGTTCAAATTGTTCTAAACCATTGTATCCCAAATGGTATCAAAAGAACTCTCCCTTAACAATAACTATAATGATTGTTTCAATAATTTTCTTTATAGGGTGTTTATGTTTTTCAATGTCTATCAGTAACAACAATAATGAAGGCATAGAAACAAACAACAACTCAATCACCACTGAAACAAGTCAAACAAAAGCTCAAAAAACATATAGTTCTATTTTAGAAGAATATAAAGTAAAACTTCAAGAGGCTACACCAGTACTTATTGAAGAATACAAGCAAGAAGCTACCCAAAATACTAATGGCTTAAATGGTTTAGCGGAAATATCAAATAAAAAGATTTCAGAATTGGCAGAAATATCAACTTCTGGTATGTCTGAAATGGCAGAGCTAATGTATACAACTGGTTCTGGTAAATATTCAGAGTATGAAGAATGGGCTGGGAAGTTGCAAGATATATACACACAAGAAGCCGAAAAAATAATGGATGTATATACGAGTTCAGCACTTAATTAATATTTAAGAATAAAAGCGGAAATATATTAACATAAGTTAAAGGTCGCAACTTTTACAAGTTGCGACCTTTTTTATGCGAGATTTCAACAAAAATTATTCCACAGAAAATAAAGTTATAGGCATTTATATTAAGTATTGCAAAATATGTCATTTTGTGTTATTATAATAAGATAATAAAAGTTTTGGAAGAAAGGATGCTAAAATGCGCATTATTAATTTTCACACACATATATATCCGGAGCCTATTGCCGAAAAAGCTACTGCTGCCATCGGAAAGTTTTACACCATTGAAATGGACAGAATCGGCACAAGTGAGCACCTGATTAAGGAATGCCGTGAAAATGGTATTGATAAATGCGTAATTCACTCGGTTGCCACAACCGCTCATCAGGTTCCTTCAATTAATAATTTCGTTATCGGTGAATGTAAAAAGCATAAAGAATTTTACGGCTTTGCGGCAATGCATCCTGATTTTACTGATTTTGAGCCTGAGCTTGAAAGAGTTATAAAAGCAGGCTTAAAGGGGGTTAAAATTCACCCTGATACCCAACAGTTTGATATGGACGATGAAAGAATGTTCCCTTTCTATGAAGCAATATCGGGAAGACTTCCCATTTTAATACATTGCGGCGACTACCGCTACAAGTATTCGCATCCCGAAAAGCTTGCGAGAATTCTCGACCTTTTCCCGAAGCTTACCGTTATAGGAGCTCATTTCGGCGGATGGTCGATGCCCGATTTAGCACTTGAATATTTAAAGGACAGAAACTGTTATATGGATATATCAAGCTCATTTTTCGTAACGGGCAGAAAAAGAGCAGAGGAGCTTATCAAAATTTATGGTGCAGAAAGAATGGTTTTCGGCACGGACTTCCCTATGTGGGATACAAAGGCTGAGCTTGACAACTTTTTTGCTCTTAACCTTACAGATAAAGAAAAAGAGCTTATTTTGCACAAAAATGCAGAAAGAATCTTAAATATATAAGACAAAGGAAACGAAATTTGCTTATGGAAATGGTTGCAGACAGTACGTTTTGTACGGCAATAACCGTTTCGTCGAAAGAGAACGACATTTCACTATAAACCAGACGAAGAAAATGGAAGTTATATTTTGGTGAAATGGTTGAAGACAGTACGTTTTGTACGGCAATAACCGTTTCATCGAAAGAGAACGACATTTTCAATGTCTGAAAAAATTTTTCTTGACAATTTTATAATTCTATACTATAATATTAGGAAATTGAATACAAAAAGCTGTGAAGAGAAGGAGTACTTATAAGGTAGCATTACAGAGAGAGGCGGACGGTGGAAGCGTCTTATGTGAAATATAAGGAAGTAGTCTTGGAGCTGCGAACCGAACGGGATTTTCCTTAGTAGACTTCGACGGTAATTCCTGCCGTATAAATGGAAGCGGCATCGATTTAATTGTTAAATCCGTGTTGATTAAGGTGCGACTGTAACACTTTCGCATGAAATTAGGTGGTATCACGAGCTATTCGTCCTAATATGGTCGGATAGCTTTTTTGTATCCGGCGCAAGAAAAATTATATTTTCAGCACCCGGCTGAACAAAGGAAGGATAAAACACTATGGAATTGATAAAAAATTACCTTGAAAGAACAGAATTTGAAAGCTACGAGGACTTTAAGAAGAATTTTAAATTAACCGTCCCTGCAGATTTTGATTTTGCCCGTGACATTGTTGACAAATGGGCAGAAATTGAACCTGATAAAAGAGCGTTAGTTTACTGTGACGATTCTGACTTTCACCGTGATTTTACCTTTACGGAAATCTCACACTATTCAAAAAAAGCGGCTTCTTATTTCAAAAGTCTCGGCATAAAGAAAGGTCAGAGAGTTTTAACTCTTCTTCGCCGTCGTTGGGAATACTGGATTATTGCAGTTGCACTCCACAGAATCGGTGCCGTTTTAGTTCCTGCATCGATTCAGCTTACAACAAAGGATATTGCATACCGTGTTAACGAAGCAAAGGTCAAAATGGTTATTGCAATTGATGACGATTTCGTAATTTCACAGGTTTCACCATTAAAGGAAAAATGTGAGGGACTCAGACATATAATTACCGTAGGCGATAAAAAGGTTGACGGTTTTGATTGGTTTGATGAAAAGTTCGAAGCCTTTGAAGAGGACAACACCTATTCAGGACTTAAGAATACCGATGAAATGGTTATTTACTTTACATCAGGCACATCAGGTTATCCTAAAATGGCTATTCATAACAGAACCTATCCCCTTGGTCATATAGTAACAGCAAAATATATGCAGTGCGTTTTAAATAACGGACTTCACTTAACCCAGGCAGACAGCGGCTGGGCAAAATTCGGTTGGGGTAACATTTACGGTCAGTGGATTTGCGGAAGCGCAATCCTCGGCTACGACCCTGTTCGTTTCAGCCCCGAGGGTCTTATGAAGGCAATGGAAATTTATAAGCCTACAAGCCTTTGCATACCTCCTACAATGTACCGTTTCCTTCTTCACAACGGTCTTGAAAAGAAGCACGTTGAGTCAATCAAATGGTTTGCAACAGCAGGTGAGCCCTTATCAGGTGAGGTTAACAAGGAATTTTACAATATAAGCGGTCATTACATTCACGAGGGCTACGGTCAAAGTGAAGGTACTCCCATTACCTGTTCGTTCCAGTGGTTTGATATTTGTCCGTCATCGATGGGCAAGCCAAGTCCTCTTTACGATGTTGCCATTATCAACGCAGACGGAAAACGTTGTACCGTTGGTGAGCACGGCGAGGTTGTTATGTTTGTAAAGGGCGGAAAGCAGGTAGGTCTTCTGGACAAATACTGTCTTAACGGCAAAATGACAAATCCTGTGAAAGACGGTATTTACCATACAGGCGACGTTGCATATGAAGACGAAAACGGTTACTACTGGTACGTTTCAAGAAATGACGATATGATTAAATGCTCCGGCTACCGTATCGGACCTTTTGAAATTGAAAGTGTTTTAAACACTCATCCTGCAGTAAAGGAAAGTGCAGTAGTAGGCAGACCCGACCCACTTCGCGGTCAGGTAGTATGTGCAGTTATAAGGCTGACCGACGGATTTAAACAGTCGGAGGAGCTTACAAAAGAATTACAGCAGTACGTTAAAAAGAATACTGCTCCCTATAAATACCCGAGAATTATTGAGTACGTTGATGAATTACCCAAAACTACTTCGGGCAAGATTATAAGAAATGCATTAAAGGTAGACTAAAAATTTATTTAAACACTTCGGTGCGGAAAGGCGGTTAATTATGAAAGAATATTCAATTGACACAAAATGCATTCAGTCGGGCTACACTCCCGGCAACGGTGAACCAAGACAGATTCCAATTATCCAGAGCACAACATTCAAATACGACACAAGCGAAGAAATGGGCAAGCTTTTCGACCTTGAAGCAAGCGGATATTTTTATTCAAGACTTCAGAACCCAACCTGCGACAATGTTGCTGCAAGAATCTGTGACCTTGAAGGCGGAACAGCCGCAATGCTTACATCATCGGGTCAGGCTGCAAACCTTTTTGCCATATTTAATATTGCATCCTGCGGTGACCACGTTATTGCATCATCGGGTATTTACGGCGGAACATTTAACCTCTTTAACGTAACAATGAGAAAGATGGGTATTGATTTTACTTTTGTTTCTCCCGACTGTACCGATGAAGAGCTTGAAAAGGCTATAAAGCCTAACACAAAGGCAATTTTCGGTGAAACAATCGCAAATCCCGCACTTATGATTTTCGATATTGAAAGAGTGGCAAACTTTGCTCACGCACACGGTGTGCCTCTTATTATTGATAACACCTTTGCAACTCCCGTTAACTGCCGTCCTATTGAATGGGGTGCTGATATTGTAACTCATTCAACAACAAAGTATATGGACGGTCACGCATCCTGCGTTGGCGGATGTATTGTTGATTCAGGTAAATTTGACTGGAACAAGTATGCAGATAAATTCCCCGGTCTTACAACTCCCGATGACAGCTATCACGGCATTACCTACACAGAGCGTTTCGGTTTAGAGGGTGCATTTATTACAAAGGCAACAGCACAGCTTATGCGTGATTTTGGTTCATCACAGTCACCATTTAGCGCATACCTTCTTAATTTAGGTCTTGAAAGCCTTCCTCTGAGAATGAAAAAGCATTGCGAAAATGCACAGAAGGTTGCCGAATTCTTAAATACAAACGATAAAATTGAGTGGGTAAATTATTGCTCACTTCCCGGCAACAAATACTTTGACCTTGCGAAAAAGTATTTACCAAACGGCTCCTGCGGTGTTGTAAGCTTTGGTGTTAAGGGCGGAAGAGCGGCAGCAGAAAAGTTTATGAAAAACTTAAAGCTTGCATCTATCGAAACCCACGTTGCAGATTCAAAAACCTGCTGTCTGCACCCTGCAAGTGCAACCCACAGACAGATGACCGACGAGGAATTAATCTCCTGCGGAATTTCTGCAGACCTTATTCGTTTCTCCTGCGGTCTTGAAAGTGCCGATGATATTATTGACGATATCAAGCAGGCACTTGAAGCTTAATAATATATATTAAATATGTAAGAAAGGTGGCGAATAAATTATGCCTATTAAAATTCCTAACGAATTACCTGCAGTAAAAACCCTTGAAAGTGAAAATATTTTCGTTATGACCGAAACAAGAGCCATAACGCAGGACATACGACCTCTTAAAATTCTGGTGCTTAATTTAATGCCACTTAAGATAGATACCGAAACACAACTGGCAAGAGTTTTAGGAAACACTCCGTTGCAGATTGAAATGGAGCTTATTCACACCAAAAGCCACAAATCAAAGAACACATCAGAGGAGCACCTTCTCTCCTTTTACAAGGTTTTTGACGATATAAAGGAACAGTATTTTGACGGTATGATAATTACCGGTGCTCCCGTTGAACTGATGGAATTTGAAGAGGTTTCATACTGGGATGAGCTTTGTGAAATTATGGAGTGGACAAAAACTCACGTTCACAGCACATTCCACATTTGCTGGGGTGCTCAGGCTGCCCTTTACTATCATTTCGGTATTAAAAAATATGTCCTCGACAAAAAGCTTTCGGGAGTTTACGAGCACGTTGCCGACAAGAAAAAGGCTATTCTTTTCCGTGGTTTTGATGACAGATTTATGGTTCCTCACTCAAGAAATACAACCGTAAAAAGGGAGGATATAGAAAAAATTCCCGAACTTAAAATACTTTCCTCTTCACAAGAGGCAGGTGTTTATGCTATAATGACAAAAAAGGGCAGACAGATTTTCGTAACGGGACATTCCGAATACGACCCCGATACTCTTAAGAAAGAGTACTTAAGAGACATAAACGCAGGTCTCAACCCCGAGGTTCCGGAAAATTATTTCCCCGGCGACAATCCGAAAAAGGAACCGGTTTGTACCTGGCGTTCATCGGCAAATCTGCTGTTTTCAAATTGGCTTAACTACATTGTTTATCAGACGACACCTTATGACGTAAGCAAAATTAAAAAAAGAAAATAATTATTATCAATGGAAAGGATTGATTTAAAATGTTAGACATTAAAGTAACCAGAACAACAGCCCCAAAGGAAAAACCTAAAAAGGGCGAAAAGCTTGGATTCGGTCATATTTTTACCGACCATATGTTTGTTATGAATTACACAGAGGGTAAAGGCTGGCACGATGCACGAATCGTACCTTACGGCGACCTTTCACTTGCTCCCTCATCAATGGTGTTCCACTACGGTCAGGAAATGTTTGAAGGTCTTAAGGCATACAAGGATGCTGACGGCAATGCAAGACTTTTCCGTCCTGATATGAACGCAAAAAGAGCAAACGAATCAAATAAGAGACTTTGCATCCCTGAAATTCCCGAAGAGGATTTCGTTCAGGCAGTAAGCGAAGTTGTTAAGATTGATAAAGACTGGATTCCCGAAGAAGAAGGCACAAGCCTTTACATCCGTCCTTTCGTTATTGCAACAGACTCATTCTTAGGTGTTGCACCTTCTAAAACATATCTCTTTATAGTTATTCTTTCACCAAGTGGTGCTTACTATGAAAGCGGACTTGCTCCTGTAGGTATCTGGATTGAAGATGAATATGTAAGAGCCGTTAAAGGCGGTATGGGCTTTGCTAAAACAGGCGGTAACTATGCAGCAAGCTTAATTGCTCAGGTTAAGGCTCACGATGACGGTTATTCACAGGTTCTGTGGCTTGACGGTGTTGAAAGAAAATACATCGAAGAAGTTGGTGCAATGAATATCTTCTTTAAGATTGACGGTAAAATCGTAACACCTATGCTTAACGGAAGCATTCTGCCCGGTATCACAAGAAACTCAGTTATTCAGATTTGCAAGAGCTGGGGACTTGAGGTTGAAGAAAGAAGAATTTCTGTTGACGAATTAATTGCCGCTCAGAAGGAAGGCAGACTTGAAGAATGCTTCGGTACAGGTACTGCTGCTGTTATTTCTCCTGTTGGTAAGCTCCGTTACGAGAATGACGTTATGGTTATCAACGGCGGCGAAATCGGCGAAATCAGTCAGAAGCTCTACGATACCATTACAGGTATTCAGTGGGGTAAATGTAAGGATGAGTTCAATTGGTCAATAGTTCTTTAATAAATAAACGTCTTACAATATTTGCAGGCCACTACGGAAGCGGCAAAACCAACATCGCAGTTAACTGGGCAATTTATCTTGCACAAGATAACAAAAATGTTGCAATTGCCGACCTTGATATTGTAAATCCTTATTTCAGAACAAAGGACAGTGCGGACATTTTAGAGGAAAAAGGAATACGCCTTATCTCCTCCCCCTTTGCCAACACAAACGTTGACACACCTGCACTTCCTGCAGAAGCTTATGCTGTTCTTGAAAAGGATGTAACGGGTATCATTGACGTGGGCGGTGACGACAGAGGTGCTCTGGCACTTGGTCGTTACACTCCTGCAATTTTAAAAGAAAATAATTACGAAATGCTTTTCGTTATAAACAAGTTCCGTCCTTTAACAAGAACAGCAGATGACTGTATTGCGGTTATGTCGGAAATTGAAGAAGCGGCAAAGATTAAATTTACAGGTATTGTGAATAATTCAAATCTTGGAGATATCACTACGGCAGAGGATATATTTTCATCCTTTGAATATGCCCGTGAGGTTTCGGAAAAAACAGGTCTTGAAATTAAAATGACTACCGTTAAGGAATCAATCTTTGGTGAGGTTTCGGCAAAATGCGAAAATGCATTTCCAATAAAACTCTACGTTAAACAGTCGTGGAGCAGAGAATAGTTTATACAGATGTCGTTTAAAAGGAGTTGAAAATAAATGGCTAAAGTTACTTTTAATACAGAGCTTTGTAAGGGTTGCGGTCTTTGCGTGGGTGCTTGTCCCAAAAAAATCGTATGCCTTTCAGAATCGCTTAACGCTAAGGGTTATCACCCTGCAACAATCAGTGACCAGAGTGCCTGCATCGGCTGTGCATTCTGTGCAACAATGTGCCCTGATTGCGTTATTACAGTTGAAAAATAATTTCAAAAAGCAAATTTGTGCTTTTTAATTGAGAAAGGAAAATAGTTATGTCAGATAAAGTTTTGATGAAGGGCAACGAAGCCCTTGCCGAAGCTGCCATTATGGCAGGCTGTCATCATTATTTCGGCTATCCTATAACACCGCAGACAGAAGTTGCGGCGTATATGTCAAAAAGACTTCCAAAGATTGACGGCGGTGTATTCTTACAGGCAGAAAGCGAAATTGCCGCAATTAATATGGTAATGGGTGTTGCTGCAACAGGTAAAAGAGTTATGACCTCAAGCTCCAGCCCCGGAATTTCACTTAAGAGTGAAGGTATTTCATACATAGCAGGCTGTGACCTCCCTGCGTTAATCGTAAACGTTCAGCGTGGCGGTCCGGGTCTTGGCGGTATTCAGCCTTCACAGTCAGACTACTTCCAGGCAACAAAGGGCGGCGGACACGGTGACTTCCACCTTCTCGTTTTAGCTCCTAACTCTGTTCAGGAAATGGTTGACCTTGTATTTAAGGGCTTTGACCTTGCTGAGAAATACAGAATGCCTGCAATGCTCCTCTCTGACGGTACAATGGGTCAGATGATGGAACCTGTAAGCCTTGATATGGGTGAAGTTAAAGAATACGACAAGTCATGGGCTGTTACAGGCACAAAGGGTGAAAGAAAGCCAAACATCGTAAACTCACTTTTCTTAAAGCCTGAAGAGCTTGAAGTTTTCAACTTCAACAGATTTGAAAGATATAAACAGATTGAAGAAAATGAAGTTATGTATGAAGAATACAGAATGGAAGACGCTGAAATCTGTATCGTAGCTTTCGGTGTTGCTTCCCGTGTATCACAGAACGCTATTGATAAAGCACGCCAGGAAGGTATCAAGGTTGGTATGATAAGACCTATCACACTCTGGCCATTCCCTAAAAAGGTATTAAACGAAGCTGCAGATAAGGTTAAAGCATTTATCTCCGTTGAACTTTCAATGGGTCAGATGATTGAAGACATTCAGCTTGCTACACAGTGCAAGAAGGACGTTCTTCTCTGCAACAGAGTTGGCGGTATGATTCCAACAACAGAAGATGTATTAAACAAGATTTATGAAGCAAACAAGATTGGAGGCGTTAAATAATGGTAGTTTTTGAAAAACCAAAGGCTCTTACAGATGCTCCCCTTCACTACTGCCCAGGCTGTACTCACGGTATTATTCACCGTCTTGTTGCTGAAGCACTCGATGAATTGGGTATTACAGGAAAAACAATAGGTGTTGCTCCTGTTGGTTGCTCTGTTTTTGCATATAATTATTTTAACTGCGATATGGTTCAGGCAGCTCACGGACGTGCTCCTGCTGTTGCAACAGGTGTTAAGCGTTCAGACCCCGAAAACATTGTTTTCACATATCAGGGTGATGGTGACTTAGCGGCTATCGGTACAGCAGAAACAGTTCATTCTGCTGCAAGAGGCGAAAATATTACAGTTATCTTCGTTAACAACGCAATTTACGGTATGACAGGCGGTCAGATGGCGCCTACAACTCTTCCCGGTCAGGTTACACAGACATCACCTTACGGAAGAGATGTTAATACAGTAGGTTACCCCGTTAAGGTTTGTGAAATGCTTTCAAACGTTGACGGTGCAACATACCTTGAAAGAGTTGCAGTAAACAATGTAAAGAACGTTAAAAAAGCAAAAGAAGCTATCAAAAAGGCATTCCAGAATCAGGTAGAGGGCAAAGGCTTCTCATTAATCGAAGTTCTTTCAACCTGTCCTACAAACTGGGGTCTTACTCCTGATAAAGCTTTAACATGGCTTGAAGAAAATATGCTTCCATACTATCCGTTGGGAGTTTATAAGGACAAATATGCAAAGGAGGAAAAATAAATGACAAAGCAGATTTTAATTGCAGGCTTCGGCGGTCAGGGAATTCTGTTTTCAGGTAAATTCCTCGCATATGAAGGTCTTTTAGAGGGTAAAGAGGTTAGCTGGCTTCCATCATACGGCCCTGAAATGAGAGGCGGTACCGCAAACTGCAGTATCATTTTAAGTGATACAAAAATCGGTTCACCTATCGTTTCAAACCCCGATATTTTAGTTGCTATGAACGCACCTTCCCTTGATAAGTACGAAAACGAAACAGTAAGCGGCGGATATATTTTCTGCGATAGCGCTTTAATCGAAAAGAAGGTTGAGAGAAAGGATGTAAATACATATTACATTCCTGCAACAAAGCTTGCATCGGACGAAAACTTACCCGGTCTTGCTAATATGATTATTTTAGGTCACGTTATTAAGCACACAGGAGTAATTCCTTACGAAAGCATTGAAATGGCAATGAAAAAGGTTGTTCCTGCTAAAAAGGCGAATTTACTTGAGCTTAATATGAAAGCAATTCAGCTTGGTTACGATTACGAGGGTTAATCTTGCGTAATATATTATCACACAGTCTTATATCAAACCGATTAAGGCGGAAAGGATAAAAAAATGACCGACCAGTTAAAAGAAATCGGCTTCAGACTCAGCACACTTCGTGTGGACTGCAATTTAACAGAAGAAGAAATGGCAGATAAAATGGGAATGAGTATTGAAGAATACGTTGCCTACGAAAACGGCGAAAGAGATTTTTCATACAGCTTCCTTTATAATGCCGCAGACATTTTAGAAGTTGAAATTCTTGATATAATGAGCGGATCTTCCCCCACACTTTCAACCTGTGCCTTTGTTAAAAAAGGTAAAGGCTTTACCATAAGTCAGGATAAGTTCTGCGAATTCAAGCATCTTGCATATACCTTCCGTAACAGAAAGGCAGACCCGTTATTGGTTACTGTTGAACCAACGGAAAAGGAACCAAGAATGCACAGCCATGAAGGACACGAATTCAACTTCGTTGTTTCGGGCAAAATCAAATTCAACATCGGAGACATTTCTTACGAAATGAGCAAAGGCGACAGCGTTTACTTTGATGCAACCGTCCCCCACTCCGAAAACGCCATGGGCGACAAAAGCGCTCAGTTTATAGCGATTGTATTAAACAAATAATATTTTACAAAAACCGGCTGTCATAAAACAGTCGGTTTTTTACGTTTCATAAACATCTGCCGATAATATGCTTTTTCCTGTTTTTTGTGCATATTTTAAGGTTTTATATGCTCCGCCGAATTCACGGTAAACATAGCTTATAACATATTCGGATTTATCTACCATCCAGAAATTTCGTTTTAAAATTACCGCTTTGTAATGAGCATCTCCAAAATCGGGAATAATAATCCCATCGTACAATCGCTCAAATTCACTTTTTTCCTTGTTCATTTCGCTCGTCAGATAAGGTGCAACCCAATACAGCTTTATATCGTGTTCTCTTTTAAGTGCTCTTACTGCCTTTTCGCATAGCTTATCAAACTCCCCCATATTTCCGCTGTAAAAAGTATCAACACCTTTATTAATAACTAAATCTTTTACAAATTCCAATACCTTTTCGTAGACACCTTTGGCATAAACTTCTCTGTGTCCGCAAAATGTTGCTATCATACGTCCTCCTTTTAGTACTTATAAGTTCTATATCAAACAATATACATCATTTTTATGTTATTGTCAATAGTACATATTAATACTAAAGGATGTGTACTATGTATTTTCAAAGATTAAAAGATTTAAGAGATGATCTTGACCTTACACAGGAAAATATAGCTGACATTTTAAAAATTCAGCAAACTGTTTATTCAAGATACGAGCGTGGAATTCAGAATATTCCACTTGAGCATCTCCTCACCCTTGCAGATTTTTATAAAACATCTACTGATTATATATTAGGCAGAACCAATGAGAAAAAACCTTATCCTAAAATTAAAAGGCTTTAAATACACAGATGCAAATGCATCTGTGTATTTTTTATTGACTTATGTATAAATTAATGTTATAATCTTATAGAAAAGTGTGTTTTTTAACATCCTAAACTTATGGAAAAGTGTAAAATTGGAGTGAATTTTATGTTATACAGAAAGATTGAATCGTATATTGAAAGTTATCTGTCTACAGATTCTAACAAGATACTTATAATTGACGGTGCGAGACAGATAGGTAAAACGTTCATAATACGCCATGTAGGTCAAAAGCTTTTTGAAAACTATATAGAGCTTAATATGGTTGAAGATTCAATCGGTAACCGCCTTTTTGAAAATGTAAAAACTGTTGATGACTTTTATCTGCAGGTAAGTATGCTTGCAGGAGAAAGAATGAAGGAAAGGGAAAACACCCTGATTTTTATTGATGAAATACAGGCATATCCGCATTTGCTTACCCTTTTAAAATTTTTAAAACAAGATAACAAGTTTAACTATATTGCCAGCGGTTCACTTCTTGGAGTTACATTGGCTAAAACCACGTCCATACCCATAGGAAGTATTGAGGTTAAACAAATGTACCCACTTGACTTTGAAGAGTTTATAATAAGTCAGGGCGTAAACAAAATTGCCATAGATGCTATGCGTAAAAAATTTGAAGCTAAAGAAAGCCTTGAGGAAAATATACATCTCAAAATGCTTGATTTGTTTAAAAAATACCTTTTAGTAGGTGGGCTGCCCGATGCTGTAAATTCATATAACAGAGATAAAAATATTGTAACCGTAAGAACGATACAAAGTCAGGTACACGAGTACTATTCCCTTGATGCATCAAAATATGATTCGGAGAACAAATTAAAAATCCGCAGAATTTTTGAAACCATACCCTCGAATCTTGAAAACAAGAAAAAACGCGTAATAGTTCAGAATATAGAAAATAAAAAGGGTAAACGTTTTTCAGATTACAAAGATGAATTTGATTACCTGATAAATGCAGGAATTTCCCTTGAAGTTAAGGCTATTTCAAATCCTGTATTTCCTTTAATTGAATCAAGCGGCAAAAATTTAATTAAGTTATATTTAAATGATGTGGGAATACTTACAAATATACTTTACAAGAATAATATAACGGCCATTCTGAATGATCTGAAAAGTATAAATTTAGGTTCAGTTTATGAATCAGTTGTTGCATCAGAACTAAAAGCTCATGGTTTTAACTTATTTTACTATGACAATAAAAGCAAAGGTGAGGTAGACTACCTCATAGATGATTACGATTCACTTTCAGTAGTACCAATCGAAGTTAAGTCCGGCAAGGATTATACACGCCATAGTGCACTTAGTCATTTTCTCTCCAATGATGAATATAACATAAAAAGCGGATATGTGCTCTCGAACTCCGACAAAGTAACTCAAAAAGGGAAAATAACATATATGCCAATTTATTATATAATGTTTTTTCACCAGTAAGTGTAAAAAGCATCACTATTGCAGACAGAACCAACGAAAAACAACCTTATCCTAAAATTAAAAAGCTCTAAAAAAAGAAGACCTGTATGGTCTTCTTTTCTGTCTGCCTGTAACATTTTCCGCAGCCTATAGCTCTTCCGGGCAGACGTACATAAAGTACATAATTATTATATGCCATAAATCCCGAAATATTAAAAAGGGAATGTAAAAAAAGTTCATAATCGCAAAAAGGCTTAAATAATAGTATCTACAATGTGATAAGTTTGTCAAAATTGACAAAATAAATACACACTTAAGGAAAAATATCGTTTTTGTACGATATTTTTTCTATTAG
>JAGAJK010000096.1 GCA_017626145.1 Clostridia bacterium
ATTAACAAAACTCTTTGACCTTAAATGTGCAATTTTTAAAGCAGATTTTGGTGAAGAGAATTTCATAAGGCTGCCGCCTATGAGGTTCGATGAACCAAAGTATGCCTAAAAATAGCCATTTAAGGCTGATTCGAGTTTGAACGCTTCGGCTACCGAAAAAGCAAACCATTAATTTTTAACAATATTTCGAAAAAAACAAAAAATAGCGTTTATCTATTGAGATTTTTCTTTGAATATTGTATAATATAATATCCTGGAATAATTATATTCGGTGGTTTTTAAAAAAAACAATCTGTAATTCGCATAGGGTTTAATTTTCTCTATGCTTATTGGTGACTTTCTGTGTTGTTTAGGAGATAAAAGACAGTGGAAAAACAATCAAAGAAAAAGCAGAGCTTTTTTAGGGGGCAGATTTTTAAACGAACTTTAAAAATTGTTCTGATAATCATTGTTACCGCTTCTCTTTTGCTTAATCTGTTTACATTTATTATGCCTGTAGTCAAGTATTACGGTAACAGTATGACTCCGACACTTGAAGACGGACAAATACTTATAGTAAATAAAATGGCAGAGATAAAAAGCGGAGATATCATAGCGTTTTATTATAACAATAAGGTAATAGTTCGTCGCGTTGTGGCAATCGGAAACGAACAGGTATCAATTGATGTATTTGGAACGGTTTCGGTGAACGGCAAGGAGCTTGATGAACCCTATATTGAAAATAAAACTCTTGGGCAAAGCAACCTTGATTTTCCGTATAATGTTCCAACAAACTCCTATTTTGTTCTGGGGGATAATAGGGATGTTGCTATGGATAGCCGATTATCTGAAATCGGAGTTGTTACAAATGACAGGCTTTTAGGAAAGGTCGTTTTTTCGCTTAATCCACTTAGTTTAGTAAAATAAAAATCTTTTAAAGAGTGACCGTCAATGAATGCTTTTAAAGGCAAACGACAACTGAATATTAAAAGCATTATTTTTTACGCAGTCTGCGCGATCTTCTGCATCACCTCCTGTGTTCTTTTGTTCTGCACAAATGTTACACATTCTGTCGCCTTAGAGCAGGAAATACGATGCGGGATAGAAGAACACACCCATAATGACAGTTGCTATAACGGCGATTTTCTTATTTGTGATAAACCGGCGCATACGCATGACGGTAACTGCTACATTGTTCTGTTAAAGGAAAATGATATTAATAATATTCTTACGCTGCTTGGAAACAGCGAAAGTCATTCCCTTGAAAATGTAATTGCTGACACAATGTCCTCGGCTTTAACATTTAATGCAAATTTAAATTCGGCAGACTCAGGTTCAAGCGAGGCCGCTCCACTGTCGCAAGACAGGGTTGCAGAGCTCAACAATACTATTTCTAAGGAAGACGAACTTCCCGATATAGTTCTGAACGAAAATATTAACACAGTAAGCGCTCTGGCTGTTGGTGATATGGAAGAAAAACCGCAAACCAACGCAACAACCACATTCAATATTAAAGTAGACCCAAACAATTCAAACTATTATGCAAATTTTTATTTGTATCTTGATGGTAATTGGACATGCATTGGTTCACTAGAGTTTACAACCCAAAGAAACGGAATCCGATATGACAGCGTGTTGCCTACGGCAGATATTTTAAAGCTTGTAAATGATGCTCTGGGCACGGCTTATGCTTACAATTCGTTTGATATTGCGGTTGCCGCTTCGCTGAGCGGCTCATATTCAAAAACAAATATTGGAATGGCATCTGTAACAACAACCATTGGATACAGGCAGCAAACCTCTACCGCAAGGGCTACTAAATATGTTCGCTTGATTCCTGAAGGCGGCAGCGCCACCAGTACAGCCTTTGCTTTCTACACAGTAGAATACATATATCCCGATGGTACAACCGTAACAAATTATGTAAGGTCGGGTACAACCATAAAGCTTCCGTCAGGCAACTATGAATGGTCAGACGGAAACAATACATACTCTTCCGAACAGGCGGTTACAATAAATAAAAAAATCACATTTGAGGCAAGACTGCTCGGTCCGCCCACATATATCAATATAAATTATGATGTAGCATTCCCTACAGTAAGCGGTGTAACGATTTCAACAAAGCCTACAATATCATAGAAATAAAAGGATTGTTTTTTCTGTGAGTAAATTTGTTGCATTATTAGGCTCTTTAATTTATATTTTGATTTCCTCAAAGATAATATTGTTTACAGAAAAACACACACCATATTTTAATGTTGATTTTTACACAGACTATATTAGTAAAAACGGTGTTTTAGGAACCCAAATAACACTAACACTTATATGTGTATCACTTATTGCTTTAATTTCAAACATAGAAAACAAATATGTTTATGGGGAACGAATATTAGATCTTGCTTTCCCTTCGAAGATTCTATCTTTTAAAGTGATTTTGCTTGCTCTTTTTGTTTCGTTACTCACTAATATCTGCTTGATGTTAAACAATTACCCATTTGTATATTCAGTGTCTGTTTTATTGTTAACAGTATATTTGGCAATTTTTATACTATATCGTTTTGCTACAGTGTTTTTGAGCCGTGGCTCTTTGCGGAAAGAATTATTTTATAAGTATTATAAAAGTAATTTAACACATATGAAAAAAGCAAGGCCTATTGAACCGCATGTTTCAGAGCCATTGCGAAAATTAAAGGTTGTAACACTAAAGCATATATCAAACAAAAATTATCCCGAATTAAACGAGTATATGTTACTGTACTTCAACTTATTGAAGGTTACGCTTTTCAACAAACCTAAACAAGTACAAGAATACTATACTGAACACACAAATTTTCAGGACATAATAGGTCATATAAACGAGTTTGCATTAGTTATGCTTCATGAAGGTAAAGCATTATATGGCTTGCAAATTTATAATTCGTTGTTAAGGCATATAAATTATTATAAAATAGTATGCGTACAGGAAATTGCATTTACTTCGGAATCTTTTTTAGAGGCATTCTCTGATTTAAAAGATATAATACAAATTAAAAGGTACTTAAGCGAACTTTTATATATGTCAAAAATGTTGTTGCAGCAAACATATCTGTATTCAACAGTTGATTTGAGTTATTGTAGATTAGCAAAGCCGAAAAATATGATTTATTATTTTGCGAAACGGGGGATGTATGAAAAGATTTATGATTTAATAATTCATTCTGACAAATTATCAGATATCGAAAAATCAGAATTGATTGAAAGTGTTCGTATGCGCATTATAGATCTTACATCAAGTTCGCTTGAACAAGATATTGAAGACTTTAGACAAAAAGAAAGATTTCATAAAAAAGACCGAATTTATGGTTTAGATATTAAAGGCGAACCAATATCGTTATTGTTTATTAGGTTTATAGAACAAAATGATATTAAGCATTTTGTTTACTATAGTTATGCGTGGAACAATCCTGACAAAAAAGACAGATCTGTTAGTTTTGCATTGATTCTAACTATGCTTTCTGTTCTGAATAATCTTCACCACAAAGGGAAAAGAGAATATCTTTATGATATTAATATTGAACCTAAGGCAGTAAGACAACTTTTTAAGAAATGTGAATTATTAAACATAAAGGTGGATGATCAAACATTAAATGATTTCTACAGCTTTATAACTGAAAACTATATCGTAGATAAAAAAGAAACAGAAGAACGTAAAAGATTATATAGCTTCCATCCGAAATTATCGTTTGATCAGAATGTAGTAGATATGTTGTTTGCATATTTATATTGGAAGAACCAAAAAGAGCATACCCTTCAAGAAATTGCAACCGAACATAATTTAATCTACAGAAAAGGTATAGAGAAAATCATTCTAAACTTATGTCCCGAAAACGCAGAGAAAATCAAAAAAATCAATGCTGATTATCAGTACCGTGAGAAAAAGAATAAAAAATAAGTTTGTCAAAGGTGTCGCTGAAAGGCGGCGCTTTTGCTTTTTTATAAAAATAATTCTCTGGACTTGTGGAAAATGTTGTGGTATGTGTTTGTGTTGCAAAAAGGAGGTGCAACGCACATGACAACACTTGAAGATTTATATTATGGCAACATCAGTCCGCATGAGAGGTATATTAAGCGCGGAACCAGGATTGATAAGCTCGTTAAGCTAATATGCAAGAACGAGGAAGAACTCAATGCAGGTCTCACGGAGAAGCAGAAAGAAACGTTTGAAAAGTTTAAGGACTGCACAAGTGAACTGTCCTGCATTACCGAGTGTGAGGCGTTTAGTTCGGGATTTGTCCTTGCAACGCGCATAATGGCTGAAGTGATGCAAGGCTTGGAGGAGATCGAGGATATATGAAGAAAATTATAATCCTTCTTCTCTGCTGTGGGGTGCTAATGGGTATGGTAGGATGCGGTGGCAACACTGCACTACCGCCTACAGAGAGTCCGCCAACAACGATAGCGGAAACACCTACCGAAACAACACCGCCTACAACGGAGGTAGAGCCGACAGAGAAAGAAAAAGAGCATCTATCAGCCGAGAGTAAGGATCAGGCAACCGAACCACCTGCAACCGCCACAGAGCCGACAACAACGGCGACGGAGAAGCCAAATGAAGAAATCAAGCCAACGGCACCCACCAAACCGAAAGAAGAGAAACCGACTAATGCCGAAGAACCACAAGAAGAAATATATGTAGGAATTGAGTGGCCGGAGGTAGATCCTGCGGATATAGAAAGACTTGTAATTGAAAAGATAAATGCCTATCGTATAGCACAGGATGACGCGGCAGCTACGGTGCTTCCCGGACTGACAAGGGTGGCGAGGCACAGAGCAAATGAGCTTACAACTAACTTTGAGCATCGCGCAGAACAACATGTCAGCACAGAACTTCAATACGGACAGTTTGTAGATTTGGGACAGTATGGGATGTCAGAGAACAGTTACTACAAAGGATATAGTCGTGAAGCCATCGGCATGGGCGATTGGTTTGGCACGGCGGAAAGTCTGTCCGACCGTATCACAGATGGCTTCCATCATAGTAAAGGACACTGGTCGTATGTCGGCAGCTCTAAATATCCCTACATTTCCATAGGCATAACCAAAGCTAATGGCAAATGGTATGTTTGCGTACTAATGCGCGAAGAAAACTACGGCGGTTAACCTATTAATATGTTATGATAACACGTTGCTTGTTTCGACAAAATATGTTATAATACGTTTAAAACTTGCTTTGGGAGAAATTTTAATGGGATTAGCCAAAAACGATTATATTACATGTGAGGAACGTGGATTTTATCACTGTAGTCATTTGGTTTGTCGCGATTGTATTGGCAACAAATCATTAAAAGAACATATCTCTAAAAATGGCTTCATGTCAACATGCCACTACTGCGGAAAAAGACGCAAGGTTGTTGAACTGGAAGATTTGATGGACATTATAATGTCTGGAATCAGATTTCAATATGAAGATGCCGAAAATTATATTTTCGATAATGAATATTCATGCAATACGTATACCACTGACGAATTAATTCGTTGGGAATTGTCGGATGAACTTCAAATCGAAAATGAGGATTTGGTAAATGACATATGTGATACCGTATGCGACCGTGTTTGGTGTGAAGTCGACCCTTATGCGGAAAGGAAATATGAGACCGAACTCTATTCTTGGCATAGCTTTTGTGACTTGGTAAAATATAAGATGCGTTATGTTTTCTATAAAGGAAAAAATGTTGTAAAAGATTACGATTTATCAAACCCGGTTGATATATTAGAAACCATAGATGCTTATGTGCAATTATTAAAACTAATAAAACGAGTACCTGTAAACACTAAAATTTATCGGGGGAGATTACATAACAAAAACGAAGTGTTAGATAACTGCAATGAGTTTGGTCCCCCACCAATAGAATATGCGAAAGCAAACCGTATGAGTGCAGAAGGGATATCGCTTTTTTATGCAGCTTATGATGAAGAAACGGTTTTGAAAGAAATAGATAACGATGGTAGCGAGAATGCAACAATTGCTTCTTTTAAAGTGAAGCGCCCACTAACTGTTTTAGATTTATCGAAGTTGAAAAACATGAAATTACCTTCAATATTCGATGAAAAAGAACGGCGCAAGAGATCATCAATTATCTTCTTAAAATCCTTTGCTGAAGAAATAAGTAAAAAGGTGGATAAGTTACCATCTATTGAATATATTCCAACTCAAATAGTGACTGAATATTTTAGATATGTATTTAAATCAGAAAAGTACGGAGATATAGACGGCATAGTTTATAATAGTTCACAAAACGAAAAAGGATATTGTATAGTTTTGTTTATGGATTATGATTCATATAAGAACGATGAGGACTGCATGGTTGATAAAAGTACAATAAAACTTTCCAAATATAAAAAGCACTTCTTATCTACTACTATCGAATGAATTCAGTGGTTACAATCTATACACTTCTAAAAAAGAAAAACCTCGCTGTTGGCATTTTACAATCAGCGAGGTTATCTTTTTACATGATTTCCTTATACTCCTTTATCTTGCTGTACACACATTTTACAATATCGAATATCAACTCTATTGATATTTTTAATTCAATATCTTCTTTCGCATCACAGTATAAGTATTCTTTATCCACTTTAATTCTAAGATTTTTACCGCTGAGATTAATGAGTTCTTTCACGAAAATCACCTCCTTCTATAAAAGGGCTTGTAATTTTCGCGAATTGCTATTTGTACAGAATAAGATTAAAACCTTTGGTCTGCTTTTCCAAAACGATATTTATAGGTTCAAAACTGGATGCGGTAGCCAACAGAAATTACAACTTAATGGAAATAGACAACCGTAAGTTATTGAAATTTTTTCAAATAATTTATGGTTATTTTTTTTGCAAAAATGGGGCTACAAAACCCTGCTTTTTTGACATTAGGTGAAAGGGATAAAAAATTTTTCAAAAAACAGGTCTACAAAACCTCGAGTTTTAGACATTAAGTGAAATGAGAATTTTTTGAAAATGGTTTTAAAAATTACTTTCCCGTGCTCTACCCATTGAGAGATATTTTTGAAAAAGTTGCCCCTTCTGTTTGTTCTCGTGCTCTACCCATTGGAAATAGAAAATATTTTTTAAAAATGCCTGTACAAAAGTGCGGTTTTTGGACATTAGATGAAAGGAGAAATATTTTTTGAAAAACGGCTATATTTTTTGAATTTCCCTGCTCTACCCTATGAGAGATTATTTTTTTAAAATGGTTCTAAAAATCAATTTCTCGTGCTCTACCCATTGAGGAGGTGGTTATTGCAAAAATTACAACATCCACTAAAACCAAAACAAATCAAAGAAAGGAAGTGGCGGAATGTCAGAAACAATTATCAGAAAAATGTCGGAGGTGGAACTCCAAGAGGTGCAGTGGCTATGGAAACCGTATATCCCATTTGGGAAGCTCGTTATTATTCAGGGTGATCCCGGCGAGGGCAAAACAACTTTTGCTTTGCGACTTGCCGCCGCTTGTTCGTCGGGCATGGCTCTGCCCGGTATGGAAACCACAGAACCCTTCAATGTGATTTACCAAACGGCAGAGGACGGACTCGGCGACACCATCAAGCCAAGGCTTATTGAAGCAGGGGCTGATGAGAATATGGTGCTTAATATTATTGAGGACACCGATCCTCTTTCTCTGTCGGATGAGCGCATCGAAAAAGCAATAACCGAAACGGGTGCTCGGCTTATGATACTCGATCCTATTCAGGGTTATATCGGCAAATATTATAACGCCACCGAGCTGAAAGAACTGCTTGACAAAACGGTGAATGACCCGATACACATTGTAATCTTCCTTGCAGCTTACTATGGATTACGAAGAAGCGAAGTGCTTGGTCTTAAATGGTCGGCAATTGACTTTGAAAACAAGACGGTCAGCATCAGTCACAAGGTGGTGCAGAACGATAAAGGCATCGTCGGTATGGATGTTATGAAAACAAAATCGTCCTACCGAATTCTGCCTCTCATACCGCAGGTGGAACAAGCTCTACTTGCTGAACGTGAAAAGCAAGAGGAAATGAAACGAGTAATGCGCCGAGGTTACTGCAAAAAATATACCGACTACATCTGCGTAGATGCAATCGGTGAACTCATAAAACCGAACTATGTAACTGACCACTTCAAAGTGGTACTGAAGGAACACGGATTAAAATCTGTACGATTTCACGACCTACGACACAGTTGCGCATCGCTTCTTCTCGCAAACGGTGTGCCGATGAAAATGATTCAGGACTGGTTAGGTCATAGCGATATGGGAACGACCGCCAACATTTACAGCCACATTGACAGTGAAAGTAAGAAAGCAAGTGCAATGGCAATAGGAACTGCATTGGGATAAAATCACTGCAAAGCCGTGCATGTAATCCGTCGTAAGACGGAATGTAAGCAACACGAAGTGTTGTATGTCATCAAGCTGCAGAAAATACACCTGCGGTGATGACATACGCCTTCGGCGATTACATACACGCAAACGCGTGATTACATACCAAGCTTGCAGCTTGGATAAAAAAATCCAAGTCTTGCGACTTGGATTTTTTGGCGGAGACGGCGAGATTCGAACTCGCGGGGGATTGCTCCCTAACTGATTTCGAGTCAAGTGTCAAAAAACGAACTTAACGGAATTTAACGGAAGATAACGGCAACCAAGAGAACCCCGAAAACCCCGATGATTTCAGGGTTCTTTCGGTTTTTATATCAAAAAACACAGTGAAAATCAGAGTCTAAA
>JAGAJK010000008.1 GCA_017626145.1 Clostridia bacterium
CCATAAAGTTTTCCATCTTATTTAACATTGTTATCCTCCTTAAAGATATTCACATTCCTTTCAAGCTGCAACCAAGTCAGATTGCATACACATAGTTTTTGCAAGAAAATAATCATCCAGTCCTTTATACTGTGGATTCCACGAACAGCTACACCATTCTACCCCAATTGCATCAAGACTGTTTCTGAGTCCTATTAAGGCTTGTTTTACTTGCGGTTTTGTGCGTTTATCCATATCAAACGCTTCGTACACTTTGGTAATACCTAAATCTCTAATTACCTCTGGTAAATACGCAATTGCATTTACTCCCGGAACAGCCATAAATAACTGTCCATTAGACAACACACTCGTTACATCCGCTTTCATTGCGCCTTCAGTAAGACAAACTTCGCTTGCTGTAGTATCACCTACAATATGTATCCACGGCTTTGCTCCTGTCCCGTCCTTATAATGTTTGCTTGAAAACCAACGAAATTTTTTATCTCCCGAACCTTCGTCAACATCAAGTCTCATTTGTAAGCCCTGAATGTATCCCTCACGGTTACAAATCGGAATAAAAATACCGCCGCATTTCTTCACATACATTTGAACATCGCCACGTTCATCAATATAAAATCCGGGTATGCCGAGCAGGTTATGCTTCGATGCGAGTTTTTCTAAAACCTCACGTCTGAATACATTGTCTGTTGGAATACTCCTGTACATAAACTGATGAATGTGATTAAAAGATAAACCGCGTCTTTCGAGATTTTCCCTATGGCTCCTGTTTAACCTCAAAAGGCTTAAAAAGTCATAATAAACGTTATGCCTGTCCTCTATCGGTCTTATTGGTGTTTCAGGATTTTCTCTGTAGGTAAATACTTTTTCGTCAAGCACTTTATCGTTGTTACGGATAATCTCGTAGGCTTGCTTATTTGTCAGCCCGAACATTTTCGCATACAAGGAAACGCTGTTTCCTCTTGTCTTACACCTGAAACAATGAAATCTATCCATCTTGCGATTAAGTCCCAAGTGGTAACTTGTATCACCGCAAAACGGGCATAAAGCTTTATATTCAATCTCATTGTGGTCGTATGCGTGAAACTGCACACCGCACATTTTGGCAACTTCTACAATATCAAATTCTTCATACTGGATTGCCATATCAAGCAGCCTCCTTCATCTGCACATTTTGTCTGTGCGGATGGATAACTGTAAGCTGTGTGTTTCTGGCAAATGCAGCAATTAGCTGTCCGTGTATGGAATCTATACCCGTAGTAATACATTCAGCATTATCAATGTAGGTAGGATAATTAAGCTTTGTCAGCCTTGCTAACAGATTCGCAACCTCCAATCCTGCTTTGATTTTCTCCGATGTAGAAAGCCAACGATAGTCCTTGCCGTCATATGTGAACTTAAAGACATCTTTTACCTCTCCTGTAGTTTTAACCACATCAATTAACTTGATTGACGCACGATTCATTTTGAGCTGATTAAAGGTTAATTCTGCTTTCTTCGCAACAAATTCACCTGCAGCATGAATAAGATTAGTTATATCAATCTTTTGTGTCTGGCTTGCTTTCAGGCTCTTTTCAATCTGCGCAATTTTCTCGGTAGCATTATCTGCTTCTGCTAAAGCATTTACTTCAACAGCATAAGCATCCGCTTGTTTGATAAGGTCGTTAAGTTCGGCGAACTCTTCTTCGGTAAGATTACCAAGACGAATTCTGTCCTCAAGCATTGCAATTTCCGAAACATCACTACCGCTAAGTTCTGCAAGCTCGGCTTCGATGCGTTTTAAATCTTCAGCACGAAACTCTTCAAATTTTGCTTTACTCTTTTCATCAAGTTCAAGCAATTCCTTATATGCCTGCATTGTACCTTGCCCTTTTTTGTATGCTTCATCATACAGTGCTTTAATTCCCGCTATAATACTCTGGTAATTAGCTTCAGTAACAACGGTATGACAAGTCGGACATTTATCTCCTAACTTAATACCTTTTGCCTGTGCCGTTAGAGTTTTACAACGATTAGACAGTGCTTCTATCTCCGCCTTAACCTTTGCAATCTCATCTGCAAACTTTGATTTATACTGCCTGTTTTGTGCTTCAGCTTGCTTTTCAATCAGCTTTGTTTTTCTCTCACCGGAAAGATTTTCAGCAATCTTAGCTTGTCTTGACTTTAGTGCTTCAACATCAATTCCGCTGAACTGCTTTTCTTCAAGCTCCGTTTTTCTTGCAATGATTTTCTCGCCTTTAGCAATTACTCCGTCAACCTTTTCTGCAGCTTCTCTTTGCTGCGTTTTAAGCAAATCAATCTGTCCCTCAAAATAAGTTACACTTTCGTCAATCTCTTTTAATTCCTCACGCTTTTTCTTGATATAAAACATTGGATCAAGCAGACTTTCGTTTTCAAGAAGAGCCTGTGTGCTTTCGCTCATCTGTGCCAATATGTCCTTTTCATCAATAACCGGCAAAAGTTTCATCAAAAGTTCTCTGCCACCTTCTGCGATTTTTTCGATGAAATACAAAGGATTGAACACAGAAAGGAAAATCTCCTTATCTGCAAAAACACTTGTTAAATCCAACTGTCTTACCTGTACCTTATCGAGCATTATAGTCGTGTTATTTCCGACTTTTCTGCGAATGAGGCTGTGTACTTCGCCATCCTGGTCTACAAAGTCAACCTCCACCCTCATTTCTTTGCACTCTGCATTTTGCAATCTGTCACAGGTTTTTTCGCCCCAAACGGGTGTACCACAGAAAGCATATGCTATTGCATCAGCGATGGAAGTTTTACCCTGACCGTTAGCGCCGGACACGTAGGTAACTTTATCAAGTTCAACTTCGTAAGTTTCCTTAAACCGCTTAAATCCTGTCATTCTTACACGCAGGATACTAAATGCTTTTATCTTTTCCATTGTTTTCCTCCATTTCCCTATGCGGCTATATCATATCCTTCAAGGATTAGATATGTGCCGTATGAGTTCTTTTGTTGATGCCCTCTTAAATTCATCAGCTTGGTTCCCATTTTCAA
>JAGAJK010000097.1 GCA_017626145.1 Clostridia bacterium
GTACAAAGAGACTGTGGTTAGAGCCTTTTAAAAACCATCAAGTGGTAGGAGGATTGAACTAATCCACAGTATCTAAACACAGTATAGCATATATCCGTTAAAATGGATATTTAAACTATAATTATATAATACAAGGAGGAATTAAAAATGAGAATTGCTTTAACAGGCAATCCTAACAGCGGTAAAACCACTATGTACAATGCCTTAACCGGCAGAAACGAAAAGGTTGGTAACTGGGCAGGCGTTACCGTTGACAAGAAAGAAAGTCCTATCAAGAAAAGCTTTCATAACGGAAACGAGGAATTAATTGCAGTCGACCTTCCCGGCGCTTACTCAATGTCCCCTTTTACATCGGAAGAAAGCATCACAAGCAGCTACGTTAAAGACGAAAACCCTGATGCTATTATTAACATTGTAGATGCAACAAACTTAAGCAGAAGCTTATTTTTTACAACACAGCTTTTAGAGCTGGGTATTCCGGTTGTTGTTGCTTTAAACAAAAGCGACATCAACGCTAAAAAGGAAAACAAAATTGATACTAAAGCGTTATCGGAAAAATTAGGATGCCCTGTTGTTGAAACAATCTCCACCTCATCAAACGGTCTTAAAGAGGTTATAAAAGTAGCTGTTTCACTTAAAGGCAAAACTCAGATTGCACCCTACAGTCAGGGTGATATCAATCTTTCGGACAAGGCAGAGGTTGAAGCCTCCGACAGAAACAGATTCGACTTTGTAAACAAAATTGTAAGTGAAGTAGAAATAAGAAAAGTTGTTACAAACAAAAAGAACAAGCAGGATAAAATCGACGAAATTATCACAAACAAGTGGCTTGGTATTCCGTTGTTTGCAATTGTTATGTGGGCAGTATTCTTCATTTCTCAGTCCTGGCTTGGCCCGATGATAGCTGATTTCCTCGTAGCAGGAATTGAAGCGTTCGGCGGTGTTGTTGAAGGCTGGATGGCAGGTTCTTCAAGCGAATTTTTAAAGTCTTTGGTTTCAAGTGCTATAATTGACGGTGTTGGTGCAGTTGTTGGCTTCTTACCACTCGTTATGGTAATGTACTTTATGATTGCTCTTTTAGAAGACTGCGGTTATATGGCTCGTGCAACAGTTGTTCTTGACCCGATTTTCAAGAAGGTTGGTCTTTCAGGTAAGTCTGTTATTCCTTTTGTTATAGGTACAGGCTGTGCAATCCCCGGTGTTATGGCGTGCAGAACCATCCGTAATGAAAGAGAAAGAAGAGCAACAGCGATGCTTGCACCATTTATGCCCTGCGGAGCAAAACTGCCTGTTATTGCGTTGTTCGTTGGTGTATTCTTTCCCAACTCCTCATGGATAAGCACGGCAATGTATTTTGCAGGTATTGTTATAATTCTTCTTTGTGCACTTCTTATTAACAAAATCACCTGCTATAAGCACAGAAAATCATTCTTTATTATTGAGCTTCCCGAATATAAAGTACCGAGCATCTGGAGAGCAGTTAAATCTATGTGCTCAAGAGGTTGGGCTTACATTGTAAAGGCAGGTACAATTATTTTGGTATGTAACGTTATTGTTACTTTAATGAGTTCATTTACTCCTGCACTTTCTGCGGCGGCAGAAGACGGGTCAGATTCGATTTTAGCTGTAATCTGTTCACCCGTTGACTGGTTACTTATACCGATTGTAGGTTTTGCTTCATGGAAATTGGTTGCCTGCGCAGTTACAGGTTTTATTGCAAAGGAAAACGTTGTTGGTACAATCGCAACCTTATTCGGTTTAACTGCTGTTATTAATGGTGACCTTGAAGTAGTTGGTGAAAGCAAGGCTGTAATGGATGCTTTAAGACTTACACCGATGGCGGCACTTGCTTATATGATGTTTAATCTATTTACTCCTCCCTGCTTTGCGGCAATGGGTGCGATGAATTCCGAAATGAAGAGTAAAAAGTGGTTATTCGGCGGTATCGGTCTCCAGCTTGCAGTTGGCTTTACCGTTGGTTACCTTGTGTATCAGATTGGTTCAATTATCACTACAGGTACACTTGCTGCAGGATTTATACCCGGCTTAATTGCAATTTTGGTAATAGCAGCAATTATTATTGCAATTATTGTGCATAATCAAAAGAAATTTAAGGCAGAATATGAAATGAAAAAGAAACAAGCTGCCGCTAAATGAGAAATGTCGTTAAGGACACAATCCCCAAAAACAACAAATTCCCTCAAATGTTTATCACAAGCATATTTGAGAGGGTTTTTGATATGTTTGATTTTGTGATGATATTCTAAATGATGTACAGAGTGATATTTTTGATAAATCAAAAGTGATATTAAAACTATTGTTTTAGTGATATTTTATTCGCCTTTAATCTGCCGCAGGCAATACCACTGCGAAGCAATATAACTTGTGAAAATATCACTCGCAGATATGCGAATAAAACTGCCGAGTGTCCTTTAGAACACTCGGCAAATAAGGAGTTTTTTATATGACAGTTACTGATTTTGTTATTATCGGCGTAGTGGTTTTAATTGTAGGCGGTGCAATTACCTATATTGTAAAAGAAAAAAAGAGCGGTGCAAAATGCATTGGCTGTCCTTACAGTAAAAGTTGTTCCTTACACAGTAAGAACACTAATAAAGAAAGCTGTTCCTACAGTTGCAAAAACGATAAATAAACTTATATGCTAACAAGAAAGCGGTACGAATAAGTACCTCGTACCGCTCTCCTTCTAAAATTATCCTTAATCAATTACCAAGCCTCCCTGAGTTACTGCTCGTTCTCAGGGAGGCTTGGTTTATAAAGGGAATGTAAAAAATAGATGATTTTTTGCATTCCCAAGGTTTTATTTTAATATGTAGCCACCGTCATATTCGGAAAGGATTACGTTTTCCTTATATGCGTTCACGTTACTGATTACTACGTTTTCAAGGTATTCGGGAGTATCAACCATATGCTTGGTTATTTCACTTTCACGAACCTCGTGGAATTCGCCTTTTAAAAGTTCAATAAGAGGTGCCTTACTCTCATTGTCCTTATCGCAGAAAACACCGTCGATAACAACGTTTTTAAGAGCCGCTCCGGGCTTGAACCAAACACTGCGTGCAGATGTGGTAATCGCACAATCGGCATCCTTGCCACAGTAAATATCTTCGATTTTTGAATCCGCCAAAGATACATTTATCATAACCCCGACACCGTGGTTTACGTGAATATTTCTTACGGATATTCTGCTCATATCACCAACCTCGTGAGGCTTTACATATGTCCAGGCTTTCTGACCTATTCTTATCATTGTATTCGGGTTCTGATTAATACCGTCGGAAATATCTGTAACGGAATCAATTGTTATATCGTGTACCTTCATACCGTCCATACAGCGAAGTCCTACAGTTGCCCATTTTACAGAGCACGCCATTATATTGCTGATATAAATATGGTGAATATCGTAACTTTTTCCTTCAACCTTGAAGTTTTCTTTAAGAAATGTGCCCATAAGAGCAGTCAGTGCTACAACATCGTCACCGCAGACACCGTAAATATTTTTTATTGTTATATTGTAGCAACCGCCACGAATGTCGATTCCATCCTGATTCGGATAGTCGTCGTGTGCTTCAAATGTGATGTTTTCAATAAGACCGTTACAGCAGAAAATAAACTGATTTGCCCACCATCTCTGATTTTTCATTTTAAGACCTGTAACGGAAAAACCATCAACGTTTGCCATTAAAATCATATTATTTACTCTTATATGAGGCATTCCGTCTTTTCCCGATGTGCTTTCTGTATGACCGTTATGAACACCACCGTCAAAAGTGGCATTACCGATACCGTTAATATGTATATTTTTCTGTGTGCCTGCAAGAGTTGTACGAAGCTCCTCATTATAGAAGTTTTCGTTTCTGAATATGTTGTCAAAGCATCCTGTTGCCTGAACAAGGTATGCATTGTCAATAACAATCTGAATGTCGTCAGGAAGCAGAATTGCGGTATCTATAACCCATTTGGTTTCATTTGTACGTTCATTTATTCTTGGAATTACAACCTTATCAGCCCCTGTTTTCTTTGCCATATCAACAGCATTCTGGATTGATTTGCTGTCAGTTTCACCCATACATTCGGGACAATTTGGTGTATAAAACTGTTTTACCATTTTTATTCTCCTTTAGAAATTTCTTATATCAGGATTAAGCTCAACCGGTGAGTCGCCTTTAAATTCAATTTCTCCGTAAATAGCTTCAACGCAGGCTTTCATCATCTCAGGTGACGGTGAATAAGCATTTATAAACATATCTGCATTTTCAAGCATTGTAAAGTGAACATAAGGATAACCGAATGAAATACCTACCGACTTTTCCTTACCGTTTGTAAAGCCGTAGAAATATGTTTCCATTTCCTTGCCGTAAAGACTTGGTAATCCCATAGGCTGATGCTGTCTTATATAAACAGCATATACAATAAGGTCGCTTTCAGCTGCAACTCTGTCCATATCCTCGTTATTAACAAGACGTCTCTGAATCTTAACACTTGCTCCTCTGTCTTCAAATTCTTTTTTTAATGGCTCAAGAAGCTCAACTATAGAATCTGAATGGCTTGATGCAATAATTGTAACATTCTTAATCTTCTCTTTATTGAACGGAAGATTATTATTTCTGTCACGAACTAAAGTTAAGCCGCGTCTTGCAACTTCAAGGTTGATTTTTCTTGTTTCGGGAACTAACTCCTCTGCCTTGCCTTTAACGTGGCGGTAGCCTTCTTCGAACATACCCAATTTTTCTTTCATATCAAGAACTCTCTGACAGCCGTCATTAATTCTTTCTTCAGAAATTCTTCCATCACGTACAGCTTTACAGATAATTTCGTTTGTATCTGCCATACAGCCGAGAATTACATCGTTACCTGCATTTACAATTTCAACAATTAATTCTTCATAAGGTAAAAGTGTAAAGAGTGCGCCCATTGCGATTGAATCTGTTATTACAACACCCTTAAATCCCATTTTTTCTTTTAAAAGGTCTGTTGTTATTTTCTTTGAGATAGTTGCAGGTCTGTAAAGACCGTTGATTTTAGAATCATCAACAGCAGGAAAGGCATGGTGAGATGTCATAATTGAATATACACCGCCATCAATAACGCCCTGGAAAATTCTGCCTTGTTCTTCCCACCACTCATCGTAGTTTGTATTTAATTGCGTCGGGCAGAAGTGTGAATCTCTGAATTCAAATTTATCTCCGCCCGGGAAGTGCTTTGCGGTTGCTGCAACTCCCTGAGACTGTGTGCCTGCTATATGTGCATTTGCAAGTTCTATCTGTCTTTCAGGTTCAGATGCTCTGTAAGTACGAAGCATCTGATTTGTACGTTTACTTCCTACATCTACAACAGGAGCCCATCTCCAGGTTGCCCCTGCACAGCGAAGCTCTTTTGCAATTGCTACACCTAAATCATAGCAAAGCTGTTCATCATTTGCCGCACCAAGTGTCATCGCTCCTACGCCACGTGATAAATCCTTAAATGTATCAGCCGCACCTGATTCACAGTCAAGAGAAGTGAGAGCAGGAATTTTATAAACATCTGACTCCGCCATAATCCACTCGCCGTATTCTGCACTCGTGTCGGTGGTTTCCTTGTCTGCCATATCCTGATCAAGACCACGGCTTCCCATACCCGTCTGCGCCCACAGGGTACCGAATTTTTCTTTTAAAAGGTATTCATCCCTTTCTTCCTTTGTTCTTAAGCTCTCGGGCACCGCTCCCAACGTACGGGTCTTTCTATGAATATCCCACTGATAGCCCAGAAGCATCTGCCCTACCTTTTCCTCAAGCGTAAGTTCCGATATTAACGGTTTTTTCATAACTTATCTCCTCTTCCCATTTTTCAAAAATTGCATTAAGAATCGATATTTTTTTATCCGATTTTTTCTGCCTTTTTTTGCATTATACCACAACTGTTGACAAAGTCAAGAGAAACCTTAAATTTATTGACAAAAGTACAAAAACTCCATTTACAAAAGTACAAAAACTCCATTGACAAAAACACAAAAACGTGCTAAAATACACAAAGTTTAATATACACACAAAGTGTCGGCTGTGCCGTATGGGCACAGTCGGTGAAAAGGGAATCGGGTGAGAATCCCGAACGATACCAGTCGCTGTATGTGTTTAGTTTTTACTCGTGACGAAAGTCGGTCATTGGGAAACTGAGAAGGCTTAGTAAAAAACGTTTTAAAACACAAGTCAGAAGACCTGCTTTGATGCCGTTTTGTAAAATGTATTAATGTAATTACTTATACAAAGAAATGGTAGTTTTATCCGCATATATTTTGTGGATAATTTGTGGTGACACAGAAATACTCTGCTGTGGTAATTTTTTAAATTGCCGCAGCTTTTTTTATTGCACGGCAAACAAAGGAGGAGGATAAAATTTTTAAAACATTTTTAATGTTTGCAGTACAATAAAAGGAGGAAAAACGATGAAAAAAATTATATCTTTACTTTTGATTTTAACATTACTTATTTCAACATTTACTTTCGTTTCAGCAGATACTTTAACCTATGAAACAATTATGCACAATGTTGCCTGCCGTATTCCAACTGAAGCCACATTAAGTGATGATTCAATGGAATGGTACATTGCAGACCTTGCTTCATATAATGATGCATTTGAAGGTTCGCAAAAATTAATTTCTGAAGATTTAAAGGTGCAATTTATCAATGCTTTAATTAATAAAGCGGAAGAAAAAAGTGCCCCTGGAGATTTGGCTAAAATCATAATTGCACTTCGTGCGTTAGGTGTTGACGCAAGAAAGCTTTATAATGCAGAGGGCGAACAAATTGATGCAGTTAAAAAGCTTACCGATTTAATAGATAGCAGAAACGAAAGTGTAATAAACGAATACACCCTTCCCTACGTTATTATTGCTTTGAACCAGGGCGAAAATTATGCGTCGCAGGAGCAGATGGATTACCTCTTAACATCTGCAATTAATACTCAGGATGCCTGGAAAAATTTATCCTGGGGATATCCTGACGCCGCAACTCCTATGATTTTTGCATTAAGTCCATATTATAATTCAAATGATAAAATAAAAACTGCAGTTGATTTTGCAATTGAAACAGTCAAAAGCTCTATAGATGAAACAGGTGTATCTGCTTCAAATGCATGTTCAACAGGACTTGCAATTGCAGCTTTTTCGGCAATAGGGATAGATTCAACCTCTGTTGAAATTAACGAAAGCAATATAAATGTTATCGACGGGGTGCTGACATTTGCAACAGAAAACGGTGACGGTTTTAAATACGGTGAAGAAGAGGCTTCCTTTGCTACCGAGCAGTCTTTCAGAGGGCTTGTTGCATATGAGCTTTTAAAGAATGGCAAAAAGCTTTACGATTTTTACGATTACCCTATGAATGAGGCTCGCAAAACTGTTACGGAAAACTGCACAGTAACCTTTAATATCACTCCTGCCGATGCCGTTTTAACTGTAGAAAATGCCGTTCCCATGTCGGAAAACACATATGCTCTCACCGAAGGCGTTTACAATTATTCTGTTTCAAAAGAAGGTTATATAACAAAAAATGACACCTTAACAATTACATCCGAGGATATATTATCAGGAACAAAAAACGTTTCAATTGTCCTTGAAGAAATCGAAAGTCCTGCTCCCGATATTCCCCAGACTCCGACATTTCGTGTTCGGATAAGAGTAATGGCGCATAATGAAAATACCTGCAATAATTCTTTAACGTACAAAGATAACGCTTCCGATTATACAGAAATAGTAAGTGAAGAATTTAACCTGACAGAAAGTCATAGTGTTCTTGATATTTTAATAAAAGCCTTAAGAAAAAATAATATAAGTTATACAGAAAACAACGGATATGTTTCTCAAATTAACGGAGTAAGTGAATTTGAACACGGAAGCACTTCAGGCTGGATGTTTAAATTAAATGGCTTGTATCAGAATAAAAGTGCTCAGGAAATCAATGTAACAGATACAGCAACAATTCTGTGGTTCTACACCGATGATTATACAAGAGAAAAGGGTTCAGAAAATTACAGACCGTCTTCTTCGGGCGGTGGAGGTTCGTCAACAAAAACAGAAGAAAAACCGTCATACGATATTGAAAAAACAACAGAATCCGTTCTTGAATTTATTAAAGAAGCCGTTAAAGCACCCACCTTTTCCCAGACAGGCGGAGAATGGACTGTTTTGTCACTTGCAAGAAGTGATATAGCATTTGAAGATGACTACTTTGATACATACATAAGTAATCTTAAAAATTATCTTGATGAAAATAACGGTATACTTTCGGAAAATAAGTATACGGAATATTCACGTGTTGTAATTGCATTATCTTCTTTGGGAATAAATGCGTCAAAATTTTACGGATACAACCTTGTAGAACCGATATGCGACTTTGATTCTGTTACAAATCAGGGAATAAACGGTGCTGTATGGGCTTTAATTGCACTTGATTCTGCCGACTGCGATGACGAAGTTAAAGAAAAATATATTGATTATATTTTATCAAAACAAAACCCCGACGGCGGATGGGCTTTATCAGGGCAAAATGAAGTGTCTGAGGTAGATATGACAGCAATGGCAGTAGTTGCTCTTTCAAATTACCAAAATGATACGGCTGTTTCAAATTCAATTGAAAAGGCACTTGATTTCCTTTCAGGAAAGCAGAATAAAAACGGCGGTTTTACCTCTTACGGAGAAGCTTCTCCCGAAAGCAGTGCTCAGGTTTTGGTTGCCCTCTGTTCGCTTAATATTGATTACACCGACAAACGTTTTGTTAAAAACAAGAAAACATTAATTGATAACATATTAAGCTTTTACGTTAAAAATGAAGGCTTTTCCCGTGAAAAGTCCATTCTTAAGACAAATCTTTTAACAACAGAGCAATGTGCTTACGCATTGGTTGCCTGTGACAGATTTAAAAATAAAAAAAATACCCTTTTTGATATGAGTGATACCACAAAACGCACTCTTACTGAAAATACAGGGCTTAATAACATTCACGAAGATATTACCATTCCCACATTATCATATCCAAATAAGACTTTTACGGATATTTCGGACAGTGAAAGCAAGGATGCAATAAATGTTTTGGCAGAATACGGAATTATTCACGGCATTTCCGATGAAAATTTTGCACCGCTTGATAATATGACAAGAGCTGAATTCAGCGCAATTATTGTTAAGGCTCTTTCACTTCCCGAAAAAGACAAAAAAGTATTTAATGATGTTAACGAAGCCGAATGGTATTACGATTACATAAACACGGCATATTACTACGGCATAGTTAAAGGTGAATCGGAAAACACATTTAATCCCGAAGGAAAAATCACAAAAGCTGAGGCTTTGGTAATGCTCGAAAGAGTGGCAAAGCTTTGCGGTATGGAAAATTCAATTACCGAAGACGAGGCAAAAGATATTCTTGCAGGATTCATTGACTACAGAGAAATTCCCGACTGGGCATATATTTCCTTTGCTTTCTGCTGTGACAATAAAATTGCAGATGACATTAATCTGTATTCCGAATATGATAAAGCGGTAAACCGTGAAGAAATCGCTCAGTATCTTTACAATATGTTGAAGGTGTGCAAGCTGATATGAAGTTTTTAAAAAGAAATTGTAAAACACTAATTATATTTGCTTTAATATTTATTATTGTTACTCTTGTTTCTTTTATAGATTTTTCAGAGGATAAAACAACTACCTCTGTTAATGAAAAAAAGATTGAGTTTAACGAAAAAGCAGAGGTTGCTGTAACAGACGATATACTTCCGGATTCAATTCCGCAGCCTGAAGAAAATCAACCTGAAGAAAAGGTTGAAATTTCCGATGTTGCTGAATCAGATGAAATTGTTTCGGAGGATAATGTTACCAAAAGTGATAAGCTTATATGTACTCTGTCAATAAGATGTGATACAATCTTAAATAACCTTAACAAATTAAAACCCGAAAAGGCGGGAATTATTCCACCTTCGGGAATTATTCTTGCCGAAACGGAAGTTGAATTTTTCGAAGACGAAAATATATTCAACGTTTTGTTAAGAGAAACAAAAAAGAATAAAATACATTTTGAGTTTTCTAAAACGCCTGTTTATAACAGCGTATATATAGAAGGCATTGCAAACATATATGAGTTTGACTGCGGTGATTTATCGGGTTGGCTGTATAAGGTTAATTCCCAAACACTTCCGCACAGTTGTTCAGAATATAAGCTAAAGCCCGGCGATAAAATTGAATTTATTTATACCTGTGATTTAGGAAACGACATAAATTAATTTATACAAAAAACGACTCCATTGCCAAGTGTCCTTTAGAACATTTGGCAATGGAGCCGTCGTTTTTTTATATTTCAGGCTTAAAGGATGGCATTAGCTGTAATTTAAACAGATTGTTCTTGTGCTTTGTGTCTATTAACCTTTTAGTATCTTCGTTATCTATAACACCTTGACGTATATACCTGTCAAGCTCGGCATAGGTAAAGCCTAAATTTTCTTCATCGGTTTTGCCGCAAAGTCCGTCAATGGGAACTTTGTCAACAAGCACATCAGGAAGGTTCAATACTCTGCCTATTTCCTTTACTTCTGTTACCGTTAAATTGCACATAGGCGAAAAATCGCCTGCCGCATCACCGTAACGTGTAGAATATCCTACCCAATCCTCTGAAAGATTGCAGGTGTTTACAACTCTTCCGTTACAGCTTTGTGAAACCGCATACAACGTAGTCATTCTTACTCTTGGTGGAATATTCGTTTTCGTCTGAGCGGTTATTTCAAGTCCTTGGGGCATTGCATTTATAACACCGTCGACAGCCTCTTTAACATTAATCACGTAATGTTTTATACCAAGATGCTTTACCAGAAGATGAGCCATATCAATATCACCTTGCTCTCCGCAGGGCATTAATACACCGACAACTCTGTCTTTACCTAAAGCCTCAACACAAAGTGCCGCCGCAACAGAGCTGTCTTTACCGCCTGATATACCTATAACCGCATTGCAGCCCGATCCGTTTTCTTCAAAAAATTCTCTTATCCACTTTACGCAGTCATTCTTTATCTTTTCAGCATTAAACATATTTCTATTCTCCTGTTACATTAATCTGACACATTTTCATTGTAGTAAGTGCCGCCTCATGAGACGAAACCGTTACACCTGCACAACAATCGGCACATACTGAAATTTTGGTTTCGGGAAAGCTTGCTTTTAACAAAAGGGCGTTGGACACAACACAAATATCGGTACACAAGCCTATAAGCTCAATTTCAATTTCGTCGGGATTATATTTTGATTTTATTAAATCAGGCAAAGTAATACTCCCGAAAGTAATTTTTTCCACTTTGGTATAATTTTTACCCTCAAGAGCTTTTTTTACATCCGGATTCAAATCCCATCCCGCAGTATTTTTTATACAGTGAGGCACGGGAAGATTTTTTCCTTCCGATGTTTCGGAATAATTTTCATAATGCGTATCAAGGGTAACAAAAATATCGCCGTCAAAGCTTTCGATTTTATTTGTTACATTGCCTGTTATGCCAACTGCTTCTTTGGTGCCTAAGGCTCCGTCAACAAAGTCATTTTGCATATCAACAACAATTAAAATTTTCTTCATAGAAACAGCCCTTTCTTTTACTAAGTAATTTTACAACAAATTTCCTTAAAAGTCAATCAGGTGCTTGGGAGTTAATTCCCAAGCACCTGAGTTCTTATTATCTCAGAGATATCGAATCGGCGTATTCACCATTTACCTTTACCTCAAAATGAAGGTGAGGGCCTGTTGACATTCCTGTATTCCCTACTGTTGCAATTACTTGTTTTTTTGTTACCTTGTCACCGCTTTTAACATATACTGTTTTCAGATGCCCGTAAAAAGTGGTTACATTGTTTTCTTTACTCTTTATCAGAACTGTATTCCCGTATTGAGGGTCAAACACAACCGAAAGAACTTCTCCGTCTGTAGCTGAATATACATTCATTCCCTCAGTGGCAACAAAATCAATACCGTTATGCCTTATTTTTTCGCCCGTTGCAGGATTTTCTCTTACTGCAAATTCTCTTGAAATTTTACAGTCGGGGCAAGGATGAGAAAGAGAAATTTCCACGAGCGGTTTTTCTCCTATATAAAATTCCGCATAATACTCCTTTGTTTCATACTCTTCTGCCACAATAAAATCGGAGATTTCCTTTGAAATACGATACTTTCCGTCACCAAGCTTACCGTAAACAAATTCCCAGTTTACTTCAAATTCGGTGACGTCATTTTGCTTTATAAGAAATGCAGGCATTGTCCACGCTAAGTTTTCGTTAATATATGGTAATTCTTCCCATTCTTCATTTTCATAACGCTCAACCTTAAATGGTGTACCTGTCTCAAGGTTCCCTTTTACATTGCCGCCACTTTGTGTAATCTTGTAGGTAAGTCCGGTTTGTGTAATGTTTTCTGCCGTTACAGTAATGCCCCACGGGTCAGTATTACTTACCACTATATTATCCGTTTTATTTACCGCTGCCATCACAAGATTTATACCAAGTGTTACTATAATTAAAGCAACAGTAACTAAAAGTGAAAATATTTTACTCATTTTACCGTTCTTTTTGTAGATTTTTAAAAATCTGTTTTCAATGTTTCTTTTGTTGGTACTCATTTTTGTTGTATAAAATTTTTCCATCATATCATTTTACTCCTTATTATAAGGCTTTGAATTACATTAATTTCGCTTTCTGAAACCCATCTTGAAGCAATCATTTTAACGCCATTTTCGGTATTGTTGTATAAAAAGCTGCAATATCTTGTTTCATCAGTCTTAAAGTTTCGCATATGATAAATCATAATCGACACAACGTTTTGTTCTTTTCTGTATTTTTCAAGTTTTACACCAAAAAACTCATCAGGAAATGTATATTCATTTTCAGTCAATGAATCAAGCTTTAAATCACCACCAAAAGCACTGTTAACAATTATTTCATAATCGTTGCCTGTAAATTCGTAAACCTTGTCCATAAACTCACTTTCGGCTTTTTCGCCTTTAAATGAGGCAATATATTTATAATACTCTTCAAACGCATCAACATTTTTACAAGAAGAAGCTATATAATCGGCATCTATTTTTTCTGTTGCGTTCATATATAAATCATATCTTGAATTATATACTCCTGAAAACGATGTTTCAGGATTACTTATATCCGAAAAATCATCGTAAAACATATAGCATAATTCATCAACATTCGGAATTAATGAAAAGATCAGTGCTGACATTTTCCTAAGCTCTGTATTATCGATATGTCTGTAATCTGATCTGTTGCCCACCTTAAAGTTAACGGTCAATCTGTACGGCTCAGAGTCGGTTCTAAGCTGTATACCATCTACTTTATAGCCTGAATTATTGGTAAGGTCAACAATTTCCCTTACCTTTGGTGCATCTCCTATAAATGTATTTTTAAGATTATATAACGTATGGATTTCAGAAATTTCCCCTTCAGAACCTCCGTATTTGTGATTAACTGCAATCAAAATTGCCCCTGCTGTTATGGCTACAATAAGTACCGAAAAGAAAAGTATTGATAAAATTTTTGATGCATTTGAATTCTTTGTGCGGATTTTAAAAAATCTGTTCTCTATTGTCTTTTTATCGGGGCTCATTTTTGTTGTAAATAAATTTTCAAACATACTCTACTCACCTCCCAATAAATCTACTGTTTTTTCATACTCATCTCTGTACATATAACCGTATGCAATTTCCCTTACTTCCTCACCCATAGTTACAAATACAATCATACTTGCAAATATTTCATTGTCACCGCTGATTCGTTTTATGTAAACATCATAAGAATCTTCATCAAACTCCGAGATTGCCGAAACAAATTTTTCTTCGCTTTGAGTAACAATGCTGTCTATTTGTATAATTTCTTTCCTGTTTACCTTGAAAACAAGATTGCTTCCCTCAACTGCTTTCATTTCATACGGAACCATTCCGGCGGATTTTTCTTTTTTTAAGTCATCCTTGCTTTTATATTTTTCACCGAAAATCATCTCGCTGCCGTAAGTTTTTGAAGATGTATACACTTTTTCTACGGTTAATGAAAGATTCGTTTCTCCCACAGCCCACAGTTGGTACTTCACTCCGTCATTCATAAAGGAATTTACGGCAGACCAGCTTAAGCTGTCATTATGAAATATATAATCCTCTTCGGGAACAAAAACTGCCTTCAAACGGTCGTAGGCAGTTTCCCTTACACGCCCGTTTTTCAGGTTCACCTCATACTCGGTTTCCTTGTCAAATTTTCTGACCCATATCTTATTGCCATCCTCCGATGCCACTACATCAAAGTCGCCGCTTTGTCCTGTAATTTTTTCCATATTATACGCATATTCAAGTACACCCTCTTTAAAGCTGTAAACAAATAATCCGCCCATATGTGTATAAATAAATCTTTCCTTATCAGCATAAATTATTTCACCGTTACCTGAGTCAGGTGAGCTCTGCTCATAATCAAAAAGCTGTTGGGAATTATACATATATTCTTTTGAAGAAATACTGTTTACTGCCATATACAAAACAGTGAATATTATAAGTATAATCAACAATACAAAAATCAGTGCAGATAAAAATCGAAATAACCCTGAATTTTTAAACCATATTTTTTCAAATCTGTTTTCTATTGTCTTTTTATCGGGGCTCATTTTTGTTGTGAACAGCTTTTCAAACATAAATATCACCTTTCTTCAACCAAATCAAGAATTGTTTTCATATAAATTTTACGGTCTGCTTCGGTCATTTTTTCGGTTACAGCTATATCGCAGGCAAACTCGCAGGCTGAGCTTAAATTATTGCAAAGTATATAACAAAGAGGATTAAACCAGTGAATTGCGTTAACGAGCATTGAAAACCATTTTACGGGTAAATCCTTTCTCTTGTAATGTGTAAGCTCATGCAACAGTACCATACGCAGATTTTCCGGTGGAAGTTCCTTTTCAGGCAGATAAATTACAGGTCTGAAAACTCCGGTAAGCATAGGCGATTTTACATCCTTTGATATTCTTAATCCTATTTTTCTTCTTATTCCCAGCTCTTTTTTCACTTCTTCAAACAATATGTTGAAAAAATCAGAAGAATTTCTACGCATTTTTGTTATGTAATTAAAATAGCTTATTAACACAGATAAAGAAAATATCAAAACTCCCCCCAGCCAGACAACAACAAGCAAATCGGGGACATTTACCTGTTTTTCCTCTTTAAAGGTAATCTTTGTCTCTTTCTCTGTTTCTTCAGTTAATGTTACAGTTTGTGTATCAGCGTCTTCATCAAATATAGTAATAGCAGGCATCGCAGGTCCACCTTCTGCGATAAAAGCCATTTTTTCAACCTGCTTCTCCGGTATAAGCTTATAAACAGGCACAATCATCGTAACTAAAACCGTAACCCATACAAGATACTGCCATTTTGCAGGGAATTTCCTTGAAGTAAATGGTTTTAAAACAAGAAGAATTGCCGTTATTATAAATCCTAAAATACTCTGAAGCAACACAGTTTCCAATATTTCGTACATAATCTACTCCAAATCAAACATTTTTCTAAGCTCAGAAATATCTTCCTTTGAAAGCTTTTCATTTTCATACAATGCGGCAACCATATTTTTAACTGAGCCTTTGTACAGCTTTGAAAGAAAGCTTTCCGTTTCATTCAAATCGTACTCACTTTGTTTAAGTAATGGGTAGTACAAATTTGTTTTACCCTTTTTATCGCAGGCTACTACCTCCTTTTTTAAAAGCCGTTGAAGAAATGTTGAAACCGTTGATGGGGTCCATGTTTCATTTTTAAGTGCATTTACCACATCTGAAACAGTCATTTTTTCTTCCGATGACCACAGAATTTTCATAATCTCATATTCCGAATCGGTTATTGTTTGTTTGTTCTTTAACATATTAGTCTCCTTTTTTAAGTGTAATTACACTTGTAGCTACACTTCGATTATAACAAGTGTAGCTACATTTGTCAAGATGTTTGTAAAATTTTTTTCACATTTGTGTCAAAATGTTTCAAATTCGTATGATTATGTTGACAAAATTTTTAAGTAAACGTATAATTATAAAAAACAGCCTTGGGAGGTATAAAAATGGAATTTATGAAGCTTGAAGATATGACCATTGAACAGAAAATCGGTCATTTAATCGTTGCAAGAGGTTTTATTGATGATGAAGACAGACAGTACATACTCGAAATGGTTAAGAAAAGATGTGTTGGCGGTTATCAGTATGTAGGCGCTAACAATCGTAAACTTGGTAAAGAAATTTTAGCCGTTGCCGATTATCCTATTCTTATTTGCGGTGATATGGAATCGGGTTACGGCGAAGCAAGATACACAAATCATTTAGGTATTTCAACTTCCAACGACCCTAAAATGGCGAATTTACTTGCTCGTGCTACCGCAGTTTGCGCTAAGCGTAACGGAATTAACTTTGCATGGGCTGTTGTTGCAGACCCTACAGTTAAAGGTTCTCCCGGAAGAAGTGGAAGAGCGTTTAGTGACGACCCTGAAGTTATTTCAAAATTTGTTGTTGAAATGATTAAAGGTTATCAGCAGGAAGGTATGATTGTTTCTTTAAAACACTATCCTTCCCACAATACACCTTATGACACTCACATGAAAAAAGCAGTATGCTATCAGACAAAGGAAGAACTTTTAAACAAAAATTTAGTTCCTTATTTAAGAGCTATGAAAGAAGCTGACCTTTCTGCAATTATGACAGGCCATGCTATGTTTAAAAACATTGATGATGTGTACATTTCATCACTTTCCAAAAAAGTTATCGATATTATAAGAGAAGAAGGCTTTGACGGTCTTATTGTTACAGATTCACTTGCTATGATGGCTATTGCACAGAACTACGGTAAATATGAATGTTTAGCAACTGCAATTATGGCGGGAAATGATATGGTTCTTCCTAACTACAGACTTTCTTACAAGGAAAGCTTTGAATACCTTATGAAAGCTTATGAAGAAGGTATTATCACAGAAGAAAGATTAAATGAAGCTGTAAGACGCGTTCTTACCGCTCAGGAAAGAGCATCAAAGCCTGCATCTACCACAGAGCTTACCGATGAAATGAGAGAAGCTATTGATTCTGCGGCACAAAAAAGTATTTGCGGTATTTACAAAGAAGGCTACACAGCAAAGCTTGACGAAAACACTAAAAAACTTTTCGTTCTCCTTTGCGAAAATGAATACCAGAATTCCGAAACAGATACAGCCGAAATAAAACTCTCTTCACCTCGTTCAAGAGAATCTATGGTACAGAAAAAAGCAGAAATTTTGGAATTGTTCCCTGATGCAAAAGTTCTTATTATCAACGAATTCCCAAGATTCAGCGAAAACGAACAGGTTTGTTACTATGCATCGGAAACAGATGAAACTATTTTCTACACTTTCTGCAGTCCTGCAGCATATCAGGGCAGTAACTGTATTACCCAGAGAATCGAAAGCTTAATTGATGCCAATATGGAAAAAATTTCAGCTATCATTCATGTAGGTAATCCTTATGAAATTTCAAAATTTAAAGATGCAAAGAGAATCATAACATCCCCTTCCGGTGGTAAAACAGAAGATTATATCTTAAAAGCATTAAAAGGTGAATTTGTTCCTACAGGAAAGTTACCTGTTAAAATTGACTAAAACTAAAACTGCCTGAAAATTTGCAATTTCAGGCAGTTTTTTTGCTGATTTGTGATATTTTTGTTCAAACAGTTGACAAAAATTTTAAGTAAACGTATAATTATAAAAAACAGCCTTGGGAGGTATAAAAATGGAATTTATGAAGCTTGAAGATATGACCATTGAACAGAAAATCGGTCACTTAATCGTTGCAAGAGGCTTCATTGATGAAGAAGATGCAGCATACATTTTAGAAATGGTTAAAAAAAGATGTCTTGGCGGTTATCAGTATGTTGGTGATAAAAACCGAAGTGTACTGGGTAAAGAAATCTTAAAAATTGCAGATTATCCTGTTTTAATATACGGTGATATGGAGGCAGGCTACGGCGAAGCGAGATATCCTGCACATATGGGTGTAGGTGCATCCGACGACCCGAAAATGGCAAATCTGCTTGCCAGAGCAACTGCAGTTTGCGCAAAACGTGACGGTGTTAACTTTGCCTGTGCCGTTGTTGCTGAACCTGCACTTAAGGGTGACCTTACAAGAAACGGCAGAAGCTTTAGTGATGACCCTGAAAAGATTGCTGATTTTGCAGTTGAAATGATTAAGGGTTATCAGCAGGAAGGTATGATTGTTACTTTAAAGCACTATCCGTCCCCTGACGATTCACTTGGCGACTCACATATGAAAAAGACAGTTTCCCACTTAACAAAGGAAGATTTACTTAAGAGAAATCTTGTTCCTTATGTAAGAGCTATGAAAGAGGCAGACCTTACAGCTATTATGACAGGACATCCTTTAATGGCCGAAATTGATGATGTTTACATTTCCTCACTTTCGAAAAAGGTTATTGATATCATACGTGAACAGGGCTTTGACGGTCTTATTGTTACAGATTCACTTGCTATGATGGCTATTGCACAGAATTACGGTAAGTATGAGTGCCTGGCAACCGCAATTAATGCAGGAAACGATATGGTTCTTCCTAACTACCGTCTTACATATAAAGAAAGCTTCGAAGCACTTTTGAAGTCATATAAAGACGGTGTTATAAGTGACGAAAGACTTAACGAAGCTGTAAGCAGAGTTTTAAGGGCACAGAAACAGGCTCAACAGCCTGCAACCACAACCGTCCTTACAGACGAAATGAAAGAAGCTTTGGAACAGGCAAACCAAAAATGCATCTGCGGTATTTATAAAGAAGGCTACACTGCAAAGCTTGATCCCGATACAAAGAAATTATTTGTTCTGCTTTGCGAAAATCAGTACAATGAACCCGGTGAATTAACTCCTGAAATACAGATGGCTTCACCTCGTTCAAGACAGTCTATGGAAAAGAAAAAGGAAGAAATCTTACAAATGTTCCCCGGTTCTGAGGTTTTGATTATAAACGAATTTCCTAACTTTACGGAAAATGAAAAGGTTTGCTACTTAGCATCCGAAACAGATGAAACCATTTTCTATACCTTCTGTAAAATGGGTGCATATCTCGGAAGTGATTCAATCACCGAAAGAATTGCAAACTTAATTGATGCAAATATGGACAAAATTTCCGCCATCATTCACGTGGGAAGCCCATACGAAATTGAAAAATTCAAGGATGCTAAAAGAATTATCACCTCACCTTCGCAAGGTAAGTGTGAAGAATATATGTTAAAAGCCTTAAAGGGTGAATTTACTCCTACAGGTAAGATTCCTGTTAAGCTTGACTAAAAAGGAATGGGTCTGTAAAAAATCGTTGATTTTTTACAGACCCTGTTTATATTAATTATGCATTTATTGAGGGTTTGGAAAATTTAAGATATATAAGACAAAGAATTATCTGAACAAGACTTGCGCAAGGTGTTGCAAGACCTATTAAGAATAATGATGTTTCAGGCAGAGCACTCATTAAAAATGTAACGGGAACTCTTATAGCTATTGCTCCTATTACGCCCTGAAGCATAACGAAAACGGTGTTTCCTCTGCCGTTGAAATACCCTATAAGGCAAAACAGCAGCGAAACAAGTATACAGTCTATGGCGTAGCCTTTAAGGTATAAAAAGCCTGCCTCAATTACATTCGGCTCTTTGGCAAATATTGCTGTCAGCAAATCACCTTTAAAGAAAGAGAATGCACCAATCAATGTTCCTGTAACAAGCGAAGAAATAATTGCAAACTTCATTGCTGACTTTACACGGTTTGGCTTTTGTGCTGCCAGATTCTGTGCAACAAAGGTTGCAATTGCCTGCATATATGCAGAAGGGACAAGCATTATAAAGGCACATACCTTATCGCCTATACCAACACCTGCAGAAGAAACAACATCAAAGCTGTTGGCAACCACCTGAATAACCATAAAGGAAATTCCTACTAAAAATTCCTGCAAAGCAATAGGAATGCCGAGCTTTAATTCTTCAGAAACAATTTCTTTATCAAATCTTATGTAGCTTCTGCCAAAATCAAAAGGAAGCTCTTTTTTTACAATTATTACAAGTGAAACAATAACACTTATACCCTGAGAAAGCACGGTCGCAAGTGCCGCTCCCGATGCTCCCATTTTAAATACGGCAACAAATAAAAGGTCACCTAAAATATTAAGTACGCAGGAAATTCCAACTGTGAGAAGCGGCGTTCTTGAATCTCCTATTCCTCTGAAAATTGCGCCAAGTACGTTATACGCTACTATAAATAACATACCCAAGCCACATATTTTAATATACATATTAGTTTGTTCTACTGCCTCAACAGGCGTACTTAACATATAGGTAAATGACCTGCTGAAAATACCAAGAACAAGAGAAAGAACAATTCCTATTACCGTAAAAAAGCATAACGATGTTCCTACAGCTTTACCTGCATTTTCTCTTTCTTTTTTGCCGATACATTGTGCAATAAGAATTGTAACGCCCATAGCAAGACCTACTATAATCATAGTAAAGGTCTGCATTAAAAGCCCTCCTGTAGAAACCCCGGAAACATCTGAAGTTTCTGCAAACTGACCTACTATCATTAAGTCAACAGCTCCGTACAACGATTGCAAAACAAGTGCAAAAAAGATTGGAATTGCAAAATTAACAAGTCCTTTTATAATTTTACCTTCTGTTAAATCCTTTGTCTTTTCCATACGTTTTCCTTTCAATAAAAAAAGGATAAGGAGACAGACATTTCAGCCTGTAGCCTTATCCGGTATTGCATTTCTTATGAACACTTTACCTCCGAGCCAGCAGTCATATTTTAACATAATCCGAAAAAAATGTCAAACTAAACATAAAATTCTTCCATAGTGTCAAGACATATACAGCCTAATGCAATGTTAAACACTACACCGCAATCAATTGCAATATGATTATTTTCCTTATATATTTTCCCTCTGCATTTTTCATCAATTAAAGCTGTAGGCGTATGCCCCGTTATAAGATACTTATCCTTAAAATATGTTCTTGCGTAATCGCACCTTCCCCACACAAGGTCGTAAAGCTCATATTCACTCAAGGGCTTGTTCTCATCAAAATTTACCAGACCGCCGTGTACAAGAACAAAGCTGTTATTGTTTACTTCAAGCTCTTCGTATAAACTAAATTCTTCAAAATACTCAAGAATTCTTTTTCTGCTTGCTTTATTAAGTGATAAAAAACCATTAAGAGTGGTTTCGCCACCGTTAAACATCCAGTTGTCATAATTACGTAACGAAACCGTATCTAAATGATTATCGTAATTATCCTGGGTTATTTCCACATTCATTTTTTCAAGAACGGTGTAAGCCATATACTCGTGATTTCCAAGAATCGGAACAATATTGGGTCTTTTTATCATATCAAGAAGTATTTTTATGCCATCTTCACCACGGTCTACGATGTCACCAAGTATATACATTAAATCATCTTTACCAAATCTGATTTTTTCAAGCATCGCCTGATACTTATCAAAGCATCCGTGAAGATCACTCATTACATATATCATAAAAATCCCCTCCCGTAATATGATAATTCTTTATCACGCAAAAGATTCCTTTAATAAATGAGAAAACATTTCTCATTTGTGAATTATGTTGTTTTTCTCAAATATCCTTGTAATAATCAATCCTAACACAAGCCCTGCTATACCCTGTACACCGTTAGCCGGGATATTTAAAGCAGAAAGTGCTATTCCGTATAAAAAGCTTTCAAAAATAAAATATCCGGCAACCATAAATATTTCCGAAGTAATACCGCTTATAAGTCTTGCTGATACTATGTCTGTTCTTTTAATCAGAAGCTTAAACCCAACACAAGCTATTACAGCCATTACACCTTTTATAATAAAGGTTGCAGGTGCATAAAAGGCATAACCACTTAAAATATCTGCCAAAGCAGAACCGATGCCTGCAGAAAGAAAGGCATACAACGGTGAAAAAATCCATCCCGAAAGCAAAACAACGCAGTCACCTAAATTGATGTAGCCTTTAACGGGAGACGGAATTTTTATAATCATTGTCGCAACACACGTAAGTGCCGCCAGCATTGATGCCATAACTATTTTTTGTGTTCTTGTTTTCATATTGTCCTCCTCGTAAAAATTATAGCATTATAATATCACAATAAAAATTTCCTGTAAAGTTTCACGGGGCTTTTTTCACAAAAAAATCACATTAACGATTATGCCCTTTCAGCAGCAATACGATATTTTAAATAAATACCGCCAAAGCACAAGGTCTTTGACGGTGTTTATTGTGTTTATTATATTTCCGGAATTTCGATTTCGATTTCTCTGCCCAGGTCGGCTGATTTCTTGATACCCGACAGTATTGCCTGATTGTAAATAATCTGGCTTGTGGGAACAGGTGCAGGAGCACCCTCCTTAATAGCATCAAGGAATGAACGAACCTTTACATCAAAGCACCATACATCGCTCTTCTTCATAGGAATCTTTGTTTCAACCTTTTCGTCACCGATATTTGAGTAGATTGTAAGGTCACCACCGATTGTTCCGTTCCAGCATTCTGTTGAAGGAATACGCAGACCGCCCTTTGTACCCATAATAATTGTATCGCCCGGTGTGTCAAGATTCATTGCCCACGCAATTCTGAAGTCGAGGATAATACCGCCTTCAAGACGAACAAAGCCTGCTGCAAAGTCGTCAACACCAAATGCTTTTGCATATTCTTCTCTCTTATCCTTGCGATAGCCTGAATAATCAGGACTTGTACCGAAGAAATCAGAGGTATAGCCCGATACTGTAAGTGGCTTCGGATAGCCGATTGCATTTAATACCATATCAAGCGAATAACAACCAATGTCACCAAGTGCACCGATACCGCCTGTTTCCTTTGCAATAAAGCTTGTTCCGAAAGGTGTAGGAATACCGCGTCTTCTTCCGCCGCCTGTCTGGATATAATAAATATCACCTAAAACACCTGACTGAACAATATCCTTAACCATAATCATATTAGGGTCAAAACGTGGCTGGAAGCCGATCGAAAGAACCTTGCCCGATTCCTTTTCAGCTTTCATTATTTCAATACCCTCTTCTAAAGTCACGCACATCGGTTTTTCAAGAAGAACATTTATTCCTGCCTTTAAGCTGTCGATTGTACAAACAGCATGAGTCATATTATATGTACATACACTTACTGCGTCTAACTTTAAGTTTGCCTGGTCTGCAAGCATTTCTGTATGTTCACCATAGCATTTAGCACCTTCAATTTCGTGCTTTTTGAAGAATGCTTCTGCCTTACCGGGAACTAAATCTGCACCTGCAACAATCTCAACATCAGGGAATTTTTTGTACACCTGAATATGTGCATCTGCAATCCAGCCGGTACCTATAATACCTACCCTTAATTTCTTACTTGAATCAATTTCCTTTGCAGGACCATTGGTATTTTTAAATTCATCTAAAATCGCTTTTCCATCTGCCATATTAAACAGCTCCTTTATGTTTTGAAATCGATTACATTTTAACACGATAACACATATATGTCAATACTCAAAAGTTAAAAATTTTTGCCTTTTTTATACTCAGTCGGCGTCAATTTGTAATATTTTTTAAACTGTCTGTTAAAATAGGTTACATCATTAAAACCAATTCTCTGTGAAATGTTGGTTACGGAATCTCCTGAACTTAACAAATCCGCCGCCAGCTTCATTCTTGTGTCGTTAATATACTCTTTAAAGGTAAAACCCGTTTCCTTTTTAAACAATCTCCCCAAATACACTTCGTTATAGTGAAACAGTTTTGCTACCGAAGTTATAGAAATATTGTATTCAATATTTGAATGTATATAACTTTTTATATTATTTATCAAGGAATTAAAGCTTTTCTTTTCGATAGGATATTTTTCAAGAAGAATCCGTATATAGCTTTCTATCAGCATCCCTGCACTTTCACACATTTCAAAGGAAAAATTCTTTTCAAAGGTTTCAAAATCAGCATTTTTGTTTTTTAAACGTTTGTATCCGCCATCGGTTAAAATGTTTCCGATATAAATAATACATGCAACATCATCTTCCACAACTACCGGTCTTGTGTATTCATAAATTCCGTTTATACATAAACCACCAAAGGCTTTTTTAGTACGAATTGCTTTGCCGATTGCAATATTTCTGCATCTGTAACATTTTTTATATTCCTTTTCACTATTCTTAATTTTTTTGCACATATAGCTTGAATGAATCTGATGACTGTACGGAACAATACATTTTTCATTTCCGTAATTTCCAAAGAATATCACACCGATATGTAATTTAGTTCCGTATTCTATAGATTTTATTAAATCATAAAGACTGCTATATTCCATAATCATCACCAAATCGTCATATATTTTTAATTATTATACCAAAAAAGTATAGTTTGTTCAAGATTAAGTTAAAAAAATGCAAGATTTCTCTTCAGTTAAAGTGTATACTGCAGATATCAGAAAGGTGTGTTTTTATGAAAAAATATGATTTAATTGTTGTAGGCGGAGGTATTTCGGGTGTTGCGGCATCAGTTGCTGCAGGAAGAGAAGGACTTAGCGTGCTTCTTATAGAAAAATACGGTTCTCTCGGAGGAGCTATGACTGCAAGCCTGGTCTACCCATTTTTACATTACACAAGAGATGGCGGCAAACACTTACTTTCCGACGGCTTATTTACCGAAATGAGAAACCGTTTTAAAGAATATAACGATGAATCCTGGGAATGCTACAAGCTTGTTTTTGATGATATGGTAACCGAGGCAGGAGTTGAGGTTTTATTTCATTCAACTGTTTTTGAAGCCAAAACTATTGACAGAAAAGTAAAAAAGCTCAAGGTTGCCACAAAATCAGGAGTTTTCGAGTTCGAAGCAGACTTTTTTATTGATACAACAGGTGACGGTGAGCTTATCGCAATGACAGATTGTGACTGTCAGTTAGGACGAGAAAGTGACAGTCTTTGTCAGCCAATGACTACCTGTTTTCGTGTAAGCGGTGTTGACCGTGAGCTTTTTATGAAGGATAAAGAAATGCTTCAGGAAAAATATAAAGAATGGCAGAGAGACGGAAAAATCAATAATCCGAGAGAGAATATTTTAGAGTTCGGCGGGCCCGGTAACGGAATCATACATTTTAACACAACCCGTATTGTAATGCACAATCCTGTTGACCCCTTCGATATAAGCAGAGCAGAAATTGAAGCAAGAAAACAGATAAGTGAAATGATGGTATTTTTTAAAGCCAACTCAAAGGCTTTTGAAAAAAGCAATCTTGTTTCAATCGCTCATCACATAGGCGTAAGAGAAAGCAGAAAACTAAAAGGTGTTCATATTTTAACACAGCAGGAGTTAAAAGACTGCACGGCATTTGAAGATACAATTGCTCTGGGTAACTATCCTATAGACATACATAATCCCGAAGGTAAGGGTACAACCCTTTATTATTTTAAAGATGAAGAATTCTATCACATCCCCTACCGCAGCCTTCTTCCAAAGGAATACGACAATATGCTGGTTGCAGGAAGATGTCTTTCGGCAACACACGAGGCACATTCTGCCGTAAGAATAATGCCTATTTGTGCCTGTATGGGTCAGGCGGCAGGTATTGCGATTGCACTTGCCTGCAAAACTACAAAAAACACTCATACAATAGATATAAGTACCTTAAGAACTATGTTAAAAGAAAATGGTGCTGCTATATAAATTAAAAAGGGAATGTAAAAAAACTTAGTTTTTTTACATTCCCTTTGTTTTTATTCGATTGTGTAGCTTCCGCTTAATTTGTCATCGTCTATTAAATTGGGTTTGCCGAAATATTTATTGCCGTTAGCAAAGTTTTTAAGGTTTCTGAAGGTTGCATTTTTAACTTCAACTGTCCTGCTTTCTTCGTGTACCCCTACATTGGTTATACCATCTTCAATCATTGTAACTGAATCTACCACCAGGTTTTCAACCACATTTGCAAGGGATACCCCCTTCATTGATTTGGAGATCACGTTTTTAATTATTATATTTTTGGTGTCGCCCATAACAGGGAACTGTCCGTTTCCGTAAGGATGAACATCGTTAATACGTACCGTAGCTTTTGACTCATATGCGTCTGTTTCTCTTGTATCTGTTACCCCGTCAACTAAAATGTTATACATTTTTTTGCCGTTGGAGGTTAAAAGGCGTACATTTGATGTGATAAAGCAGTCGCTTGCTACATTTCTTATAATAACATCGTGAATTGAATCTGCAAGTTCTTCGGGAAAATAGTCACTTTTCTTACTTTGAAGTGCGGTAAGTGCTACTGTATCATCCTCGGTAAAGCCTGTTATATTTTCAATTAAAATATGATGACAGCCTGCACGAAGGTCAATTCCGTCGGCATTTTTTACATAAATTGAATTGTAATCAATATTGCCGCTTTCTTTTCTTAATGGAGATTCGCCCTTATGGAGAACGCCGTTTTCGTCAACTCTTGAAAGGTCTGCTTTAAACTCAATATTACGAAAGCTTGAATGTCTTACGCACACATTGTTAATTCCCCAGTATCTTTGATTTATAACCTTGATGCCGTCAATATGTACATTTTCGCAGTTAACAAACATTATGGGTGTATTTACTCTTATTGGCGGTCTGCCGTCACGGGAATGGTTAAACTCCGAAAGTCCGTTATATTTTCCACCGTCGATAATTGCATTACCTACACCTGTTATATAAATATTCTTCTGAAAATCTTCAACATTTACCGATTTGCCGTTTAAGTAATTTTCGTTTGCAATCATATTACAAAAGGTATCGTCAGCCATAACAAGGTGTGCGTTATCTATTACCAGTTCAATGTCACTTGGGAGCGAAATTGTTTCGTCAATTACCCATAAAGCCTCGTTTGTTCTTTTGTTAAGCTTGGGAATTATAACCTTATCATAGCCCCTTTCTTTAGCTTTAACAATTGCCGCATTAATACTTTTTGAATCCGTTTCTTTAATCGTTTCATTTGGTGTTACATAATAAATTTCCATACCCGTTCCTCCTTTGATTTTGTGTATTATCTCATATTTTGCAGAAAAAAGCAACATTTTTTTAATTAAATCGAATTTATTTCGTAAAAAAGAACGGCAAAAGCCGTTCTTTTTGTAATTATCTTAATTGTATGCCAAGTTTAAATTCAAGGTCTTTTAATATTTTTGTTGTAAATTTATCCATTTCTTTCGCTGAAAGCTCTTTATCTTCAGGAGTAAAGATTACGTTAAATGCCATACTCTTTTTACCAACACCTAACTTTTCACTTCTGAATACGTCAAAAAGGTTAACCTCGGTAATGTACTTACAAGCCTTTCTCATTGTGCTTTCGATTTCACCGCAGGTTACGTTTTCGTCGCAGATTAACGCAAAGTCACGTTCAACCTCATCAAACTGTGAAATAGGAACGTATTTCATACTTACACCGAAGTGCTGCTTTAACATATCGTAGTTAATTTCCGCAACAAATGAAGGCTTACCTAAAACAAGCTCTTCTTCCACCTGATGAGAAAGTCTGCCCATAAAGCCGACAACTTCACCATTTACTAAAATATCTGCAGTCATACCGGGATGCAGGAATGACTTTTCACTCTTAATAAATTCAAGCTTCAAGCCGAATTCTTCTGCCATACCCTCTAAAATACCTTTAACTGTGAAGAAGTTCTCATCGTCACCGTAAGCACCTAAGGAAAGAGTCATAATTTCTTCAGGAAGCTTTGTAAGAGAAGCTTCTTCTGACTTGAACACATGGGCAAGCTCGAAAAATCTTCCGCTCTTGTTTCCGTTACGGTAATTTCTTACGATGGTGTTAACCATTACAGGAGCTAAGGTTGTGCACATAATTGAATAGTTTTCCGTAATAGGATTAAGTATTCTTATAGCATTTCTTTCCTCTGCATCTTCAGCATAGTGAAGCATATCAAGGTCTTTAGTTGAATAGAATGAGAAGTTTACGGTTTCAAAAACGCCCTGCTTTGCCAAAGCATTTTTCATTTTATATTCTAATTTCTGTCCAAGATTAAGACCGCCATCCGTTACCTCTGCGGTATCAAGCTTTGATGCAGGAATATGGTCGTAGCCGTAGAGACGGATAACCTCTTCTGCTAAATCCTCATAGCTGTACACATCTTCACGGTAAAGCGGTGCTGTTGCAGAAATTTCTTCACCGTTTACTTCTAAATTGAATTCAAGTCTTGTTAAAATATCAACAATTGTTTCCTTTGGTACTTCAATACCGAGTACACCGTTAATTTTAGCAAAGGTGGTTTTGATTGTTCTTACAGACTTATCACCGTTTGAAATATCAAAGTGGGTTTCGGCAACTGTTCCGGCGCCAAGCTCATCAATTAAGTGAAGCGCCCTCTTCATTGCCATTTCTGTTGTGTATTCATCAACACCCTTACCGAATTTAAGTGATGAATCGGAAGTCTGTCCTAAAGCACGGGATGTTTTTCTTACGCTGTCACGGGCAAATTTTGCTGATTCAAATAACACGTTCTCTGTATTATCCTTAATTTCGCTGTTCAGTCCGCCCATAATACCTGCGAGTGCAACAGGCTTTTTGGAGTCACAGATAACAAGATTATTTTCTGTAAGCTCAAATTCCTTTTCATCAAGAGTTGTAATCTTTTCCTTATCCTTAGCTCGTCTTACAACAATTGTTTTATCTTCTAAGGTTGTAAGGTCAAATGCGTGCATAGGCTGACCCAGCTCAAGAAGAATAAAGTTTGTTATATCAACGATATTATTAATTGAATTAAGACCGTTTAAGAAAAGTCTTTTTCTCATCCACTGAGGTGATTTTTCAATTTTAACATCCTTTACAAAATGTGCAATATAACGTGGGCAGATATCTCCTGCTTCAACAGAAACCTTAATAGCTTCGTCATTTGCTTCCTTTACTGCATTAAAATCAAGAGCAGGTTCTTTAACTTTTTTACCTAAAATTGCAGCAATTTCTCTTGCAATACCGATAATACTCTGACAGTCGGGACGGTTTGCTGTAACACCGATATCAAAAATATAATCGTCAAGACCTACAACCTCTTTAATATCTGTTCCCGGAACTGTATCTTCGGGAAGAATTAAAATTCCGTACACATCCGCTCCGGGGTACATATCGTCGGTAATACCCAATTCTTCACCTGAACAGAGCATACCGTTTGATTCAACGCCTCTTAATTTACCTTTCTTGATTTTTACTCCGCCCGCTAAAGTAGAGTTATCAAGAGCAACAGGAACGTGCGCTCCAACAAAAACGTTATCAGCTCCTGTTACAATCTGAATTTCACGGCCGTATTCGTCACCGCAGTCAAGTTTACAAATCTGCAGGTGGTCGGAATCTGCGTGCTTTTCCATTGCGGTAATTACACCTACAACACAACGTGAAATTTCCTTACCCAGATAAATAAGCTCTTCAACCTCAAGACCCCCGTCAAAAAGCTTCTTTTCGAGTTCACTTACAGGAATATCTATATCTACATAATCTTTAAGCCAGCTAAGTGGTGCTTTCATTTTCTATCATTCCTTTCTTATTTATCATGCTTTTTGAACTGTTTTAAGGTTCTTATATCGTTATCAAATAAAATGTGGATATTGTTCATACCGTATTTAAGCATTGCAATTCTGTCAAGACCGATACCAAAAGCAAAGCCTGAGTATTCTTCAGGGTCAAGACCGCATTCGATTAAAACGTTTCTGTTTACCATACCTGCGCCCAATACTTCAATCCAGCCTGTGCCTTTACAAAGTCCGCAACCTGAACCGCCACATTCACAACAAGTTACATCAACCTCAACACTTGGTTCGGTAAATGGGAAATATGAGGGACGGAGACGTGTTTTAACATCATCGGAGAAAAGGCTTTTTGCAAGACGGTCAAGCATACCGTAAAGGTGACAGAGAGTTATATTCTTGTCAACTAACAGGCCTTCCATCTGATGGAACATAGGTGTATGTGTTGCATCATCATCACAACGGAAAACTCGTCCGGGAACTATTACCTTAATAGGTGGCTTCTTTGAAAGCATTGTTCTTATCTGTCCCGGTGATGTATGTGTTCTTAAAAGAATATCATCTGAAAAATAGAATGTATCCTGAGCATCTCTTGCGGGATGGTCCTTAGGTACGTTTAACGCCGTAAAGTTATAATAATCGGTTTCGATTTCAGGACCCTCGAAAATTTCAAAGCCAAGTCCTGATAAAATATCAATAAGCTCTTTTTTTACAAGAGTAATCGGATGAAGTGCACCTGTATTATTTCTTATTCCGGGCATTGTAACATCAACAGCTTCTGCTGAATTCTTCTTTTCAAGCTCTGCCTTTTTAATTCCTTCTTCAACCTCATCAAAGCGTGCTTCTGCCCACACTTTGAATTCATTAATCAATTTACCCATTACAGGTCTTTCTTCAGGTGAAAAATTACGAAGCTCTGTCATAAGTGACGGAACTATACCTTTCTTACTTAAATATTTTTCACGGGCAGCTTTAAAGGCTTCGCGGTTCACGTCGCCCTTCAAAGCTTCTTCAATCTCGACTCTCAAGCTATCGATTTTAGATTGCATATCATTCTTCCTTCCATAGTTTTTTACTAAAATAAAAAGAGCAATTTCATCCCATAGGGACGAGATTGCTCGCGGTACCACCCTAATTCAGAGTTTCCTCTGCACTTTTAATGCCTTAATGCGGCAAACATTCTGCTTAACGCGTAACGCTTTTCGCAGACAGCTCCTGTGCTGAAATTCATACTTCGTGCCCACAGGATACGCTTACAGCCGATGACGTTTCCTCTCTTTTGCGGTCAACGAACACTACTTACACACATTCAATGCCATTTTATTTATTATAACCAAACTATTCAATTTTGTCAAGTGTTAAAACAGAATTGTTACCTCTTCTTTTTCTTCATTCCAGTTTACAGATGCGCCTAATTCTTCAGCTACAAAACGAATAGGAACACACATAGTATCGTTAATTTCCTGAGGATATGCGTCAAGCTTGCAGTATTTATGATTTGACAAAGCATTTGTGTCCATAAGCCAGATAGAAATCTGATTTTCACCCAAAATTATATCTGCTCTGCCATACCCGTCGCTGCCGTCCCAGTTTATTGTACCTCCCATTCTGTCGGTAACATAACGAAGAGGAACCATAAGTCTTTCTGTTTCCTTGTCACGTGTTATGGCAACAGGTAACTTTTCTTTTTTGCCATTGTATATTGCCTCATCACTTCCCGGCTTTAAAACAAGAGTGTTTTTATACTCTTTTTTTGCCGCATTGTAAAGAGATGCTATTTCCTCCGGGCTTACTGCACTCATATAGAATCTTGTTTCGTCAAGAATTGCGTACATATCATCAAACTGACCTGCTCCGATTGAGAAAATCTTGGAATTGTTAGCTATTGTATCATAGCCCTTTAAGCCTTCAGGCAGTCTTTCACTTCCCGAAAGATGACTGTCTACGTAATAGCTTAAAACATCACCGTCGAACACAACTGCAATGTGGTGCCACATTGATGTTACAGTTTCAGCACTCCAAAGCTTGTCGGAAGCGAAGGAATATGAGCTGTAGTTACCTTTCTTATCAACAAAGGTAATATCCGTTCTTAAAAATGTATATCCGTCTGAAAAATGGATATTCAAAGGACCTGTTACCTTATCTCCGTTTGACGCCTCACGGCAGAAGAGTATGGGGTCAACAGATAAAGTATCCGTTACCTTTATCCATGTAGCAAAGGTAAATGCTTTTCCAAGCTTAAGACCTTCACTTCCCGTTATATCAATCCGGCCGTTACGGAATTCAAGAGCCTTATCAATCATTCCGTTGTTTGTAAATGCCAGATCTCCGTAGGTTACGGGATGGTAATCATTACCGGCAGAATTTGTTAATTCACCGTTATATTCAAGTGAAAGTACTGCTCCGCTTACATCCCTCTGATTTAAAGCAAAAACAGTAACGGCTACTGCAACCAATGCTATGATAATTACAGGAATTATCCATTTAAGGTATTTGCTTTTCATAAGTAAAACCTCCAGTAAACGCCTTTTGTTGTTTCTTCCTATTAATTATATACAAATTTACGTTTTTTGTCAAATTTGCTTGAAAAAAACCGACTGTTATGATAAAATTTATTAGGTGATTATATTGAATATTAAAATTAAAGATTTCAGTCTCACCGACACTTTTGAGTGTGGACAGTGCTTCCGATGGAACAAAAAGGAAAACGGTATATACACAGGAATTGCCGGCGGCGAGATTTTCGAAATCACTCAGAAAGGTGACTTTTTTACATTGCCGGATTCTGAGTTCCTGAAAAACTATCTTGATCTTAATACAGATTATTCACAGATAAAGGAAAAAATTACTGTTGATTCTGTTATGGAAAAGGCAATAAGCTGTGGTCAGGGAATCCGCCTTTTAAATCAGGAATTTTTTGAGACAGTTATAAGCTTTATAATATCACAAAACAACAACATTCCGAGAATTAAGGGAATAGTTGAAAGCTTTTGCCGTACATTCGGCAGAAAAATTGAAGGTGACTTTTACGCATTTCCTGATGCCGAAAGTCTTAAAGGAATCACACCAAAAGACCTGGAATTCTTAAGGGCGGGATACCGCACGTCGTACATTTGCGATGCTGTGGAACAGATCTCGGAAAATAAAATTGATTACAGTATTTTAAAGAACGCTCCCATTGAAGAAGCACGCAGGGAGATTTCAAAAATTAAAGGTGTTGGTCCGAAGGTAGCAGATTGCATCCTGCTTTTCTCGGTTAAACGTGGTGAGGTTTTCCCTACCGACGTATGGATGAAAAGAGTTTTAACCGAGCTTTACGGATTCAACAATTTAACACCCGATAAAATTAATGCCTTTGCAAAAGAAAAGTTCGGCGAATATGCAGGCTATGCACAGCAATATTTATTCTACAGTATGAGAAATTTTAAATAAGAAAGGATTTTAATTATGCAGACTTTTACAGTTACCTATCCTTGGAGCACAAACGGATACACGCCAAACATCAAATACGACCTCGATGTTAACGAAACAGGCTTTACTATGCACATTACCGCATATGAAAAAGACCCTAAAAGAGTTATGACGGAGCATTTTCAGCACGTTCATTTAGACAGCTGTGTTGAATGGTTTGTAAACTTTCTCCCGGAAAAGTGTGACAGATATTTTAATTTTGAAATCAACGCCAACGGTGTTTTAAATGCTCATTTCAGAAAAGACCGCTATGACACAACAGATCTGAGTTTAGAGGATGCAAATTCACTCAACATAATTCCCACAATTTTCGACGACAGATGGGAAATTACTTATACCGTTCCTTTTACATTCATAAAAAAATACATTCCCGAATTTGAATACAAAAAAGGAATGACAATTAAATGCAACTTCTACAAATGCGGTGACGAAACAGAGTTTCCGCATTATGGAATATGGAACGTTCAGCCCCTTGACGACCCCGATTTCCACCTTCCCGAATATTTTGCTGATGTTACTGTTTAAAATTACGTGCCGGGTACACCCTGAAACAGGGTATACCCGGTTTTGGTAATTATCTCTTTATCTTTTTAGTTGTTGTTTTCACAAAAGGCTCATCTCTTAAAATAACCTTCTCAATTCGTTTGTATGACGGGAATTCAGAAAGCATTTCCTTAATCTTTTCAAACAGTTCTTTTTCCGAAATTTGCTTTTCTTCGTCAGGGTATATCTCGGCCAACAGTCCTTTTGTATAGCCATCCTCTTCTATGCCACGAACGATAATCTCCTTTATTTCTTCAATTTCCTTTAATTTCTCTTCAATTTCTTCGGGATATACATTTTTACCGTTACTTAAAACGATAATATTTTTCTTTCTGCCCGAAATTGTAAGCTGACCTTTTTTATTGAAAAAGCCATAGTCACCTGTATAGAACCATCCGTCTTTGATTACCGCTTTGGTTGCTTCCTCATTTTTATAGTAGCCAAGCATTACGGTTTCGCCCTTAACACAGATTTCACCTATCCCCTCTTCTGTCTTGTCTCTTATCTCAACCTCAACACAGGGAATGGGAAGTCCAACGGTGGAATGGTCATTAAATTTATCGGTATTTCCCGAAACAAGAGGCGAACATTCGGTTATACCGTAACCACATATAAACATAACTCCTATCTTTTCAAAGAAACGTGCTGTTTCAGGGTTTATAGGTGCACCGCCGCAATAAATCTTTTTAAGATTACCGCCAAAAGCTGCGTGAATTTCCTTAAACAGCTTTCGTCTTATATCAATGCCAAGCTTTAAAAGAAGCTGACTTAGCTTTATGCCGATTTTAATTGTTTTTTCCTTCCCGCTTTCCTGAACCTTCTTCATAATATTTTTATAGAAAAGCTCCGCAAAAGCAGGTACTATTACCATATAATCGGGTTTATAGTAATTGAGCTCCGCCAAAACCTTCGTAAGAGCGGAATTTATACAAATTGTTGCACCGCACCAAAGGGATACTAAAAGTCCGCAGCTTTCTTCATAGGTATGATGATAAGGAAGCACAGACAACCCCTTTGTAAGCACGGGACAGATTCTTGCGCCGTTATATCCGCAGGATAAAATGTTTTTCTCGCTGAGCATTACGCCTTTAGGATCACCCGTTGTTCCCGATGTGTATATAAGAAGTGCAAGGCGGTTTATATCCTTGTTTTCTTTCTTAAGAATAGCTTTATAATCATCTGTATATTCACCAAAGGTGGTAATAATTTCGCATTCTGAAATATCGCATTCATCAAATGAAACAATTCTTTTGATATTTGTTAATTTATCAAGATTATTGTTTATCTTTTCAGCATATTTTGTATCAAGAAACAAAACTTCGCTTTCGCTGTGATTTATTAAATTTGTCATCTGTTCTTCCGTTAAATCCTTATCAACAGGAACAAATACATTATCGGAACAGAGGCAGGATAAGAACATAAGTGCATAATAATAGCTGTTACGTCCCATTACCGCAATATGCTTTTTGCTGATACTATTCTTTTCAAATCCCTTTAAAATAAAGGCAACATCCTTGGCAAGCTGACTGTAACTTACAACCCTTTCTTCCTTTTTATCCTTGTAAATAAAAGCACTTCTTGCAAAATACTTTTCTTCAAGCCCCAGAATAAGATCGTTAAAACTGCCGTAATAATCTGTTTTGTATAAAAGCTTTTCCTGTTTAACCATTTTGTCACCCCGAACGAAGTTATTTAGTATTGATTACTATATTACCATATATTATTTATTATGTCAATTGATTTGAAACAAAAAATCCTTGTGCATCAGGCATATTCTTAAAAGCAGTAAAAAGTCGTAGCTAAAACAACTCTTAAACTTGTAACCCATTAAAAATCCCCGAAACGAATCGTTTCGGGGAAAATGTTATTCCTCAATTACAAGCATATCGAGGATATGGACTTTTTCGAGGGTTGCTTTTAAGATGCCATCCTTATATGTATAGTCAACGGGCTCCATAGATGGGGCGTTGTATACGTTAAATGGTTCTTTATCAAGTTTCATTTCTATTGTAACAGGGCCTGCGTATGGAACTTTTTCGCAATAGCCGTTATCGGACATCATAGGATAGTCGGTTGAGATATTTACAAGGGCGACTATTGTTTTATTTTCCTTTGTTCTTACTGACGGCTGAAGGTATGCAGGGCCGTTTACTCTTACAAGCCTGTCATCCTCAACAGAATCTAAAATTTCCTTAAGTACATAACGGGGTGCAGGTATTCCCGACACCTGCGCAGGAGTGAAAAAGTCGCCGAAAATTGCAACGATTTTACCTTTACCGTAAGGTGTTTCGCTTATTGCAGTATACTGCGTTGTACATTCAATTCTTCCCACACCTCTGTCATAAAGAAGCTTTTTAAGTGTTTTTGCAGTATGGGGAGTAAATTTAAGAAAATCATGTGCACTAAGGGGCATATCGGCAATTTCCATATAACCAATTTTCTGACGGTCGTCTAAATCGGAGCAGGTACCGCCTAAAACAGATTCAAATCTTTTACAAAGCTCTGCACCTGAAATTATAACGGTTGCACCGTCTTTTGCGTATTCTTTTAATAATTCCAGGGTTTCATCATTTATTTTATTCTGCTCGGGAGCGATGATAACCGGAAAATCCCTGCCTATAGTTTTTAGGTTATCCGTTGTTAGAATAGTTGTTTCGTAACCGCTTGCGAGAGAAAGGTTTACCGCTCCTTCAATTGGCTTTATAGATACATCGCCAATCATATAAACAGGCTCATTTAAGCTATAATAGTTTTCCTTTGAATGAAGAACTGCAACCTGAGGAATAAATTTACTTCCTTTTAAATACGGCTCTCTTGCACGGATGAATTTTTCAACCTGAGCAAGCTGACGGAATTCCTTATCGTTAAAAACACTTGTGCGAACAGGTACTTCGTACATAAGTACCGCTCCGCCACGGCTTATTATTGACGCACTTTTCTGACAGAGTGAATCCGTTGTGTTAAGACAACGCATATCGCTTTTGGGAAAGCCCCAGGGCATTAAGTTCCACATTTTGCCCTGATTTTCCATTATTCTTGCTTCGCAGTTGGTTCGTTCCAGATTCCATGAATCACCGCTTATAATATCAGCATCGACATTTACCGATTCAGGCTGACGGAGAGTATACGCCCAGTTACTGCAAATAAGGCAATCAGATTTAACAGCGTGAACGGCTTTGCATACCCTGTCTATATGCTTCTCAAAATTTTTGCGAATCATTGAAAGCCACAAATCCCAGTTTTCGTCATCTTTTGATACAGGAGCTTCGCTGATGCCGTATTCATCCTTAAACTGCTGACGACATTTTTCGCAGTAGCAAGGCAGCACACCCCAGTTTTCGCCATCAATCCAGAAGCCGTCAACGTCGTATTTTTCAACAATTTCAATCATCTGAGGTATCATTAATTCCTCATCGTAGCCTGAATTTGGACAGGTCATACCCAACCCCCAGCGACATCCGTTTTTACCGTCAGGACCTGTTACCGCCCACTCGGGGTACTGCTTGACAGCTAAATTATCAATAACACCGGAATAGTGTAAAAGAAGCGGAATATCTAAAATTTTAGTTGCTTCTCTCCATATTTTAAGGTTGTCCTGAACAAGACCGGGACAGGTTGTTCCCACCTCGGTCGGGTAGCTTGTGTACCCGGGATGACCTTTACAGTCGCACTGAACAAAATCGGGATTGATTTTCTTTAATTTTTCCACAAGATGTTCAACTGTTAAGTCCTTGCAAAGCATGGTATCTTTTGCTCCTGCGTGCTGGTCTGTGTGAAGTCCCCAGAATACATTTTTAAACCTTTCCCTGTTATCCATAATCATTTCTCCTTTACGGTAATTCCTTCCATTGAGGAAAGCTCTTTAATTTCGTTTTTACAGCTGTCCTTTAAAACAATTTCTCCGCTTCCGTGACCTCCGAAAACAGAATCGAAATATTTTCCGCAATACATTTTATCAAATACAACATTTTTAAAATTCATACCGTTTGCGTAAACGCAGGAGAAGCCGTCTGATTTTGTATTGTTCCATTCGATATAAATATGTTCATCATCCTTAAGGGGCTTTGCTTCTTTATCATAGGTTACATTTGAAAATCTTAAGTTTTCTACCTCACCTTCGCCAAAATATGCCGCCATAAAGCCATTACCGAAAAGACGGATATTATCAAAGCTTGAATCCATTAATGTGTTATTTATGAATAATGCGTAACGTGCGTGTGTCATTACATTTGAAACGGAAATACCAAAGGTTTCACCCGGCTTTGCCTTTTCCTTATCGTACCAGTAGGACTCACCGATAATAATTGCAGCTTCCGTTCTGTAGCCTTTTTCACCGGGAATAAGCTGACGCCACGGAATGATTTTTCCTTCGCTGTCTGTTTCAATAACGAGATCGGGGTTCTGCGCAACAGATGCATCCGTATCTGACCATGGTGAAACCTCTATAACATTATCAATTCTTACGTTGTAAATCTTGTAACCGTCGTGGTTTAAAAGTCTTATTAATGCACATCCACCTACACCGTAGCACATAATATTTCTGATTGTAATATTTCTGATATCGCCCTCTTCAACGTTATTTACAACCTTACTGTAAATAGAGTCTTCCGTCGCAAGAAGCGCTACAATATTATCACCTACGCACCCCGTTATATTTTCAACTATAATATCGTGACAGCCTTTACAGATATCAACACCGTCCTGATTTGGAACGTTACTTATACTTGAATAACGGATATTGCTTACACGGCTGTAGCTTGTTGTGTACATACAAATTCCCCAGTAGCGGTGATTCTTTATATGAAGATTATCGATTTTTAAGTTTTCCACATTACGGAAATACATCATACAGTTTTCCGAAATATGGTGGTCATATTCTTGTGCAACCTTTCTTGAGATACCGTTATTTTCATACATTCCGTTATGTATTCCGCCATCAAGTGTTGCAGAACCGATACCACGGATTGTTATATTTCTCTGCTTATCACATTCTTCAATTTTTCCTTCAATTCTTGAATTTTTGTTTGCAAAGGCATTACAGTAAGCACCGTCAGCAAGTCTTAAATAAGCGTTCTGCAAAACGATATCCGATTCATCCTCAAGAAAAACAGTTTTGCTGATGCTCCAGAGAGCCTCCCCTGTACGTTCATTGATTTTTGGAATTAAAACAGACTTTCCTGTTTTTGCGGCATCAATAACCGCCATTTGAATCATATCACTGTCGCAGGACAGGTTTTTGTAATCATTTACGTTAATATACATTTCTTTTTCTCCTTTATATAATTACTGCTATTATTGATAAGATTACTGCTATGTACATTCTCTTGTCCGCAGGCTCACGCAAAATAAATTTTGACACGCAGAAGCAGGCTATCATGGAAAGTGCACTTGATACCGGTGAATAGTAGGTTAAATCAACCATTGACATAAGTGCTACACTTACAAGGCTCCAGACATTTGACGAAGCTGATTGTAAAAATGTAAAGAATACACCTTTTTTCCCATATTCCTTAAGCTCTTTTTTTATATCAGGTTTGGTTACTTTAATACATATCAATAAAAAGCTTATGCTTAAAACAAACAGAAAAAAGTTGGTTAAAAAGAACCAGGAATTTTCATCAAGGGTTGGCTCCATTGCGCCTTTTTTGGAAACCACGGTGCAGAAGCATTCAACCAACACACATATAATGCACCAGAATATGCCTTTTTTTGTGAATTTTTTTCCAAAACCCGAAGGATTAAACGCTATGACTGCGGCAACTATTCTAATTAAGCATCTTATTATGTTTTCATACTTTAAAGGTTCATCAAAAATGAAAATGCCTATGAGCTGATTAAGTGCCAGAGAAAACGCACCTACAAAAATCATCTTAAAAGCAACCGTTGTATAACGAAGAGTTACAATACCGCTTCCGATTGAAAAGGCACAGCATAAGCCATACATTATGCCGTAGAAAAGTGTTAAATAAGTAATCTGAATTTTAAACCCACTTATGATAGCAAAATTAAACATTGCAAACAGTCCTGTAAGTACAAGAACCAAGGTGCTTTTAAAAGTATTTGTCGCAAGAGATGAATTTTTCTTGTTTATATAACTTGAAAAGCCATTAAAGAAAAACAGCAATGAAAATAATACCAAAGTCATAATAATCACCATAATAATTTTAAAACAAAACACTTGCTTTAACAAGACAATTATGGTACAATCATAAGACAATATTTAACATCGAGGTGTGTTATGTTAGCTGCCAGACCGTCAAATAAATTTGAAGCCGATTACTTTATCAATATAAATTGTCCGATACACATTAACGGCGAATGTGAAATAATCTGCTGTAAAAAGGGTGAAATAGATATTTATGTAAACGACGAAAGGTTTACATTGAGACAAAATCAAACATTTTTTATTATGCCCTTTGAATATCACGAATTTAAAACTCCCCAAAACAGCGAATGTATAAGATTTATTATTTATGAAAAATCCGCCCAGTCATTCTTTGATTTCATTGAAAACAAGAAGACTTCAAAGCGGATATTTACTACAGATATAAAAACACTTAATTATATAGAACATATTTTAGAACCTAATCCCGACACGGTATCCGTTAAGTCAATTACCTATGCTTTATGCCGTGAGGTTTTAAAGGGGTGCAAATTTGAAGAAAACACAGGCGGTGAATTAAGCTTGTTTACCAAAGCTCTCGACCATATGAGCAAAAATTTTTCATCGGGTGTAACATTGGAAAGCACCGCAAAAAGCTTAGGTGTTCATCCCGTTCACCTGAGCCGCACATTTAAAAAAAGTGCCAAATACAGCTTTACGGCATATCTCAATCTTATTAAATTTTCACGGGCACAGTTTCTTTTAAAAACCACCGATAAAACAATTACCGAAATTTCCTATGAATCAGGCTTCGGTAGCCTGAGAAACTTCAACAGAATTTTTTATTCCATTGCTAAAATGACCCCATCGGAATATAAAAGCTCATTTACCGAATACCCTTTTTAAAAATTTACCTGCAAGACGGAAAAGAACCCTCTTTTTCCGTCTTAATTTTATGTATTTCAAATACAGCTTCATATAAAAACCGTCACATTTTTTTATTCTTTCTTTTCTGTATACTGCGCACACCTTTGCAATTACGTTTTCTTTGGGAACATTTCTCTCATAAACATGCTGATTATCGCCGCAAAAGGTTAAGCTGTCACATACGGATATAACACGGTGAAGTACATACACTCCCTCTTTTCTGCGGTAAAGAAGAATATCATCCTTTGAAATACTTTCGCATTTTTCAAGGAGAACAGAATCCTTATTCTCTCGTATAAGAGGCATCATGCTTATGCCTTTGGGGTAAAGACGGAATTTACCGCCATTATTTACAGTTTCCACAATCAATGGCACTATATCATTAATTGACACATTTTTCTTCATAAGCTTTATTTCCTTCAATTTTAATATGCTTTGAGCTGATTTCGAGTGCCGCATTTTTATGGGTCACCGCAACACAGGTAATGTCAGTAATACCGTTAAGATTTTCAAGCACCTTTTTTTCTGTTTCTTCATCAAGTGCACTTGTTGCTTCATCAAGAAGAAGAATTTTATTTCCGGAAAGAATTGCTCTTGCTATTGCAATTCTCTGTATCTGTCCTTCTGAAAGACCTATGCCGTTTTCTCCTATAACCGAATCAAGTCCGTCGGGTAAATTATCCGTAAATTCATTTACACAAGCAAGCTTTACTGCCCTGTTTATCTCATCTGTATCTGCATTATCGGATATAAAGGTTATATTTTCCCTGATTGTTCCCGAAAAAATAAGATTACCCTGAGGAACATACGCAAATAAACCTCCGACACCGTTTGTAATATCAAGCTTTCCGTTTTCCGTGTTTAAAAGAATTTCTCCGTTTTGAGGCTTGTACACACCAAGCATCAGCTTAAGAATAGTACTTTTACCTGTTCCCGAAGCACCTGTTATTGCAGTAAAAGTATTTTTATCTATAACAAAGCTTGCGTTGTCAATAACAATTTCGTCCTCATAAGCAAAGGTAACGTTTTTAAATTCAATGGAATTAAGCTTATCGTAAAGATTACTGCAAGGTGCTTTATTACCCTCATCTGAAAGATTTTCAATTTCCATAAGTCTTTCGGCAGAACCTATCATCTGAAACAGCTGGGATGTAAGGAAAGAGAACGACGCAAGCGGACTTTGAATTTTACCTGTAAGCTGAAGAACACGTGCAAGTGTTCCGTAGGTTACAGCGTCCTTGTAAATTCCGAAAGCTCCCCATATAAGAGCATAAACAAAGCCTGCTTCAAATATAAAAGCAACTAAAGAGGTCATTAAAATCATAAAGCTTGTACGTCTTAACCTTGACTTTTTATATTCATCAAGAAGCTGATCGTTTTTCTTCTGAATTCCACCCTTTGAATTAAAAACCTTTACCGCAAGAAGGTTTATAAAAACCTCCTGAATAAAAGAACGTACTCTGCTGTCTTTTTTCTGCACATCTTTATGGAGGTTTTTTATTTTATTTCTGAAAAGCAATGAACAGAATAAAACTGCAAGTCCTGCTATTAAAAATAAAACAGCAAAGGATAAATCTACAACCGTAAGCATAACAAATGCACCGATAACCGTAGTAAGAAGATCTGCCAGATTTGGAATTAAAGTCATTACTCCGTTTGTTACTACATACACATCGGAAAACATACGGCTTTGTAAATCGCCACTGTGGTATTTTGTTATTTCAGAGAAATTGCGTGTTATCACCTTTTCGAGAAAGCTTTTTTTCAGTTTAAACTCTGCTTTTACACGCACTCTTTCATCCATATTTCTGAATATAAGACGAAGCAAAAGACTTACCAGTGCAACACAGACAAGTATAACTGAAAAATAAATAACCCTGTTTAACTCCTTATTTACGGCAGAATCAATGATTTCACCCGTAATATACGCCATTACAAGTGAAAATGCCGCAAAAAGAATATTAACCAGAGTTAAAACACATACCGGCAAAAAACAAAATTTTGTATTTTTAAATATCCATTTTAATGCTTTTTTGTTCATAAGTTTTCTTCCTTAATAATTACTATCATAAATTATATATTAAAAGGAAGAAAAAATCAATACTAAAAGTTCTTGAAAACAATTACCCCGCCTATCATTAAAGCAACACCTAAAAGCTGTGTCCACTTAAACGGAACCTTTGGGGTATTCATTATGCCGAAGCCATCAATCAGAGCCGCAGTTATAAGCTGGGATATGAGTATGATACTTATGGCAACCGTAGGGCTCAGTTTCCCTATTCCGAGCATAACTGTAACCGTTATTACCATACCAAGCGCCCCGCCTAACAGGTAATACCAGGGAACTGCGGTTATTTCTCTTATATTACCCTTGCCGAAAAGCATTGCCGCAATTAATGAGATTATAAAAGCCGTTCCCTGAACATAGGCATTTGCTTCCAGAAGTCCTATCTTTTCGTTAAGACGTGTATTCATAACTCCCTGAATACTCATAGTCATACCTGCTATGATATTTGATATAAAGGCAAACATATCATCACTCCTTTTATTTTACTTTACCCCCAAAAGGAAAATTTATAAGAAATTTTCTTGAAAAACCGTTGACAAAAGGGTTTTGTTATGATATTATGTTATGGTAACCGCACGAATGTGGTCTTTTTAAGCACCCTTATGGGTCACCTTGATTCGGCGAGTCTAAATTTGGGAGGTGAAACCGCATGTACGCAATTATCGTAACAGGTGGTAAGCAGTATAAGGTTACCGAAGGCGAAGTTCTTTTCATTGAAAAGAAGGACGTAAACGAAGGTGATGTTATTAAGTTTGACACTGTTTTAGCTGCATCTGACAAAGATGGCAACTTTACAGTTAACCCTGCAAATGCTTCTGTTGATGCTAAGGTTTTAGGTCAGGGCAAAGATAAGAAGATCATCGTTTACAAGTATAAGCCTAAAAAGGGTTATCACAAGAAACAGGGTCACAGACAGCCTTATACAAAGGTTCAGATCGAAAAGATTAATTTATAATTTTCATTTTGCATAGTAAATTGGAGGTGCAATAAATGGCTCATAAGAAAGGTGTCGGCAGTACCAAAAACGGTAGAGATTCCGAGTCCAAACGACTTGGTGTGAAAAAAGCTGACGGTCAGTTCGTTACAGCAGGTAACATTATCGTAAGACAGAGAGGAACAAAGATTCATCCGGGTCTTAACGTTAAAAAAGGCGGAGACGATACATTATTTACACTTATTGACGGTTATGTAAAATTCGAAAGAAAAGACAAGACCAGAAAACAGGTAAGTGTATACGCAGCAGAATAAACAAAATTAAGGGAATGTAAAAAAAGCCCGGAACGTAAAAAGGCTGAGTAAAGTAAAATATTTTAAAAATGATAAAACTTTAATTTTATATTACCCAAGGAAAAATATCGTTTAAAAACGATATTTTTTCAATTAATAAGCCTTTTTACTACGAACGAACCTCACCAAACTCGACGTATCACATACGCCTTCGGGTTCGGTTCATCCGTTCCAAGCTGTTTTTCCTATTCCTTACAAAAATGGAGTTGTAAATTTTTACAACTCTTTTTTAGAATGAAAGGATTTTATTATGGCTTCATTTATTGACAAAGCGAAGATTACCGTTAAAGCCGGAAAAGGCGGAAACGGAAGTATGGCATTTCACCGTGAGAAATATGTGGCGGCAGGCGGTCCCGACGGTGGTGACGGCGGTCACGGCGGTAGTGTCATTTTTAAAGGTGACAATTCACTTTCCACTTTGATGGATTTTAAATATAAAAAGAAATACAATGCCGAAAACGGAGAAGACGGAAAAGACAAAAAGCGTCACGGAAAAACAGGAAGCGACCTTTATATAAAGGTTCCTGTGGGAACTATTATTAAATTCAACGGCAAAATTGTCGCTGATATAAAAACAGAGGATACAACCTTTGTTGCCGCAAAGGGCGGCACAGGTGGTTGGGGTAATGCTCATTTTGCAACCGCTACAAGACAGGCTCCGAAATTTGCTAAAGTCGGTCTTTACGGTGACGAAAGAGAATTAGAGCTTGAGCTGCGTCTTCTTGCAGATGTTGGTTTTGTTGGTTTCCCCAATGTAGGAAAATCAACCCTTCTTTCAGTTATAAGTGCCGCAAAGCCTAAAATTGCAAACTATCATTTTACAACACTTATTCCTAATTTAGGTGTTGTAGATGCAGGCGAAGGTAACAGCTTCGTTGCGGCAGATATCCCAGGTTTGATTGAGGGTGCTTCCGAGGGGCTTGGTCTCGGTCACGAATTTTTAAGACACGTTGAAAGAACAAGACTTCTTCTTCACGTTGTTGACGTTTCAGGAATTGAAGGCAGACATCCTGTTGAAGATTTTAATACAATCAACGAAGAGCTTAAAAATTACAATATGGATTTGATGGACCGTCCACAGATTATTGCGGCGAACAAAACCGATATTATGACCGATTCGGGTCCATATGAAGAATTAAAAGCACTTGCGGCGGAAAAGGATATAAAAATATTTGAAATTTCTGCGGCAACAGGAACAGGTGTAAGAGAATTGGTTGCGTATATCGCTTCCTGTCTTAAAGAAATTCCTATCCCTGAGGTTGAGGTTGAACCCATTACCGAGGCACTTTACACCTTTGATGAGGAAGAATTCACAATTAAAAAGGATAACGAGGTTTACGTTGTTGAAGGACCTTACGTTACAAAGCTCGTAAGCTCAATTAACTTTGACGATTACGAATCCTTAAGCTATTTCCAGACAAACCTGCGTAAGAAAGGTATTATAAAGGCACTTGAAAATGCAGGTGTCAAAGAGGGAGATATGGTAAGAATGGAAGACTTGGAGTTTGAATTTATTTATTAATTATGAAAACAGGACTTTTAGGGGGTACATTTGACCCCATTCATAATGGACATACCGCTATTGCGGAAAATCTTATAAAGCAGAAAATTTTAGACAGAGTGATTTTTGTTGTTACATCTACCCCACCTCACAAGGATAAGGAGATTACCAACGAAATTCACCGTCTTAATATGGTTAAAATTGCATCGGGTGGCAAGTTTGAAGTAAGCGATTATGAAATTAAAAAAGGCGGTAAAAGCTATTCATTCGACACTCTTACTTATTTTTCACAGCTTTATAAAGATGACGAAATATATTTTATCACAGGTGCGGATATGCTTTTATCTTTACCTCGCTGGTACAAATCCGACGAGCTTTTAAGAAATTTCAGTTTCATAGGTGTTGACAGAGAAAATCAGCTGTCCGACGGTAAAATGCATATAGTTGATGAAATGATACAAAAATATAATGCAAGCATTATTTTAACGGATATTAAAACTCCGTTTATATCTTCAACAATGGTTCGTGAAAAAATCAGAAACGGTGAAGATGTTTCTCCTTTTGTTGATGAAAATGTAATTAAATATATTAAGGACAATAACCTTTATGATTGAAAAAATTAGAGAAGAATTAAAATCAAAACTTTCCGAAAAGCGCTTTGCTCATACCGTCGGTGTTGCTGAAACTGCAGTGAAACTTGCTGAAGCTTTCGGCGGTGATACAAAAAAGGTATATATTGCAGGTCTTCTTCACGATATGGCTAAAGAGCTTACGTTGGAGGAAATGAACAATCTTACGCAAGATGTTGAAATCGACAGCTATATGCGTACATCAAAGGCACTTCTTCACGGTGCAGCAGGTGCCGTTCTTGCAAAGCAGACCTTTGACGTTGATGATGAAATATATAATGCAATTTTTTATCATACAACAGGAAGAGAAAATATGACGCTGACGGAAAAAATAATTTTCGTTTCGGATATGGCAGAGCCTTCACGAAATTTTAAAGGTATTGAGAAATTACGTGAAATTATGCTTTCGGATCTGGATGATGCAGTTATTACTGCAGCCGATTTAACTCTCTCCTATTTGATTGAAAATCGAAAAAACATTTATCCTTTGACAGTTATTTCAAGAAATTACATTATAAAAGAAAAAAATAGTGGAAATTCCATTGAAAGTGTGGTAAAATAGTATAATGGAATTACAGGGAGGTATGTTTATGAATTCATATGAAAAGACATGCGTTGCAGTTAAAGCTCTTGATTCTAAAAAGGCAAGAGATATTACTGTTTTGAAAATAGAGGATTTAACAGTTATTTCCGATTATTTTGTTATTGCAACAGCATCGAGCTCAACTCAGCTTCGTGCACTTAGTGATGAGGTTGATTTTGTTCTTGGCGAAGCGGGAATTGCTCCGCTTCACAAAGAGGGAGATGCTCAGTCACCCTGGATTTTACTTGACTACGGTGACATAGTTGTTCATCTGTTTTTAGAGGATTCAAGAATGTTCTACAGCCTGGAGAGACTATGGTCGGATGCAACTAAAGTAGATGTTGAAGAAATTTTAAAATAAACAGGAAAAAATTCTGAAAGGATTGAAATAAATGGATTACAAATTTTCAGAAATCGAACAGAAGTGGCAAAAATACTGGGACGATAACCACACATTTGCCGCAACAAACGATTTTTCAAAGCCTAAATTTTACGGACTTGTTGAATTCCCATACCCATCGGGTCAGGGTCTTCACGTAGGTCACCCAAGAAGCTATACAGCTCTTGACGTTGTTGCAAGAAAGAAAAGAATGGAAGGCTTTAACGTTCTTTATCCTATGGGTTGGGACGCATTTGGTCTTCCTACCGAAAACTTCGCAATAAAGAATAAAATTCATCCGAGAGTTGTAACAGAAAACAACGTAGCCAACTTTAAAAGACAGTTAAAGAGCCTGGGTTTTTCCTTCGACTGGAACAGAGAGGTTAATACAACCGATCCGAATTATTTTAAATGGACACAGTGGATATTCCTTAAATTATTCGAAAAAGGTCTTGCATACAAACAGGAAATGCCTGTTAACTGGTGCGTAAGCTGTAAGTGCGGTCTTGCAAACGAAGAAGTTGTTAACGGTGTTTGTGAACGTTGCGGTGGCGAAGTTGTTCAGAAAATGAGAAGCCAGTGGATGCTTAAAATTACTGAGTATGCACAGCGTTTAATTGACGACCTCGACGGTCTTGATTATATTGAAAAGGTTAAGATTCAGCAAAAGAACTGGATCGGACGCTCTGAAGGTGCAGAAATTGATTTCGCACTTACCTGCGGTGATAACTTAAGAGTTTACACAACGAGAGCAGATACACTTTTCGGTGCTACATATATGGTTATTTCTCCGGAACATCCTTGCATCGAAAAATATGCAGATATCATCACAAATATGGATGAAATCAAAGCATATCAGACTGCTGCTGCAAAGAAATCAGACTTCGAAAGAGTTGAACTTGCAAAAGATAAAACAGGTGTTGAAATCAAAGGCTTTAAAGCTATCAACCCAATGACAGGCGCAGAAATTCCCGTGTGGATTTCCGACTATGTTCTTATGACATACGGAACAGGTGCTATTATGGCTGTTCCTGCACACGATACCCGTGACTGGGAATTTGCTAAAAAGTTCAATCTTCCTATCATTCAGGTTGTAGACGGCGACAATGTTGACCTTGACAAGGAAGCATTTACCGATGTTGCAGACGGCGTACTTATTAATTCAGGTGAATTAACAGGTTTAAGAGTTAAGGATGCTATTAAAAAATGCATTGAAATATTAGGTGCAAAAGGCGTAGGTCAGAAGAAGGTTAACTACAAGCTTCGTGACTGGGTATTCTCCCGTCAGCGTTACTGGGGTGAACCTATTCCTATCGTTAAGTGTGAAAAGTGCGGTTATGTTCCACTTGAAGAAAAGGACCTTCCTCTCCTTTTACCTGATGTTGAAAACTATGAACCTACAGATGACGGACGTTCACCTCTTGCAAACATTACAGACTGGGTAAATACAACCTGTCCGAAATGCGGCGGCAAGGCTGAAAGAGAAACAGATACAATGCCACAGTGGGCAGGCTCTTCATGGTATTTCTTAAGATATATTGACCCCTGTAACAACGATGCATTGGCAGCAAAAGAATTGCTTGATTACTGGATGCCTGTTGACTGGTACAACGGCGGTATGGAGCACACAACACTCCATCTTCTCTATTCAAGATTCTGGCATAAATTCTTATACGATATCGGTGTAGTAAATACTCCCGAACCGTATGCTAAACGAACAAGCCACGGTATGATTTTAGGTGCTAACGGCGAAAAAATGTCAAAATCAAGAGGTAACGTTGTTAACCCTGATGACATTGTAAATAATTACGGTGCTGATACCTTCAGAACCTACGAAATGTTCTTAGGTGCTTTCGATACAGCAACACCTTGGGCAGATGAAGGCGTTAAGGGTTGTCATAAGTTCTTAGAAAGAGTTTGGGGACTTTTAGACATCACAAACGACAACGAAGGAATTTCAAAGGAGCTTGAAATTTCTGTTCATAAGACTATAAAGAAGGTAACAGACGATATTGAAAGAATGAAATTCAATACCGCAATTGCCGCTTTAATGGCTTTAATTAACGATTATTACAAAGCAAAATCTATTTCACGTGATGAGCTTAAAATATTCATTCAGCTTCTTAATCCTATCGCTCCTCATATGACAGAGGAAATGTGGGCTCTCAAAGGCTTTGATAACACAATTGCCGCAACACCATGGCCAACCTATGACGAAGCAAAAACAATTGATGCAACAGTTGAGGTTGTTCTCCAGATCAACGGCAAAATCAGAGATAAAATGCAGCTTCCTGTTGGCAAATCCAAGGAAGAACTTGAAGAGATTGCACTTTCAAGCGAAAAAATCAAAGCTCTTACAGAAGGAAAACAGATTGTTAAAATCATTGTTGTTCCGAACAAGTTAGTTAATGTAGTTGTAAAATAATTTAAAAATGAGCTGTGAAAATTATCAAATTTTCACAGCTTTCTTTTTTATAAAATATAGCCGTGTGCAAATTGCACACGGCTATTAATTTCATTTAATTACCCGCCGGACCGCTGTTTTTCTGCGTTTTTAAACCTGGTTAATCAGGTGGGTTACCGCTTGAAGGCTTAAATCGCTCCTCCTTCAATGGGAGGCCTGCAAGCCACCTTCAAATATAGTTCCCTTATAAAAAGTGTTGGTTCAAAACACGGGCAGACTTCACCACGAATCAGGCAGGAATAAAGGCAAACTTTTGTTTGCTGTTATTATTCTTCCTCTTCTGTCATTGCAAGATAGGTATCAAGTACCTTCTGTGCTTCTTCATCATCATCTACACCGACTAAAACTTCACAATCTTCATCGTCATTTTCAAACTTTAAGATTACTACTCCGTCATCAGGGTCGAGAACAGGCAGAAGAATTACATAATATTCTCCGTCAAGCTCGATGGTATCAATATGTTCAAATTCAACTTCCTTACCCTGATCGTCGGTAAGAACTATAATTTCGCCTCTTTCGTTATTTTCCATTTCATTTACTCCTTTTTCATTTTAACCTTTTTTACTATAAAATACAACTGTAATTTTTTCCTTATCTGCGCTTTCTCTTAACTGCAACGGGAACCTGCTGAGCCATAACAACAGCTATAAGCATTACAGAAGCTCCGAGATTCTGCAGTGAAAGGAATTTATCTGCAAGTGTTGTTTTATCAAATAAATTCAACACAAACATAAGTCCGCCAAGGAATGAATATGCAATAAGTGACCAGGCAAAAAGCTCATCTTTCTTTTTAGCAAGATTAACAATTGCAAGTACAACACCAAATATGCAGAACAACGCACCAATTACATAGCCTGCTTTGCTTCCTGCATCAAGAACATCAATAGCTAAATCAGAAAGAACTACTGCAGCAATTGCAACAACAGAAGCAATTACCATATAAAGCACATTCTTAACAAGTGGCTTTTCTGTTAAAGCAGAATCCGCATAAGCAGGAATAAGTACAAGCGGTAAAATAAGACCTGCGGGCTTGATGTAAAGTGCAATTCTGAGTGGAATAAGATCTATAATACAATAAACAAGCATTATAACCGCCAACAAAGCAAACTCAATACCTACTGTTTTAACACCGCATTTTTTATTTGCACAACCGTAACCAAGTACAAATACTGACTGTACCAGCAAAAACAGATATCCGAAAGTAAGTGTCCAGCGGATTGCACCTGTTTCATACTGAAGGTAGTAATGTGTTACTGCAATCATTGTTAAAAGAACTACACAAATTGTCGAAACAGCTGTAATATTTTTTCTGTTTCCAAAAAAGTTTTTCATATATTTTGTCCCCTTTCGTGTATAATAGTATTATACTAATAATATGGAATTTTTTCAATAGAAATTACAAATATTTTTTAATTTTTATAATTTTCATGAAATTACCCGGGTCTTATTTTACGTTATTTATTGACATATATTTCAAAATGTGTTAAACTTAGCATAAGAAAAGCAATTATTAGTTTTATTTCTTCGGGTACCTTTCTCCGTCCGGAGAATTTAAATATTATATGCCGCAACGGAGACGGCGGTAAAGGAGCGTTATTATGAAAACATGGCACAAACTTGTATTGGTATTCTCAATTCTTTCTGTAATGGCTACAGCAGCAATTCTTCTTATCGATTATCAGCGTGACCGCAAGGTAATAACAGCTGTTAAAAAGCTTTTAGAGCAGAAAAAGGTAATTGAGTTATAATCCTATTTACACAGAACAGCGCAGAAAATGCAGTTTTCTGCGCTTTATTTTTTGATTTCAGGTGATTAAAATGAACATACTTATTACAGGTGCTGACGGTCAGCTTGGATTTGAAGTAATACGTCGTCTGAAACTCGAAGACGAAAGCTTAAACATTACTGCTACCGATGTTAATTCCCTTGATATCTGCAATATCGAAGAGGTTGAAAAGGCATTAAAAGGGATTGATGTTGTTATAAACTGTGCCGCCTTTACAAACGTTGACTTATGCGAAAGTGAAATTGAAGCAGCATATAAAATAAACTGCGACGGTGTTAAGAATCTTGCAGATGTTTGCAATAAAGAAAATGCCGTATTAATTCACATTTCCACCGACTACGTTTTTGATGGAAATAAAACAACGCCCTACACCGAAGAAGACAAAGTAAACCCTGTAACGGTTTACGGAAAAAGCAAGCTTGCAGGTGAAAGGGAAGCTGAAAAATGCAGAAAGCATTTTATTTTAAGAACATCGTGGCTTTACGGTGAAAACGGGAAAAATTTTGTTAAAACTATGATTAGCCTTTCAAAAACGAAAGAGTTTTTAAAGGTTGTAGATGACCAGACAGGCACTCCCACCTCGGCATTTGATTTAGCTAAGGTAATTTATTTGTTTATAAACTGCAACGATTACGGAATATATCATTGCACAGGTAACGGTCAGGCTGTTTCCTGGTATGAATTCACAAAAGAAATATTCCGGATTAAAGGAATAGCTACTCCTGTTTATCCTTGCTCAAGCGAGGAATTTAATGCAAAAGCACCACGCCCTCATTACTCGGTTCTTGAAAACCGCAAGCTCCAAAATATCGGAAAGGATATTATGAGGGACTGGAAAATTGCTCTTAATGAATTTTTAACTGAAAGGAACGAAATACTATGAAAATGTGGGCAGGCAGATTTAAAAAGGAAACTGATGAACGTGTAAACAGCTTTAATTCATCACTTCCCTTTGACTGCAGAATGTACCGCCACGATATACGCGGAAGTGTTGCACACGCAACTATGCTTTGCAAGCAAAATATTATCTCAAAAGAGGACTGTGAAAAAATCATTAACGGTCTTAATGAAATTTTAATCGATATTGAAGAAGGTCTTCTTACTTTCGACAACGGTGCCGAGGACATACATATGTTTATTGAAGAAGAGCTTACCAAACGTATAGGTGATGCCGGAAAAAGACTTCATACTGCACGAAGCAGAAACGATCAGGTAGCGCTTGATGTTCGTCTTTACCTTGAAGAGGAAACAAAAACCGTTATTGAAATGGTTAAGGAATTAATTGAAACTCTTTGTGATAAAGCAGAAGAAAATTATAATGTAATTATGCCCGGCTACACTCATCTGCAGAGAGCTCAGCCTATTACAATGGGTCACCATCTTATGGCTTACGTTCAGATGCTTATGCGTGACAAAGAGCGTTTAGGTGAAGTTCTTGAGCGTATTAAGGTGGTTCCTTTAGGAAGCTGTGCGTTGGCAGGTACTACATATCCTATTGACAGACAGCTTGTAAAAGAACTTCTTGAATTTAATTCTGTTTGCGAAAATTCCCTCGACGGTGTTTCGGACAGAGATTTCTGTATTGAGCTTGCATCTTCCCTTTCTATACTTATGATGCACCTTTCAAGATTAAGTGAAGAAATAATTCTTTGGTGCAGCTGGGAATTTAAATTTATCGAGCTTGACGACAGCTTCAGCACAGGTTCGTCTATTATGCCACAGAAAAAGAATCCTGATATCACTGAATTAATCAGAGGAAAGACAGGTCGTGTTTACGGAGATCTTAATACGCTTCTTACTATGATGAAAGGCCTTCCACTTGCTTATAACAAGGATATGCAGGAGGATAAAGAGGCTATTTTCGATGCAGTTGATACTGTTAAAGAATGTATCGAAACCTTTATACCTATGCTTGATACTATGCGTACAATTCCCGAAAATATGCGTCGTGCAGCAGCAAAAGGCTTTATTAATGCCACAGACCTTGCCGATTACTTAACTAAAAAGGGCGTTCCATTCAGAGATGCTTATAAGATTTCAGGAACACTTGTTGCATGGTGTATTGACAACGATACAGTTCTTGAAAATGTACCCCTTGAAGAATTCAAGAAATATTCTGATATTTTTGAAGAAGATGTATATGACGCAATAAGCCTTGAGACCTGTGTAAATACACGTACCTCAGAAGGCGGACCGTCACCGGATTCAGTTTTAAAACAAATCAAATCCGTAAGAGAAAAATTATCATAATAAAAAATTCCCGACGCTAAAGCGTCGGGTTGCTAAGGACATTAAAAAAATAAGCGGTGTAACTATTGCGGTTGCACCGCTTAGTCCATTTTTACGCACTTTTTTCATTGCGTATTTCATCCATTAAAGAAAGTAGTTCTTTTTCGTCAGGTATGTTGA
>JAGAJK010000098.1 GCA_017626145.1 Clostridia bacterium
AATTGTATCGAAGAAGAGAAATACAAGAAAATGCAGAATGAATGTGGTGCTATTCGCAGAATGTTGATTTCATCACTAAAAACAGTTAAATCTAAATAAATAGTAAGCCTGAAACGAGAATGATCGTTTCAGGCTTTTTTATACTGTCCTTAAGAACACTCGGCATATGTTTGCCGTTTTTTATTCAGGAAATATATTTGTTTTTTAAGAAAAAATAGGGAATTATTACTCCCACAAGTGCACCTATCCATGCCATAGGCTCAATGAAAAATAACGTATCAATACCTAAGTACAGGATAATTACTTTACCCATTACCACTCTTATAATGAATTCAAGGATACCCGAAATCATCGACCATACAGATGTGCCTACAGCCTGAAGTAAATTTCGGTAAACGTAAATTAAATACAAAATAATAAGAAAAAGTGCCATTATGTACAAATATCTCCAGCCTATTTCAAGTGCGGCTGTGCCACCGTCCTTTGATACATCCAAAAATAACTGTAAAAGATATTTGCCGGAAGATAATATAATAACCATAATTACTAAAGATGCGATTATGCATAGCTTTATTCCGGTGCTTATACCTTGTTTTATTCTTTCCTTAAGTCCTGCTCCGTAGTTTTGTGCAAAATAAGTTGAAAAAGCTGTCCCTAAAGAAATGGCGGTACTTTCAAGCAGTCCATATAGCTTATTTACCGCAGTATATCCTGCTACAAAATTACTGCCCTGAAGGTTAATGGTTGACTGGAGGATAATACCACCAAGAGCGATAACAATGTACTGCGTAGCAAGCGGAATGCCGAAAATTATTAATTCTTTAATCAAAGTAAAATCAAGCTTCCGGGTGTTTTTGGTGATTTTTATGCAATCAACCTTTTTTATTCTGTAAATACAATAAACAAAGGATAATAATTGTGCCAGGACAGAGGCAAACGCAGCACCGAAAATACCCCATTTAAATACCATAACAAATAATAAATCCATAAATATATTTAAAAGTGCGGCAATTATCATAGCGATAAGCGGTGTTTTTCCATCACCTAAAGCACGGAGTATTGATGACGCCATATTATAGGCAGTTACTACTAAAGTGCCGGATATCATAGTAATAAGATAAACATAAGCATCGTTTATAATATCCGATGGTGTTTTTAAAGCCTCAAGCAGAGGACGTGCTGAAACAATTCCGACAATTGTAAAAATACAACCGAGAACAAAGCATAAAACAGCCGACATTGCAATCGTTTTGTTCATACTGTCATAATTCTTATCACCAAAATGACGCGAAACAAAAATCGAAAATCCTTGTGCCAGTCCTGCAACAGTCCAGAGAATAAGCCAGTATATCCAGTCGGCAGAGCCAACTGCCGCAAGTGCCTTTACACCAATTCCACGTCCCACAATAGCTGCATCAGCAATCATATAAAACTGTTGACCTAAATTTGTTACAATTAAAGGAAGTGAAAAAGTAATAAGTAATTTCCACGGACTTCCTTTTGTCATATCTGTTGTTCGTTGCATTTTATACCTCCGATGTTTTACTTCCCATATAAATTATAAATATGAAAGGGAAAATAGTCAATAGCATTTTAGAATCATCTATTTAGAAAAAAATCTAAATACCTATTGACAACGAAAGAGAAAAGTGGTATATTCTATTTAGAAAGATTTCTAAATAGAGGTGAAAAACTTGGGAATGAACGAAACATTAAAAGCTATATCAGATCCTGTAAGGCGTGATATACTGCAAATGTTAAAAGAAGGTAAGAAATCAGCAGGGGAGATAGCAGAGCAGTTTAATCTGACCGGTGCAACCGTTTCTTACCATCTGTCAAAGCTTAAAAATGCAGATTTAATAGCAGAACAGAAATATAAGAATTTTATTTACTACGAGCTGAACACTTCTGTTTTTGAAGAAGTAATAACGTGGATATATATGTTAGGAGGTAAAAAATAATGAAATTTATGAAGTGGAAAAGTTTTGTGATAACCGGCGTTGTTTGTCTTTTACCCATCTTTTTAGGTCTGATATTGTGGGATAAGCTGCCGGATTATGTAGCAATACATTTTGATATAAATAATCATCCTGATAATTTTGCATCAAAAAGCTTTGCTGTTTTTGCGATGCCTCTTCTTATGGTTGTATTACAGTTTTTTTGTTGCTTTGTTAATGATATAAATGCTTACAGACACGGGGAACGAAAAAAATTTGAAAAGGTAACAAAGTGGATTATCCCGTGCCTTACGATAATATTACAGACCGTAACACTGTGCTATGCAATAGGATTTGATCTTGATATCAGAAAGGTTACCTCAATTCTGGTTGGAATTATAATGCTGGTAATAGGTAATTATCTTCCTAAGTTTGATTATGTTAAAAATTATGATGTTGATACAGAAAAGGCACGAAAAATCAACCGTTTTATCGGGTTTGAAACAGTTATTATGGGTGTTTTGTTTTTAATAAGCTCACTTCTTCCACCGATTGTCAGCTTATGTTGTATAATTATGTTAATTCCGTTTGTAATTATTGCTGTTGTATACACAGTTAAAGTTATAAGAGAGTAAAATATATTTAAACTCATAACTGACAGGAAGGCTTGAATTGGGATGATAAAAACAATTACATTAAAAGGAAAAAACATCTGTTATAATTTAGAGTATAAAAGAGTAAAAAATATAAATCTGAGGATAAAGCAGGACGGAAGTGTATATGTTTCTGCAGGTAAGCATATTCCACAAAATGTTATAGAAGATTTTTTAATATCAAAAGAAACATTTATTTTAAAAGCTCTTGAAAGGTTCAGAGACAGAGTTGTTGAAGAACGAAAACAGTATTTTACAGAAAAAGAGTTAAAAACATTTATCCTTTCTCTTTGTGAAAGCATATATCCTTACTTTGAAGTTAAGGGTATAAAATATCCGCAGATAAAATTCAGAAAAATGGTATCACAGTGGGGAAATTGCAGGTCATCTCAGGGAATACTCACATTTAATACAAATCTTGTGTATGCACCGTCTGAGTGTATAGAATATGTAGTTTGTCACGAATTTACACATTTTCTGCAACCAAATCACTCAAAGTTTTTTTATGTAGAGCTGGAAAAAATTTGTCCTTCGTGGCGGGATTGCAGAAAAAAATTAATGAAAATCAATATAAGATAAAAAGGAGTTATTATGGTTAAGGAATTAATTCATGACCCGATATTTTTGGGACAGAAATCAGAAAACGCAACTGTGGACGATATGCAGACAGCAAAGGATTTACTTGATACATTGATAGCTCATAAAGATGAATGTGTTGGAATGGCAGCGAATATGATAGGTGTTAAAAAACGTATTATTTGTTTTGATAATGACGGAGAGTATATGACAATGTTCAATCCTGAAATACTGAAAGCTTTCGATTCTTATGAAACATCGGAAGGGTGTTTGTCTTTGATTGGTGAGCCACGTAAGACAAAAAGATACAAAAAAATAAAAGTGCAGTATCAGAATTTTGATTTTAAAGTACGTATAAAGATATTTGAAGGATGGACAGCACAGATAATCCAGCACGAAATTGACCATTGTAACGGGGTGTTAATATGAATCATCTTAAGATAGCTTTATTGCAGATAGCTCCTGCAGGAAACCTTGAGGGCAATCTCGACAAAGGGATTAAATATTGTCGCAAGGCAAAAGAAATGGGAGCAGATATAGCATTGTTCCCCGAAATGTACAGTAATGGTTACGACATATATAACCGACCTGCTACAGAATGGATTAAGGATGCAATAACACTTGAAAGCAATTTTGTTCAATCCTTCGGCAAACTTGCAAAAGAGCTTGAAATGGCTATCGGTATTACTTTACTTAAAGAATGTCCTACAGGTCCGGAAAATACTTTTGTTCTTTTTAACAGACACGGAAAAAGAGTGCTTGTTTACTCTAAAGTACATACCTGTGATTTCAGTGTTGAAAAGCATTTGACACCGGGAGATGATTTTTTTGTTACAGAGCTTGATACTGCCATAGGTGTTGTGAAAATAGGTGCTATGATTTGTTATGACCGTGAATTTCCCGAGAGTGCAAGAATACTTATGCTTAAGGGTGCTGAAATAGTGCTTGTTCCAAATGCCTGTCCGATGGAAATAAACCGCATTTCACAACTCAGGGGAAGAGCTTATGAAAATATGATGGGAATTGCAACTTGCAATTATCCTGATAGCGTTCCCGATTGCAACGGCCATTCAAATGCATTCGACGGCGTTGCATATTTACCGGAGCTTTCAGGTTCAAGAGACACCTGCATCGTTGAGGCAGATGAAAAAGAAGGGCTTTATATAGCAGATTTTGATATGGAAATGCTTCGTCATTACCGGCTTACAGAGGTTCACGGTAATGCGTACCGCAAGCCTGAAAAGTATAAAATGATAACAGAGCAGGACAAAAAAGCTCCTTTTATAAGAAATGATTAAAAAATATAGATAAGACTAAAATATTATTATACAATAAGCCCTGAATGGTTAACGCCATTCAGGGCTTGCTTTTAAATTTTAATCTTCTTCATATGGAATCCATTTTGTTGCAGGCTTACGGATTGTATAATCATTTTCATACTCAATCTTAAATTCGTCCTTAAGACGGATATCACGGCTTGACGCACCGATTATAATTTCATATGTGCCTGATTCAACGTGCCAGTCACGAAGACAGATATTGTAATACTGGAAATCCTTTTTATTTAATTCAAAAGTAACTTCCTTTGTTTCACCCGGTTCAAGAGCAACCTTTTCAAAGCCTCTTAATTCCTTAACAGGCTTAACAACTGTCGGGTTTACCTGACCAAGATAAAGCTGAACAATTTCCTTACCTGCCATATCACCAACGTTTTTAACCTTCATACTAACCTTAATATTGATGTTGTCAGGGTCATCTGCAAAAGTTTGTGATAACTTAAGGTCTGAATATTCGTACTTGGTATATGAAAGACCGTGACCGAATGGGAACCATATTTCTTCGGGATGAGTATCATAATATCTGTAGCCAACCATCAAACCTTCTGCAAAGTGAGTCTTATAGTTATCACCATATGGGTCCATATCACGTCTTATTGTAATCGGGAATGTTTCTGCAAGCTTTGAGCATGGGTTTGCTTTACCGAAAATAATATCAGCAATAGCAGCACCGCCACCTTCACCGCTGTACCACATCTGAACAATACCCTTAACCTTATTTTCCCATCTTGTAGGAATGATTGCTGAACCTGTCTGCATAATAACAATTACATTTTTGCAGGCATTACAAGCCGATTCAATTGTTCCGTTAATGTAGTTAGGGAAGGAAATAACGTCTCTGTCCCAATATTCTGTTTCAACGTCAAGACCATAGTTATCGTGCGCAAAAACAATCATAACGTCGTAATCGTTGCCAAGGTTACCCATGTTATTAATAGGTCCGATATCTTCTGCGCCCATGTAACCTGTCTTGAAGTATGTTCCGTAAATCGGGTCGTAGTGAACCTCAATACCTTCTTCTTCTGCACGTTGTCTTATATAGTCAATAGGCTTGTCAATCCAGTCATCATGAACAGGACTGTGGGAGCTTCCGCCACCCATTATTGTAGGTCTTTCTGCACCGCAACCGAAGATAGCAATTTTTTTGTATTTCTTATTGGTAACAGGAAGAACATCATCGTCATTTTTAAGAAGAGTGATACCCTCGCGTGAAATCTGTCTTGCCATTTCGTGCTGCTGTTTTCTTGAATAGTTTTCAGGCTTGCCTTTCCACATATCCGTTACTTTAAATACGAATTCTAAAATTCTCTGAATAGATGCGTCTAATTCGTCCATTGTAAGAGAACCTGCTTCAAGAGCACGCTTAATGGTCTTTACAATGTTTTTGTTACCCGGCATATCAATGTCAAGACCTGCTTTTAATGACTTTATAGTGTCGTGAACAGCACCCCAGTCAGAAACAATCATACCGTCATAACCCATTTCTTCTCTTAAAATATCATTAAGAAGCCACTTGTTTTCAGCACAGTAAATACCGTTGATTTTATTGTAAGCACACATAACCGATGTCGGGTTTGAGTGTTCAAGAACGATTTCATATACCTTTAAATAGTATTCTCTTAAAGCTCTTTCGTCAATTTCAGCACTTATTGTAAGTCTCTGAAATTCCTGAACATTACCTGCATAATGCTTTAAGCTTGCACCGATACCTTCTGATTCATAACCGTTAATTGCAGCAGCACCCAGGTGTCCCGAGAGATATGGGTCTTCGGAAAAATACTCAAAGTTTCTTCCGCCAAAGGGCGAACGCTTCATATTAACGCCGGGACCTAAAATAACATTTCTTTCTGCCATTCTTGAATCAAGGGCAAGAGATTTTGCGTAGTTATATGTAAGCTCCTTATCCCAGGTTGCACCAACTGTTGATGCGGTAGGATAGCAGGGTGAACCCCCCTCTACAACGTAATCTTTATCAAGTCTTCTTATACTGCTCGGCCCGTCAATTAAAGAAACAACGGGAATACCAAGCTCTTCAAAGCCTTTGGTAAACGAACCTGCACAGCCGGAAAGCATTAATGCCTTCTGTTCAACCGAAAGCTTGTCAACAAGCTTTTTAATATCTGCTTTAGTCATTGTTTTTCCCCCTATTTACAAGGTATTTTTACTACAAAAGTATATCATATTACATATTCAAAGTCAATATTTTATCTTGCGAATTAAATTCGTTTATGGTATACTTATAATATTGATTTTTTATGGGAGCCCAAAATATGATTAAAAGATTCTTAAGTTATTACAAACCGCATAAGATGCTTTTTGCATTTGATATGCTGGCATCAATTTTAGTTGCACTTATAACTGTTGTTTACCCTGTTTTTACAAGAACAATGCTCAATGATTTTATACCCAACCGTAACTACCGTATGATAGTTGTTTTCGGGCTTTCTCTTCTTGCATTGTATTTTGTAAGAATGCTTCTTAATTTCTTTGTACAGTACAAAGGACATATGATGGGTATAAGAATGCAGGCACAAATGCGAAGCGATTTGTTTGAACACGTTGAAAGGTTGCCCTTCAGCTTTTTCGATAACCATGAAACAGGAAAAATAATGTCGAGGTTTACAACCGACCTTTTTGATATAAGCGAGCTTGCTCATCACGGCCCCGAAACGGTGCTTACAACCTCTGTGTCTGTAGTGGTTTCATTTTGTTATCTTGCTTCCATAAATCTGTGGCTTTCACTTATTATATTTGTATGCGTACCGTTTTTGGTAATAATATCAATGATTCTGCGAAAAAGAATGAAGCAGGCTTTTTCCGACAGTAAAAGTGCCGTAGCAAAAATAAATGCATCTTTAGAGAGCAGTATATCGGGAATAAGGGTTACAAAAGCCTTTACAAATTACCAAAAAGAAAACGAAAAATTTCAGGAGGGTAATGAAGCGTTCAAGCTTGCCAATAAAGATGCGTATAAAACTATGGGGCAGTTCCATTCTTCAACTACTTTTATAACTGATGTATTTAATGTGGTTGTGTTGATTGCAGGCGGAATTTTTATGTATGAGGGACATATCAATTTTGCTGATTATTCGGCATTTATCGTTTCTGTAAATCTGTTTTTAAACCCCGTAAATACAATGATTCGTTTTACCGAACAGTTCCAGAACGGCTTTGCAGGTTTTGAACGTTTTGTCGAGATTATGGAGACAGAGCCCGAATTTGAAAACAAAAATGCAGTTGAAGCTGAACGTTTCAAAGGTAACATTGAATTTAAAAACGTTGTTTACGGCTATGGAGACGAAAAGGATGTACTTAATTCTGTAAGTCTTAATATAGGTTCAGGCGAAACTTATGCCCTTGTAGGACCAAGCGGCGGTGGTAAAACAACAATATGCCATTTGATTCCGAAATTTTATAATCTCCGTGAAGGAGAAATTTTAATTGACGGTCAGAATATTGAAAACATAACCTTAAATTCCTTAAGACGAAATATAGGTATCGTTCAGCAGGATATCTATCTTTTTAACGCAAGTATGAAGGATAATATCCTTTACGGCAGACTTGATGCAAGCTTTGAGGAGGTTGTGGATGCGGCAAAGCGTGCTAATATTCACGACTATATTATGTCACTTCCTGAGGGTTACGATACAGTAATAGGTGAAAGAGGTGTCCGTCTTTCAGGCGGTCAGAAGCAAAGACTTTGCATTGCAAGAGTGTTCCTTAAGAACCCACCGATTCTTATTCTGGATGAAGCAACAAGTGCGCTCGACAATACAACCGAAATTTTAATACAGAAATCTTTGGACGAATTATGCATAGGCAGAACAACGATAGTTGTTGCACACCGTCTTTCAACTATTAAAAATGCTGATAAAATTGCAGTTATTTCCGATGGCGATATAACGGAACAAGGTACACATAACGAGCTTATGGATTTAAACGGAACTTACGCAAAACTCTACAATCAGCAATTCCGTGAAAGTGAAATATAGTTTTTGCAATATTTTTATAAAAATTGCAGGATTTATATATCTTTTATTTATAACATAATATATAATTGCTTTGAAAAACAAGAAAGGATATTAAATATTATGGTACATTCAATTGACAGTAAAGCAATAAGTGTCTTGAAAGAAAGTTTTATAAAGAAGGAAGTTGTTTTTAAGGACAATTTGCTTTTATTACAAGCTCAGCCGCATACTGCACCCATTGCCGATTTGAAAGAATGCAGCGATGGTGTTGCAACAGCCCACTATTATTTTATTTCAAGATATTTTAACTTAATAGATGACGATAAAGCGGCAAGTATAGTATCTGAAATAAAAAAACTGCAGAACACAGATGAAAATTCCAATTATTTCGGATGTATGAGATGGTACCGTGAGGAAGAGTTTATAAGTGACAGTAACGGGGCTTTTTTCGTTCTTCTTCCCATAGCACTTACATATAAGCTTTGCAAAGATAAAATAACTCAAAGTGAAAAAGACGATATTTTTGAGCTTTTGGAAAAGGCAGCTATCTGGTTTGTACGCACAACGAAAGGTACATTAAATTACACTAATAAAATATTGAGTGATGGTGCAATGCTTACTCTTATTGCCGAAATTACTCAAAAACATTATGCCGAATGTGAGGAATTCTGGAACAGATGGCACAATTATGCCGATAATCACGGCTGGGGCTGGGGAGAAAACACAAGTGACTGCTACAGCAGTATAATGCTTAATGCCTTAAATGTTACGATTCTTGCATCAAGGGGTGAAATTAAGGAAAAGGCAATAAAAAGACGCAGCATGCTTATTGATTATATTGCATTTCATGGCGGAAAAGAGTTTATTCCATCAATAAGAACTTATAATTTCAGTGCAGTTTCAAATTATGGCGGCGGTGTTCGTAAAGCATTTATGTGTCCCGAAAGAATAGAAACATACAGAAATATGTCGGATACTATAGTTATGTATGAAACAAAAGCAGAATGGAATGAGGAAATTAATTTAAGCTGTACAAGAAACGAAAATGTTTATGAAGATTCGTATGCGTATACCTGGAAAAATAACGATTTACGTCTTGGTAGTATAACGCATTTTCCTGTTATGCCATGTTCTTACCAGAATTCGGTTAAGCACAAAAACGGTTATGTGCAGACTTATGGTTTGGGCTGGCAATCGATGCCGGTCAGCGCTATGGTTGGCGATTTTGTATCCTTTTTGCGTATACGCACAAGAGTTGGAGAAAGCGAGCATTCTCATCCTGCGGTAAATAAACACAATGCGTATCTGTTTAACCGTTTGTTTGAGGATGGAAATATAACGGTCTTTTCTACCATTGCAAATCAGGATAATAATATTGCCGTTGTTTCAAGATATGCAAACAAATTGGCAAATACATCTTCCTTTATTTGCGATGAATGGTGTGTATCCGATAAATCTGCAGAAATCTGTGAAAAAGAAATTAACGGGAAAATATGGTATATCGTTAAATCTGAAAGCGGAAGTATTGCTCTGTGTCCATTAGATGGCATCGGCTGTGGTGACAGATGCAGGGGAGCCTTAACTACATACATTTCGGATAGCGACAACTTTAGAACCATTACAACAGAGTTTTATAGTGGCGAAAATAAAATGCTGTTTTCACCAAGACTTGAAAGTGTTTGGGTAATAGTTGCAATTAATCCCGATAGGGATGTTGAAGCCTGCTTAACGCAAATAACCATTACGGATGAAACGGTGCCCGACTTTGAGGTTTCACGAAGCTCTTGCTATAAAAAGCGCAGAATAGTATGTACTGACGGCAAGAGTAAAGCAGACCTTTTAATTGACCCGCTGAATCAAAACGATTTTTAAAAAAGTGGCGTGTCTCAATAGGTGATTTTGAACCGACCCCCAAAAGTTAGACCAAAAATCTAACGATTGGGAGGTCGGTTCAAAAAATCACTTGTTGAGACACGACTTTTTATATACTGTTTAGTATGTGTTTAAGTTCATTAACATCCTTTGCAATAAAGTCGAATTTAGCTTCCTTAAGTTCTTGCTTGCTGCCGTAGCCGTAAAGTACGCCGACAGCTTTTAATCCTGCATCGTGAGCTCCCTTGGCGTCATATTTTCTGTCACCAACCATAACAGCTTTTGTTTTGTCGCAAACTCCAAGCTCCTTTAAAGCTCTTTCAATAATTTCGCTTTTAGGACAATCCTTTTCCTCAGGTGGGCTTCCGCAAACAACATCAAAATGTTTAATTAAATCAAAATGCTCTAAAATTCTTTTTGCAAAATGTTCCGGCTTTGCAGTAGCAAGAGCAAACTTTTTTTCTGTGTTTTCAAGTAAATCCTTGATTCCGTCGTAAACCTCGTTTTCAAATATTCCTTTTTCCGAGAAATATTCACGAAAGCACATAACGGTGTCATATGATTCCTCAAAGCTTAAATTAAAATATTCCATAAATGACTCTGTAAGAGGAGGACCTAAAAAACGTCTTAATTCCTCACGGGAAGAATATTTTAAATTCTTTTTGTTAAGTGCATATTCAATGGAATTAAGTATCCCGGGAGCGGAATCTGTCAAAGTTCCGTCCAAATCAAAAAGAACGTATTCAATCATAGGGTAAACCCTCCATCAACAGTAATTGTCTGTCCTGTTATAAAAGAGGCATCATTGGACGCTAAAAACAAAGCAAGCTTTGCCACATCGGATGGGCTTCCGAGTCTTTCAAGAGGTGTAGAAAGACGTAATTCTTCCAATTCCTCATCTGCATAACAATTAAGCATATCCGTTTTTATAACTCCCGGAGCTATTGCATTTACACGTATATTTGATGGCCCCAGCTCCTTTGCAAGGCTTTTTGTTAAATTTATAACAGCCCCTTTTGATGCGGAATATAAGGATTCACAGGATGCACCCGAAATTCCCCATATTGAAGAAATGTTTATAATACAGCCGCTTTTATTTTTCACCATATGGTCTGCTGCTTTACTGCATAATATAAAGGTACTTTTTAAATTTGTATCAAATACCGCATTGTAGTCATTTTCTGAAAAATCCTGAATAACACCGATATGGCTCACACCTGCATTATTGATTATAACGTCAATATGACCGAGAATATTTTCTGCCTTTTCAAATAAAGTATTAGCTTCTTTGGAAATATCACACTTAATATATGTTACATTTTCAATTTCTTCAGGTTTGGTTTTGTTATAGGTTGAAACAACTAAAAAGCCATTTTGTGCAAACAGGGAACATATCTCTTTACCGATTCCTCTTGAACCGCCTGTAATTAATGCTGTTTTCATATTGTCACCTCAGAACAATTATATCAAAATAACATTAAAAAGTAAATATGGATATTATTTTTAATACAACCTAAAATTATTTCGCAGGAAAAAGTTATAGGTTATTCCGCCAAAGATTGACATTTGCTTTTTTAGATGGTATAATTAATTATCTATGTAGAATTTTTAAATAACGGAGATGAAATAAATGAATTATATGGGCTTGAACGATATAAGAGAAAAGTTTTTAAGCTTTTTTGAGTCGAAGGATTGTCTTCGTCTCGGCAGCTTTTCTTTAGTTCCAAAGAATGATGCCAGCCTTCTTTTGATTAACTCAGGTATGGCACCTATGAAAAAGTGGTTTACAGGAGCGGAAGTTCCTCCGAGAAAAAGAGTAACCACCTGTCAGAAATGTATCAGAACACCCGATATTGAAAGAGTAGGTAAAACTGCCCGTCACGGTACATTCTTTGAAATGCTGGGTAACTTCTCCTTCGGTGACTATTTTAAGAGAGAAGCTATTTCCTGGGGTTGGGAATTTTTAACCAAGGAAATGGGTATTGACCCTGAAAAGCTCTGGATTACTATTTACGAAGAAGATGATGAAGCAAGAGATATATGGGTAAACGAAATCGGTGTTAATCCCGAAAGAGTTGTTAAACTCGGCAAAGAAGATAACTTCTGGGAACACGGTACAGGACCTTGCGGTCCATGCTCCGAGCTTCACGTTGACAGAGGTGAAGAATTCTCCTGCGGTCCTGATTGTAAAATCGGTTGCGATTGTGACAGATTTATGGAAGTATGGAATCTTGTATTTACCCAGTTTGATAAGGACGAAGACGGCAACTACAACCGTCTTGCAAACCCTAATATTGATACAGGTATGGGTCTTGAAAGACTTGCTTGTGTAATGCAGGGAGTAAGTAACCTTTTTGAAGTTGATACCGTTAAAAATGTAATGGCTCATATTTCAAAAATCGCAGGCGTTGAATATAAGCAGAACGAAAAGACAGACGTTTCTCTTCGTGTTATAACTGACCATATCAGAAGCACAGTTATGATGGTTTCCGACGGTGTTATTCCTTCGAATGAGGGAAGAGGCTATGTTTTAAGAAGACTTTTAAGAAGAGCAGCACGTCACGGAAAGCTTCTTAACGTAAAGGGCGAATTTTTATATACAGTAGCAGATACTGTAATCGACGAATCAAAGCAGGGTTATCCTGAACTCGATGAAAAGAGAGATTATATTAAGAAAATCATCAAGATTGAAGAAGAAAGATTTGCAAAAACAATTGATAACGGTCTTGAAATCTTAAACGGCTATATTAATGAAACAAAGAAAAATAACGAAACTGTTTTAAACGGTGAAAAAGCCTTCAAGCTTAACGACACATACGGTTTCCCAATTGATTTAACTGTTGAAATCTGTGAAGAACAAGGTCTTTCTGTAGACAGAGACGGATTTGATAAAGAACTTGCAAAGCAGAAGGAAACAGCAAGAAATGCCCGTAAGGACAGCTCAAGCTGGGAAGATGACTCGGTTTCATTTGATGTAAAGGAAACTGTTTTTGAGGGTTACACAAGCCTTAACATTGATTCAAAAATTGTTGCAATTGCTTCAAATGGTGCAGCTGGCGATTCTATTGAAGAAGGTGCTGAAGGCATTATCGTAACCGAAAAATCACCTTTCTACGCAGAGATGGGCGGTCAGGCAGGCGATATCGGTACAATAACATCAAAAGGTGCTAAAGCTATTGTTGTTGATACAAAGAAAAACGGTAACGGCGTTTATATGCATATCGTAAAAGTAGAAAGCGGTACATTGTTTACAGGTGATGCTGTTACAATGGAAGTAGATAAGAGAAACAGAATGGCAATCTGCAGAAACCATTCAACAACACATCTTCTCCATAAAGCATTAAAAGAAGTATTGGGAACTCACGTTGCACAGGCAGGTTCTGAGGTTAACTCAAAGCACCTTCGCTTTGACTTCTCACACTTTGAAGCAATGACAAGTGAGCAGCTTAAGGAAGTAGAGGCAAAGGTTAACGAAGCAATTCTTGATTCAATGCCAATCGTTGTAAGAGAGCTTCCTATTGAAGAAGCAAAGTCACTTGGTGCAACAGCACAGTTCGGTGAAAAGTACGGCGATACGGTTCGTGTTGTTTCAATGGGCGACTATTCAATTGAATTCTGCGGTGGTACACATCTTGAGAATACAGCTCAGGCAGGCTTATTTAAGCTTATTTCCGAAGGCGGTGTTTCTGCAGGCGTAAGAAGAATTGAAGCTGTAACAGGTGCAGGCGTTCTTGATTATATCAAAACCAAAGATGAACTCATTATAAGAACAGCTGAAACCTTAAAGTCAAATATCAACGAAATTGACCTTAAAGCAAAAACTGTTACAAATGAATTAAAGGATGCGCAGAAGCAGATTGACGAATTCAAGTCAAAGCTTGCAGGCGGAATGGTTGACGAGGTTCTTGCAAGTGCAAATGATATTAACGGAATCAAGGTTATTTCGTACTTTGCAGGTTCACTTGGTATGGATGAGCTTACCGTTATGACCGATAAATTAAAGGATAAGGTTTCAGAACCTTTGGTTGTTGTTCTTGCGTCAAACAAGGACGATAAAGTAACATTTTTGGCTGTAGCAAACAAAGCCGCTGTTGAAAAGGGAGCTCACGCAGGTAATATCATTAAGGAAATTACTGTTATCGCAGGCGGTAAGGGCGGCGGTAAGCCCGATATGGCTCGTGGTGGCGGTAAGGATGCCGACAAGATTGAAGAAGCTTTAGCAAAGGTTAAAGAATTGATATAAGGAGTAACTGTTATGGAAAACTGTCTTTTTTGTAAAATAATAGCAGGCGAAATTCCTTCAACTGTTGAATATGAAGATGAATATATTTACGCATTCAAGGACATTAATCCTGTTGCACCTGTTCATACATTGGTAGTACCTAAAAAGCATATCTGCTGTCTTGACGGTCTTTGCGATGAAGATGAAGCTTTGATGGGCAAGGTTATGCTTGGTATTAAAAAGGTTGCTTCAAAATACGAAGAATGCAAAGATGGCTACAGAGTTATAAACAACTGTGGTGAAAACGGCGGACAGACTGTTATGCATCTCCATTTTCACATAATAGGCGGAACAAAGCTTGATGAAAAATTAATATAATCGTATCGAAAGGATTGATATCGATGAAAAGAATACTTAGTATATTGCTGGTTTTAACAATGGTTTTTGGTCTGATGTCATTTTCCGCTTCAGCAGACAGCGGAATAAAGGTTATTCTTAACGGAACACAGCTTGAGTTTGACGTTCAGCCACAGCTTATCAATGACAGAACAATGGTTCCCTTAAGAAAGATTTTCGAATCTTTAGGTGCTGCTGTTTTATGGGAAGATTCAACTTATACAGTTACTGCCACAAAAGGTGATATCACAGTCGTTATGCAGATTAACAATAACGATATGACTGTTAACGGTGAAAAGATTACTCTCGACGTACCTCCTCAGCTTGTTTCGGGAAGAACGTTAGTGCCTGTTCGTGCTGTTGCAGAAAGCTTTGAATCTATCGTAGAATGGGATGACGTAACCCAGAGCGTTATAATAACAGAGAGAAAATCAATTGCAGGCAGTGTAGAAAATAATGTTTATGAAAACAAGTTTGCCGGTTTCGGTTTTTCAGCAGGAGAGGACTGGGTATTTTCTTCTGAAGAAGAAATTCGGGAATTAAATAATATTGTAGCCGACGTTATGACTGAAGAATATCAGGATGCAATCAGTAAAGCGAATATTTACCACGATATGATGGCTTCCGATTCTTCGGGTAATAATATAGGTGTTAATTTTGAAAAGGCTGATACGTCAAATATTACCGACGAAGACATCTCTGATATTTATGATGTTGCTGTAGGCGTTGTTGAAGATAGTTTTGCATCTTACGGACTTACAAATTTTACTTCAGATAAAACAACAATGAATATTGACGGAAAAGATGTTGATGTATTGTGTTTAACATATGAATTACAAGAGGTTAAATTACAACAGGTATCAATTTGCATAAAGTGTGACGGCTATCTTGCTGCTATTACTGTAACGGCTTTCTCAGATGAAGCAATAAAGGAGATTATAGATTCATTGTATTGGATTGATTAAACTCATTTTAAATAATTTAAGGTATAACAAAAAGGCGGATACAGACATTGGCTGTGTCCGCTTTCTACATCAAATGTATTGATATACGAATTAAATTCGAAATAGGTTTAATTTATTGACTTTGATATATCATTATGATAAACTACCTACGATTATATGTTAATTAGGAGGTAATGAAATGATAAATGGTTTAGCAATATGGCATTATCCGCACAGGTCACCAATTGAAAATGTGATTTTTTTTGCTGATAAAGGTTTTTCGAGTGTCAGTATGCATGGAAATACTATGTACCGTTTGTGTGATGATAGTAATAGTGCTGCAGAGCTTGCAGCTGTTGTCAGGAAGAAAGGGATTGTTTTGACGGTGCATTATAAATTGCCCGATACTCACAGCAAAGAAGATATCCAAGCGTTTGAAGTTGCTATAGACTGTATGGCGAAATGGCAAAAAGAATATGCTCTTTTGTCAATTTTATCCTTTGATGTTCCGGAAAAAATAAGAGATAATATACAGCCGTACATCAGCTATGTCTTGCAATATGAGCAATTTTCTAAAGTGGCGGTTGAAGATTTCGGTCTGACCGAGCAGGAAAAGAAACAGATAGAAGCTTTTAAAGAGGATAAAAGATTCGGTTTTCTTATTGATATCGGACATATGTATATAAGGATGCGCGGAGAAAATAAGCGGGAACTTACATTGTTTAAAAATCATCCGGAGGAGTGCCATGTAACAAGTAATCCCGGTTATAATGATTTTATGCAGGCTTTTGCAACAAAAGAGCTTCAGATTTTTGAAATTCACTTACATAACAATGACGGCGAAAATGATTTACATTACTTTTTAGATGACGGCACGCTTGATATGGAAATGATTGCAAGGGTTTTGAGAGATATTAAATATGAAGGTGTGTTAACAATAGAAAGTGCACCAGGCTTTATGTTTGAATGCAAATATCCGGAGTCGGACGAAAGAATTCTTCAAACCTTTGAATTGTGGAAAAGATTAAGCGAGGCAACAAACATCTAAACTATAGAATGAGTAATATTATACTAAAAAGGAGGGTATATAAATGTCTGAAAAATTAAAACCGATTCACGGTGTAGGTAACGGTCCCGGTGTCAGAAATGTAGAAAGAAGAATTAATCTTTTTAAAGAAGCAGGAATTCAGTATTCAAGAACCCACGACCCCGTAGGCGGCTTTGGTAGCGGTGAATTTGTAAATATTCATTGTATCTTCAAAAATTTTGATGCAGATGTAAATGACCCCGCTTCCTACGATTTTCAGATGACGGATATTTATATAAAAAATATAATTGATGCGGGAACAAAGGTTTTCTATCGTCTTGGTGAAACAATAGAAAACGGAGTTGTTGCAAATCCGCAGTTAAGAAAGTATACAATTGTTCCGAAGGACTTTCAGAAGTGGGCAGAAATCTGTGAACATATCGTAATGCACTATAACGAAGGCTGGAAGGATGGTTTTCATTATAATATAGAATACTGGGAAATCTGGGGCGAACCGGATAATATTGAATTGTGGGACGGAACTGACGAAGAGTATTTTGAAATGTACCGAATAGTAGCAAATCATCTTAAAAATCGTTTCCCTGATATAAAGGTAGGTGGCTACGGTTGTTCCGGTCTTTATGCGGCATTAAACCCCAATAACAATAACGAATGGTTCAGAGCGTTGGTGCCGTATTTTAAAAATTTCATCAAATATGTAACATCAAACGAAACAAAAGCTCCTCTTGACTTTTTTTCGTGGCATTGTTACACTAACAGTCTTGTGGAATTCGAGTATTGTATGAAATTTGCAAGAAGCTACCTTGATTCACAAGGTCTTACCCAAACAGAAAGTATTTTGGAAGAGTGGAACATTGGCGGCGAATGTGTTAACGGAGTATGGGAAAACTCGATTTTCAGAAAAGGGACAAAAGCTGCAGCTTTTGTTGGCTGTGTGTTTGCTCTTATGAACAAAAACGGCGTAGATAAAGCCAACTACTATGATGCAGAAGCAACAAGAGTAAACTGGTGCGGTTTGTTCGATGTGTATACAGGAAATCCGTGTAAACCATATTTTGTTTTTAAAGCCTATAATGAGCTTTACAAAATGGGCGAAATGTTTGATTTCGGCATTGAAGACGATGGTTCTCTTTATTCAATCGGTGCTGTATCAAACGATGAAAAGGCATTGATGATTTCAAATTATAAAGGTGTTAAGTATAGGGTAAATATTCCTGCAGAAAAAATTTCAGGTTGTAAGATGGCGGAAATTTATACTATTGATGAAAACTATGATTTGGAACTTACGGAAAAAATAACTCTTGGAAATAACGGTGCTGAATTAACCATTAATACCAATTCTGTTATTTTGGTAAAATTCAGATAATTTATATAATGAGGTGATTTTAATGAAAAAAATGCTTAATCCTGTTCACGGCGTAGGTAATGGTCCGGGAGTAAGAAATGTTGAAAGAAGAATTAATCTTTTTAAAGAAGCAGGAATACAGTATTCAAGAACTCATGACCCCGTAGGCGGCTTTGGTAGCGGTGAATTTGTAAATATTCACTGTATCTTCAAAAATTTTGATGCCGATGTAAATGACCCCGCTTCCTACGATTTTCAGATGACAGATATTTATATAAAAAATATAATTGATGCAGGAACCAAGGTTATATACAGACTTGGTGAAACAATAGAAAACGGAGTTGTAGCTCATCCTGAACTTAGAAAATACTGTAAGGTTCCGGCAGATTTTCAGAAATGGGCAGAAATCTGTGAACATATCGTAATGCATTATAACGAAGGCTGGAATAACGGCTTCCATTACAATATAGAATACTGGGAAATATGGAACGAACCCGATAATATAGAAATGTGGGACGGAACAGATGAGGAATTTTATGAAATGTACCGTATTACCGCAAATCATCTTAAAAACCGTTTCCCGAACATAAAAATAGGCGGATACGGCTGTTCGGGTCTTTATGCGGCACTTAATCCTGATAACAATAATGAATGGTTTAAAGCTTTGGTTCCTTACTTTGAAAACTTTGTTAAATACATAACTGCACCCGAAACAAAAGCTCCTTTTGATTTCTTCTCATGGCATTGCTATACAAGATATCTTGAAGAATTTGAACATTGTATGAAGTTTGCAAGAAGCTACCTTGATTCTCACGGACTTTCTGAAACGGAAAGTATTTTAACGGAATGGAATGTTGGCGGTGAATGTATAGACGGAGTATGGGAAAGCTCAATTTTCAGAAAAGGACCTAAAGCGGCGTCATTTGTTGCAGGCGTTTTCTCACTTATGAATCAGTATGATGTAGATAAGAGTAATTATTACGATGCTGAAGCAACAAGAGTAAGCTGGTGCGGACTTTTTGATGTGTATACAGGCAATCCCTGTAAGCCTTATTTTGTATTTAAAGCATATAACGAGCTTTACAATATGGAAAATAAATTTGATTTTGAAATTGAGGACAGAGGTGCTCTTTATTCAATCGGTGCCGAAAAAGATGGTGAAAAAGCATTGATGCTCTCAAATTATAAGGGGGTTAATTACAGAGTTAATATTCCTGTAGAAAAAATTGAAGGCTGCAAAATGGCTGAAATTTATGCAATTGACGAAAATCACGACCTTGAGCTTACAGAAAAAGTTATTTTAGGTAAAACCGGTCTTGAGGTAAGTGTTAATACAAATACGGTTATTTATATTAAATTCAGATAAATTATTAATCATATTCGGTTTTCACAAAAAAATCATACATAAAACATCATAAAATTTGCGTAAGGTACTTGACATAAATCAAAATATGTTATAAAATAGTTCATGTAGTTTTGATGCATCTGTAATTTTAGATGTATACCAGCGGAGGGAGGGAAATCGAATGTCAGAAATTAAAGTCAAGGAAAATGAAACCTTGGATAGTGCTCTTCGCCGATTTAAACGTCAGTGTGCTAAAGCGGGTGTTTTATCAGAAATCAGAAAGAGAGAACATTACGAGAAGCCTAGCGTAAGAAGAAAGAAAAAATCCGAAGCAGCCAGAAAAAGAAAATTCAAATAATTATTATTGAAACTCAGCATAGAGCCTTCGGGCTCTATGTTTTGTTTTGGAGGTTTTATGAACAGTAAAGTAAAAGAATATGCAAGCGCACTGCTTCTTCTTTTGGCGGCATTAATATGGGGGTCATCCTTTGTAGCTCAGGAAATAGGAGCAAAATTTTTGCCTACCTATACCTTTAACGGAATGAGAATGTTACTTGGTTCGGTAATTTTACTTCCTGTTATTTTTATCAAAGACAAAGTATCTAAACCCGAAAATGTAAAAAAGTGGAACAAAGAAACCTTAATTGCAGGAGTCTGCTGCGGAGCGGCACTATTTTTAGCTTCCTCCTGTCAGCAAATGGGAATTTCAATGGGAACAAGTGCTGGTAAATCAGGATTTATTACCGCTCTTTACATAGTTGCAATACCTGTAATAGGTCTTTTTCTGAAAAGAAAAGCAGGCTTTAATGTATGGCTGTCCGTTCTGATTGCTTGTGTTGGTTTGTATCTTATCTGTGTGTCTGAAGGCTTTAGCATAGCCTTCGGTGACCTCGTAACAGTTTTATGTGCATTTTTCTTCGCGATACAGATTTTGATTATTGATCACTATGTACAAAGGGTAGACGGTGTTAAGCTTTCAAGTCTGCAGTTTTTGATGGTAGCAATTCTTTCTCTGCCTTTTGCACTTTTTGAAGACGTTACCTTTGATGCAGTCAAAAGCGGTATGTATTCAATAATGTATATGGGGATAATGTCCTGTGGTGTGGCATATACTCTTCAGATTATAACACAAAAAAATCTGAAGCCGGAAATGGCATCACTTTTAATGAGCTTTGAATCGGTTTTTGCAGGTCTTACCGGTTGGCTTGTACTTGGCAACAATTTTACTGCTATGCAGATTACAGGTTGCGTATGTATGTTTGCAGCGGTGCTCATTTCACAGTTTCTGAATGCACCTGAAAAGAAAATATAAATTTTAAAACTGAGACACGGTTTGGAGTCTCAGTTTTTTAAATGCGAATAAACAGCGTTCATAGCTTCCCAGTTGCCGTCTGCGGCGAGCACGGGATTTTTCCAGCTAATTCCTCCGAAATCGTTTTCCTTGATAATATTGTGAAATTCAGAAATACTGTCATTATCCTCATACCACATAATATGTACTTCATCATTTTCATCGCAGTAGGTATAATAGTTATGCATTGTATTTTTATCAAAGAACATTTTTGAACCGTTAACATACTGTTTTAATTTTGCCTGACTCAGTGAAAAATAATTAAATGATTGTCTGTTTATATTACAATCCTTGCACAGTGCTGAAATTTCAAACAGAATCTTTGATTTGTCCCCTTTGTAGCTGTGGCAGAATTCTTCAAGCTCCTCAATCCTCATATCAGGATAATTATCTTTGTAATACTTTCTTTTTCCTTCGAAACGTAAAATAACATATTGACAGAAGTTAGTATAAAAATCTGCCACTTCAGGGAATGGTGGTAATATAATAACCGCATTATATTCAATTTTAGCAAGTGAATTAACGTTACTTTTGAATCTGTCAAAGGTTGTGAAGAGATTGACAGGGTAAAGCGATGTATATTTATCTGCATTGATTTTTGGTGCACCTTCAACTGAAAAACAGGTAAGATTTTTGGAAAATCTCTGTGTAAGTGATATTTGTTCCGGAGAAAAAATTGCGTGAATACAATGCATAAAATATACCGCCTTTAAGTGTTTTGCTTGTAATAATTATATTTTTGTGGTATAATTATTATGATACAAATTTAAGGAGCAGAATAATGAGTGATATATACCTGGTAGCCGGTCATCCTATAGGACATTCTCTTTCACCGTTGATACATACAATGCTGTTTGAGTACTATAATCTTGACTGCAGATATGAAAAGATAGATATAGCACCTGAAGAGTTTGAAGAAAAAAGCAAAGAGCTTTTCAGTGTGGGCGTAAAAGGGATGAATGTGACTATTCCGGATAAAATTGCAGCTCTTGAAAGCGTTGATTGTGTTGACCCTTATGCCCTTAGTGTAAGGGCGGTAAATACTGTCCGTTTTGACGGAAGCAGAACCTACGGTTACAATACCGACGGTATTGGATTTATAAAAGCTCTCGGAAAAAGCGGTATAAGTGTAAAGGGCAAGAATATGCTCATTTTAGGTGCAGGAGGTGCCGTTAACTCTGTAGCTAAAAAAAGCCTTATGGAGGGTGCTTCTAAAATTACAATACTTGCAAGAGACATACAGAAAGCACAAGCTCTTGCTGAAAGAATAGGCGTAGAATACGGCAGTTTGTCTGACTATGAACAGTACGATTATGATATTTTAGTAAATGCAACTCCTGTAGGGATGCATCCAAACCCTGGGGTAAGTGTGGTTGATACTGTAAAACCTGATACGTTTGTATACGATTTAATTTACAACCCCGAAACAACGAGGCTTATGGAGATTGCCCGTTTAAGCGGTGCAAAAGCAGAGAACGGTCTTTGGATGCTTATTTATCAGGCGTTTGAATCATTTCGTATATGGCACGGAATTGAACCGGATGAAATAATCGCTCAGAAAATTTACACAAAAGCAGGAGATACGTTAAATGGAGAATAAAAGTATTGTTTTAACAGGGTTTATGGCTGTAGGTAAAAGCTCTGTGGGCAGACATCTTGCAAGATTAAAAAAATATAAATTTGTTGATACAGATGCTATGATAGTTAAACAGTACGGTATGACTATAGATGAAATTTTTTCAAAATACGGTGAGCCTGAATTTCGTAAAGCGGAATTCGAGCTGGCAGAAAAAATATGTAAAAAAGAAAAATGTATTATTTCTACCGGCGGCGGAATGGTAACAAATGAAAAAATCATAAAAATGTTTCTTGATAACTGTTTTGTTGTTAATTTAACTGCAGATGTAACTAAAATCATTAAAAATGCAGCAAAAACCGACAAAAGACCTCTTCTTAGAGGAAAGACGCCTGAGCAGGTAAAGGAGCTTATGGACAACAGAGAAAAATATTACCTTAATAATCATTTCAGGGTAGACACAACAAAGCTGCAGATTAAACAGACCGCGCAACTCATTGCGGATGAATATGATAAAGAGGTGGGTTAAATGGTAAGATTCGGGCCGGCAGGAAATCCCGATGCTTTTTATGAGGATGGTGGAAAATCAAGCACTCAAATGCCCTCGTGGGTTAATTCGATTGGCTTGAATGCGTACGAGTATCAGTGCAGTAAGGGCGTTAAAATTACTCAGCCTACTGCCGAGAAAATAGGGGATGAAGCAAAGAAAAACGGAGTTTTACTTAGTGTTCATTCTCCGTACTTTATAAGTCTTTCTTCGGTTGAGGAAGAAAAGAGAATTAAAAGTGTTGATTATATTATGCAAACTCTTAATGCGGCTAAAATGATGGGAGCGGAAAGAATAGTTGTTCATTCAGGCTCCTGTGCAAAAATTTCAAGAGAAGAAGCAGTTGTACTTGCTAAAGAAACACTCAAAATGGCAGAAAAAGCTTCAATTGAAGCAGGCTTTGAATATATAAAAATCTGCCCCGAAACAATGGGTAAAATCAACCAGCTTGGAACCGTTGACGAGGTAATTGAATTGTGTTCGCTTTCTGAAATGTTTGTGCCTTGTATTGATTTCGGACATGTAAATGCCCGTGAAATGGGAAGTCTTAACACATATGAAGATTTTAAGGCAATTGTTGATAAAATTGAAAATAAATTAGGTACAGAAAGAGGAAAGCATTTTCACGTTCATTTTACAAGAATTGAATTTACATCAGGTGGGGAGAAGAAACACATTCCTTATGACGATACGTCCTTCGGCCCTGCTTTTGAACCCTTTGCACAGCTTATGGCAGATAAGAATTTAGAGCCTGTTATAATCTGTGAATCTCCCGGAATGCAGGGAAAAGACGCGTTAACCTATAAAAGAATATACGAGGAGTGTTTAAATAAATGAAAATAATAGTAATTAACGGACCTAACCTTAATATGACAGGAATAAGAGAACAGTCGGTTTACGGCACCTGTACGTTAGCTGATATAAATAAAAAGATTGCAGATAAATGTGAAAAAGACGGTATAGAGTGTGACTTCTTTCAGTCCAACTGCGAAGGTGCTTTAATAGATAGAATTCATTCCTGCCATAAAAATTATGACGGTGCAATTTTAAATGCAGGAGCATATACGCATTATTCTTATGCTATACACGACGCAATTCATTCTGTTGATACTCCTTTTATCGAGGTTCATATGTCAAATGTTCACGCAAGAGAAGAGTTTCGTCATAAATCGGTTATTTCTCCCGTGTGTAAGGGCGTGATTGCAGGCTTCGGACATAACAGCTATTTATTGGCAGTTGAAGCGTTGAAAGGAATTATTGAAAAATAATGGACAAAGCAGAAAAATTAATCTCAAAGCTTGATAAAAACTCGCTTGTTTATATAACAACACCCGAAAATATAAAATATTTTTCGGGTGTTGATGTTGAAGGCTGTCTTATAATTACTAATGGTCATAAGGCTATAGTAACCGACGGCAGATACACCGAGGTTGCCAAAAGCAATGCTTGTGGCTTTGAAGTAGTTGAAGATGTAAATCACAGCCGAGAGTTGAAAAAGTTTTCAAAAAAAGTGCTTTTTGAACCTGACATATCTTATCTGGATTATGAAAAGCTTAAGGCGGCAGATTTAAAGACGGAAAAGCTTGAAGTAAACCTTGATTTTTTGAGAAGCGTAAAGGATGAACAGGAAATTGCTTATCTTAAAGAAGCTGCTGAAATTGCCGAAAAAGCGCTTGTTAAAACCCTTGAAGTAATTAAGCCGGGTGTTACAGAAAACTTTGTTAAAGCCACTTTGGAATATAATATGGCACTTCTTGGTGGTGAAAAAACTTCATTTGATACAATTTGTATTTCAGGAACCAAAACGTCTCTGCCTCACGGAACACCTTCGGATAAGGTGATAGAAAAAGGCGATTTTCTTACAATAGATTTCGGATGCAGGAAAAACGGGTATTGCTCCGATATGACAAGAACTTTTGCAATAGGAACTGCAACAGATGAAATGAAGGAGGTTTACGAAACTGTGTTAAAGGCACAGCTTGCAGCAACTGAATTTATTAAAGCGGGAATTAAATGCTCGGATTGTGACAAGGTTGCCCGTGACATTATTAAAAACGCAGGCTACGGCGAAAAATTCCGCCATTCTTTAGGTCACGGCGTAGGGCTGAAAATTCACGAGATGCCTGTTCTGTCTCCGAAATCTGATTCGGTTCTTGAAAACGGTAATATAGTAACTGTTGAACCTGGAATATATATTGAAGGAAAAATGGGGGTAAGAATCGAAAATACTGTGATTGTTACCGATGAAAAATGCATAGAATTACAAAAAATGGATAAAAATCTTATTATATTATAAGTATTTTTGTAAAAAGACTTGAAAAAATAACCATTTTGTTGTAAACTATAGTAGAGTGTTAGTACAACAAATAATATTTGGAGGTTTATATATGATAACAGCAGGAGATTTTAGAAACGGTGTTACATTTGAAATGGAAGGAAATGTTTATCAGATCGTTGAATTCCAGCATGTAAAACCCGGTAAAGGTGCAGCTTTTGTAAGAACAAAAATTAAGAATGTTATTACAGGCGGTGTAGTTGAAAAAACATTCAGACCTACTGAAAAAATGGAAAAGGCACATATCGACAGAAGAGATATGCAGTTCTCATATGCAGACGGTGATTTATATTACTTTATGGATAACGAGACATTTGATATGCTTCCTATCAACGCAGATCAGGTAGGCGATGCACTTAAGTTCGTTAAAGAAAATATGGATTGCAAGATTCTTTCATACAAGGGTAACGTGTTCGGTATTGAACCACCTACTTTTGTTGAACTTATGGTTTCTGCAACAGAACCCGGCGTAAAGGGTGACACAGCTACAGGTGCAACAAAGCCTGCAACTTTGGAAACAGGTGCAACAATTATGGTTCCTCTCTTTATTAATGAAGGAGAAATGATTCGTGTTGATACAAGAACAGGCGAATATATGGAAAGAGCGTAATTGTATTTATTTCAAAAAAGAAAGGGTGTTTTATTGATGGCAACATTAAAAGAAAAAGCAGCATACCTTAAGGGGCTTGCAGAAGGTATGGGTATTGATGAAGCTAAAAATGAAAATAAGCTTATTTTAAAATTAATCGAGCTTGTTGACGATATGTCAGAAAGAATCGATGACCTTGAGGATTACCTTGACGAGCTTGATGCTAAGGTTGATGAAATCGATGAAGACCTTGGTGCAGTAGAAGAAGATTTCTACGATGAAGATGAAGATTTAGATGATTTTGATGATGAAGACGATTATGATTTCGATGATGACGATATCTATGAATTTTCATGTGATAACTGCGGAGACAGCGTGTTTATAGATGGTGATTTACTTGACAGTGATGAACCGTTAACCTGTCCTTCATGCGGCGAAGAAATCAAAATTCCTTTGGAAGACTAATTACTAATCCCGAAAGCCCTGTCGGGCTTTTGGGATTTTTTATGTTTTAACGTTGGAGGTAAATTTATGAAGTTTGAAAAACTTGTTGGAGAGCATTTCAGGGAAAAACCGTCAGATTGTGTTGTTGACAGCCATGCTCTGATGGTACGTGGCGGTTATATAAAATATGTGGCGAACGGTATTTTTTCGTCATATATGCCCCTTAGAAGAATAACAAAAAAGATTGAACAGATTATACGTGAGGAAATGGATGTAATCGACGGTCAGGAGGTACAGTTCCCCGTGGTTATGCCTGCATCACTTTGGGAAGAATCAGGAAGATACGAGAGCATTGGAAAAGAGCTTATGCGTTTTAAGGACAGAAATAATTCACCTCTTGTTCTTGGTATGACCCACGAGGAAGCGGCAGTTCAGCTGGTACGTGAATATGCACACAGCTATAACAATTACCCATTTATGATTTATCAGATTCAGACTAAATTCCGTGATGAAGCAAGACCGAGAGCGGGTTTAATACGTGTCCGTGAATTTACTATGAAGGATGCTTATTCATTCCATACAAGCCAGGAAGATTTAGAGCAGTATTACGATAAGTGCCACAAGGCATATGAACGTATTTACGAAAGAGCAGGTCTGCCTGAGGTTATTTCTGTGGCGTCCGATTCGGGTATGATGGGTGGAAGTATTTCTCATGAATTTATGCTTCTCACTCCAATCGGCGAGGATTCTATAGTCATTTGTAACGAATGTGATTACCGTGCAAATATGGAAGCTTCCGAATGTATTGTAAACAATAAAAAGGACGAAGTATCTGAAGAACTTAAATTAGTTCACACACCTGATATACATACTATTGAAGATGTATGTAAGTTTTTAAATACCGATGAATCAAAATCCTGTAAGGCAGTTGTTTACCAGAGAAATCACGATGACAGCTATGTTGTTTTATTTATAAGAGGCGATTATGAAGTAAATGAAACAAAGCTTACAAATTATTTAGGCTGCGATATTCACCCTGCAGTTATTACCGAAGAATGCGGACTTAATGCAGGTTACATCGGACCATATAATTTAAAAGGTGATTTTACTGTTTTATTTGACCGTTCACTTGAAAACACAAACAACCTTTCTTGTGGCGGCAATGTAGAAGAATATCATTATACAGGTCTTGATATAGCAAGAGATATTGAAAACGTGGAATTTAACGATTTTGCAAAGATTAAGGAAGGCGGAATCTGCCCTTGCTGCGGCAAGCCGGCAATTACTATTTCAAGAGGTATTGAGGTAGGTAACATATTCCAGCTTGGTACTAAATACACAAAATCAATGAATATGACTTATACTGACAGCAACGGAGAAGCACAACATCCTATTATGGGATGCTACGGTATAGGTGTAGGAAGACTTGCAGCAGCTATTTGCGAAGCACATCACGATGAATACGGTCCAATCTGGCCAATGTCTGTTGCTCCCTGGCAGGTACACCTTTGTGCAGTTCGTGCCGATAATGCTGAGGTTAAGGCTTACGCAGATAAATTATACGAGGACTTAAAGGCAAAGGGTGCAGAAGTAATGTACGATGACCGTGTTGTTTCAGCAGGTGTTATGTTCTCCGATGCCGACCTTTTGGGTATTCCACTCCGTGTTATCGTAAGCCCACGTAATATGAAGCAGAACATCGTTGAAATATCTTCAAGAGATAAATCCTTCTCCGACAGTATCCCGATGGATTCAGCGTGCGACAAGATAATAGAAACAATTAATTCATTTAAATAGAATAATGAAGGGGCTGTCTCACTAAAAAAGTGAGACAGTCCCTTTTGATTTATTTGTAATTTTTAACTACCTGCGAAATTATGTTGTAGTCATTTGTAAGGATTGTATCAATTCCCATATCCAGAAATTCTTTTGTTTCTTTTTCATCGTCCGACCAGAATACGTTGCATATAATTCCGTGTCGGTGGGCTTTGTCAATCATTTCTTTGTTAAAATAAGGCTTGTAAAGCTGAACCTTTTCACAGCCGAATTCAATGGCACGGTCAACAATTTCATAAGGTCTGTCCGCAAGGTGGCCTACACATACAGGAAAATCCGGTGCATACTTTTTAAACTGCTTAATCATAATATCTGTTTCAAGCATAAAGTAAACATACTTTTCACAGTCATATTTCCTTATAAGAGAAATAATTTTTTTCATTGAATCTTCGGGATATTCTTCGGTGTAGGAGAGAGGCTTTACGTGAATGTTCATTATAACGTGACAGGAAAATTTCTTTAAAATCTCTTCAAATTTAACAATTTTCATTCCCTTGAATTTTTCACTAACCTTTGAGCCGAAATCAAATTTTTCAAGCTCTTCTAAAGTATACTCGTGAATGTACCCTTTTCCGTCACTTACACGATCAAGGAAATTGTCGTGAATTGAAACAATTTCACCGTCTTTAGTTACACGAATATCAAATTCGATCTCTTCGGCACCCATTGCAATTGCCGCACCGAATGCAGGCATAGAGTTTTCAGGGGCAACAGAACTGAATCCACGGTGAGCGCAAACCCTCGGATATGGCATAATAGATTCATTCTTAACTATTGCACTTCCTGCAGGTCTGTATTTCCATGGACGTCTGCCTTTTTCAATGTATTCATAGTGAGGAGAATCGGGATTGCCAAAGCCCGCAGGCTTTAAATATTTTTTATTAATGTCAATATCAACGGTTTCAAGCCCGATGCGGCTTTTCATATTTGATAAAACCTTGCCATCAGGTGCAACAACCATACTTGAACCGCAAAGAGAAGAATTTTCATCCATTGTAACGGAAGATCGGATAACGTATGCATTTGTATTGTATGCTAAAAACCTCGTCATAATTTCAAGGGCATCGTGAGTGTCGCTCCTCTGATGTGAACAGCCTATAATAACATCAAGCTTCTGCCTTGCCATATTTGCAAAAGCTTCGTAAAAATAAAAGTCATAACAAACTAAAAATCCAAAACGAATACCTTCAATTTCAATAACGGTAGGCTCCGAAAACTCAAAGGAGTAATCAGAGTCAAGCTTCATAACGGAAACCTCACCGGGTACTAAATGTTGCTTGAAATATGTACCTGCCAAAGACCCGTCACGGTTAAAAGCATAGGTTGTATTTCTGTAACCCTTATCTGTTTTTGAGCGTGCATTAATGAATAAAATGGCATGGCATCTTTTTGCGGTAGCGGAAGCTTCATTTAAAATTCTTTCATTATATTTTTTAACACTTAAGTCATTTTCTTCTTTGGTTTTCGCATGGCAGGGAATATCGGTCGATTCAGGCATAACAATAATATCCATCGAATCGTCACAGCTTCTTAAAAGCTCCAGCTCCATTTCAAAATACTCATCAGACTTTGAATAATCTACCGAGTATTTAGGCTGTATTGTACATACTTTCATGATATAAATATTCCCTTCATTTCGTTATGTATATATTATACTATTTATTGCAGTTTTTTGCAAATAAAAAATAATCAAAAAATTGAATTATCTTGATATTTTAAAATAAATATGATATACTCAAAAATGAAATGAAATATAAGTGAGGGAAAAATATGAAAAATAAAATTCTTACTCTGGCAGTTTTATGTATTTTAATTATTATGTTTTCACTCCCGGTTTTTGCTGAAGATTATTATGTTTCCGGATCATGTGGTAATCTGCAGTGGGAATTCAATAACGGAACACTTACTATCAGTGGTATTGGTGAAATGGATGACTACGTAAGTGGAGGTTCACCGTGGTTGTGGTATGTTGAAAGTGATGATATTAAAAAGGTTGTAATTGAGGAAGGCGTGACTAAAATCGGAGCACATGCATTTGAATATCATGCAAATCTCTGTGAGGTAGTTATTCCGGATACGGTAACAGAAATAGGCGACTTTGCCTTTACCGAAAGTCCTTTAGGAGAAATTGTAATTCCGGGAACGGTAAAGAAAATTGGTAGGGGAGCATTTATGCTTGCGGTTTATGATGTTACGCTTTGCGACGGAACAGAAACAATAGGCGCAGAAGCTTTTTCTGATTGCACAAGCTTAACAGAAGTAACCATTCCGGCATCTGTAAAGACAATAGGTCAGTATGCCTTTGCATATTGTGAATCACTTGAAAAAGTTACTTTTAATAAAGGTATAGAAAAAATAGGTGACTATGCATTTGAGTCTTGTTTTGCTCTTTCAGATGTATATTTTAATGCACCGGAAAGTGGTTGGGATAAAGTTGTTATAGGAAAAGGCAACGAATGTATGACATCTTCAAAATTTACCTTCTTGCCCGAAAATGAGCTTAGTTGGGAAATCGTAAATGATGTTTTAACAATAAAAGGCACAGGAAAAATTCCTGATTATACAAGCAAGAATCCCGCTCCTTGGTCAGCATACAAAGAAACTGTAACAAAAATAACAGTAGCAGAGGGAATAACAGGAATAGGAAATCAAAGCTTTTCAGGTATGAAAAATGTTAAGTTGGTAGTACTTCCCGAAAGTCTTGTGAAAATCGGAAAATCTGCTTTCATAAATTGTGAAAAGCTTGAAACCGTTGAAATGTATGGTTCTGTTAACTATATAGGTCAGTATGCGTTTACGGGTTGTTCTGTGTTGTCCGATATAAATGTATCAGGCACAAAAGAAGATTACGAATCACTTATTATCGAAAAAGGTAATCTTGATTTTGAAAGAGCATATATTACATATTCATCAGAATTTGGTAAAATTTATGCATCTATGAGTATCTATGCGAAGTGGATTTATGATGAAAACACAAACACACTTACAATAACTAACTATCCACACATCACGTCAAGGGATATGCTTAACTACAGAACGGAAAATGATGTTCCTTGGCATGAATTTATGGATGAAATAAAGACTGTAAAAGTAAGCGGTGTTTCGAGCTTGGGAAGTCGTTCTTTATTCGGAGCAGATAATTTGAAAACAGTTACTATACTTGAACCGGTGGCTACAATAAAATCCTGGAGTTTCTTTAACTGTAATACAGTTCAAAGTGTAAGATTACCGGCAACACTTGAAACTGTTGGTACCGGTGCATTTTACGGTAACGATGCTTTAGATAGTGTTATATATGATGAAACTGCCGATACTTACGATACAATGACTATAGGTAAAAGTAATGAAGATTTACTTCGTACAGAAACAAAGACTATCGACGGATTCCGTGGTTTCCAAGGAGGAGCCGTTTATTGGAAATACGAAAAGTCTGGCGAAAAAGGAATACTTACTTTATGTGGCAAAGGTGCTATGACAACTTTAAATTCTTCCGATGAACAGCCTTGGCTTGAATATCGTGAGAAAATTACAGACATTGTTGTTGAAGATGGTATAACGACTGTTTCAAAATACGCATTCAGTGAATTTAGTAATCTTAAAACAGTTACTCTTGGAAAAAATGTGTCGAAAATCAGTGCGTTTTCATTCCAAAATTCAACTTTAGAAACAATAAATATTCCAAAATCGGTTACTTTAATCGGATTGTCAGCGTTCGATGGTTGCAGTAGTCTGTGGAATGCAAATTATGAAGGTACAGATAAAGACTTATCTTTAGTTACAATTAATTCAGGTAATAACTTACTGAAAAAAGCAATATATTAAAATGAAAATTCACCGGCTATCTACCGGTGAATTTTTTAAGTCTTTGACAATTTATTATTTTTAATTAAAATGGCCTGATTTTTACCAAGATTGAATATTACAGGATTTTTATCTGTTTCAGTCATAAGATTATTTTCGTCAATAAGATAGACCGTGTAATCACTTGTAAGATTGATTTCAATTTTATCATCTTCGCCTGTGTTTGTTATAAGAACGGCATTGCTTTTACCGTCAGTTGCTGCAAGTACGTAAATGTCGTTGTTTTCGGTTTCACATAACACTTCATTTTTAAGGGAATAAAGCTCGCCGAAGGCTTTAAATTCGTTTTTGAATAAAAAACTCTCCGCAACATACAAACTGCGGAGAGTTTTAATTAATTTATTTTAAAAGACTTACGCCTGTCATATCAGCAGGCTTTTCAATACCCATAATATCAAGAAGGGTAGGAGCTAAATCGGCAAGTCTGCCTTCATTTAATTCGCCTTCTTTACCAACCATAATCAACGGAACAAGGTTAGTTGTGTGAGCAGTGAAAGCTTCACCGGTTTCGTCGAGCATCTGGTCAGCATTACCATGGTCAGCTGTAATTAAAGCGATACCGCCTTTTGAGTTTATTGCGTCTAATACTTCGCCAAGGCAAGTATCAACCGCTTCAACAGCCTTAACAGCCGCATTAAAGTCACCTGTATGACCAACCATATCGCAGTTAGCGAAGTTAAGAATAATAACATCGTAGTTATCAGAATTGATTCTCTTAATCATTTCATCCTTAACCTCAAATGCGCTCATTTCAGGCTTTAAGTCATATGTTGCAACCTTTGGAGAAGGAATAAGTGCTCTGTCCTCACCGTCAGAAACAGCTTCAACACCGCCGTTAAAGAAGAAAGTAACGTGAGCATATTTTTCTGTTTCTGCAATACGAAGCTGCTTTAAGCCCTGCTTGCTTATAATTTCACCGAATGTGTTTTCAAGCTTTTCAGGCTTGAATGCAACAGTAACGTTAGGCATTGAAGCATCGTACTGTGTCATACAAACAAAGGTAGGTTTAATAAGTTCACGTTTGAAACCGTCAAAATCAGGGTCAACGAAAACTCTTGTGATTTCTCTTGCTCTGTCAGGACGGAAGTTGAAGAAAATAACGGAATCCTCTTCACATACCTTACCAACAGCTTCTGCATTCTCAGTTACAACAACAGGAACAACAAATTCGTCAGTTACATCGTTTTCGTAGGATTTCTTAACAGCATCAACAGCGTTAATGCATTCTTCACCTACACCGCGAGCGATAGCATCGTATGCCTTTTCAACTCTGTCCCATCTGTTATCTCTGTCCATTGCATAGTATCTGCCCATAACAGATGCAATTTTACCTACACCGATTTTATTAAGCTCGTTCTGTAAATCCTCAACAAAGCCGGCACCCGATGAAGGAGCAACGTCACGTCCATCAAGGAAGCAGTGAACGAAAACCTTTGTAAGACCCATTTTCTTAGCCATTTCAATAAGACCGTAAAGGTGTTTGTTATGACTGTGAACACCGCCGTCTGAAAGAAGTCCCATAAAATGAAGTGCAGAATTTTTATCAATACAGTTCTGCATAGCAGCCTTTAAGGTTTCGTTTTCTAAAACTGCACCTTCTTCGATAGCCTTTGTAATTCTTGTAAGCTCCTGATAAACAATTCTTCCTGCACCGATATTTGTGTGACCAACCTCGGAGTTACCCATCTGACCGTCGGGAAGACCTACGTCAAGACCGCTTGCGGAAATTTTTGTATTGGGGCAGGTAGCCATTAACTTATCCATAACAGGGGTTTTAGCCTCGAAAATTGCGTTTACCTTGTCGTTATGATTATCGTTAATACCGTAACCGTCCAATATAATAAGTGCTACTGGTTTAGCCATTTTCTTTCTCCTTTTCTCAAATGGAATGTAAAAAAAATCCAGACCACAAAAAGGCAAAAATCATAATACTATATAGTTTATTTATTATTGTAGAACTACAACAATTAATGAAAAAATATCGAGTAGCGATATTTTATTGATTTATAAACCTTTTTGTTACGAACGAACCTCACCTAACTCGATGTATCGCATACACCTTCGGGTTCGGTTCGTCCGTTCTGAATATTTTTTCCTATTCCCTAAAATTTGGGGTGTAAAAAACTTCGTTTTTCCACACCCCTTTTTTAAAACTTTTAAATTTATTTTGCAGCATCAACAATTTTAGCAAAGTCTTCAGCAACTAATGAAGCACCGCCGATAAGACCGCCGTCGATATTTTCCTTTGCAAGTAATTCAGCAGCATTTTTAGCGTTCATAGAACCGCCGTACTGAATTGTGATTTCCTTTGCACAAACAGGGCAATAAAGCTCGCCAAGGATTTTTCTGATACCACTGCAAACTTCTTCAGCCTGTTCTGCTGTAGCAGTTTTACCTGTACCGATAGCCCAGATAGGTTCGTAAGCAACAACAACCTTTTTAGCGTCGTCAGCAGAAATGTTAGCAAATGCCTTCTTAATCTGAATTGCGATTAAGTCCATTGTAATACCTGCTTCTCTTTCCTGGAGACTTTCGCCAACGCAAACGATTGGTATAAGACCCTTTGAAAGAGCTTTGATTGTCTTTAAGTTAACGGTTTCGTCTGTTTCAGCAAAATACTGTCTTCTTTCAGAGTGACCGATAATAACATAGTTTACACCAAGGTCGCAAAGCATATCAGCTGAAACTTCGCCTGTGAATGCTCCCTTATCTTCAAAGTGAAGATTTTCAGCACCAATCTTAACGTTTGTGCCTGCAGCAGCTTTAACAGCTTCTGAAAGACAAACATAAGGTGTGCAGCAAACAACTTCGCATGATGCATTTTTAGTAACTTCGGCAACATCTTTAATGAACGCAGCTGTTTCTGAAGGAAGCTTGTTCATTTTCCAGTTACCTGCAATAATATATTTACCCATTGTAATAATCTCCTTTGTAATTAATTTTATTTATCGTCAAGTGCAACAATACCCGGGAGGTCTTTGCCTTCTAAGAATTCAAGTGAAGCACCGCCGCCTGTTGAAATGTGGCTCATTTTTTCACCAAGACCAGCCTGGTTAACAGCTGCAACGCTGTCGCCACCACCGATGATTGTTGTAGCATCGATTTCAGCTAATACCTGAGCAATTGCGTTTGTACCTTTAGCGAATGTAGGCATTTCGAATACGCCCATAGGTCCGTTCCAGACAACAGTTTTAGCATCTTTAATAGCATCTGAATAAAGCTTAATTGTTTCTTCACCGATATCAAGACCCTGCCAGCCTGCTTCAATACCGCCACGCTTAACTGTCTTGTGTTCAGCATTGTTGTCAAATTCCTTTGCAACAACTGTATCAACAGGGATTAAAAGCTTAACGCCTTTTTCTTCAGCCTTTTTAACCATATCGTTTGCATAGTCAACATAATCAGCTTCAAGTAAAGAATCACCAACTTCTTCGCCGGCAGCCTTCATAAATGTGTAAGCCATACCGCCACCGATTATAAGTGTATCAACCTTTTCAAGAAGATTGTTGATAACAGAAATCTTTGATGATACCTTTGAACCGCCAAGGATAGCAACGCAAGGGCGAACAGGATTGTTAACTGCGTTTCCTAAGAAAGCTATTTCCTTTTCAATAAGGTAACCTGCAACAGCTGTGTCAAGATACTGTGTAACACCAACGTTTGAACAGTGAGCTCTGTGAGCTGTACCGAAGGCATCGTTTACAAAAATATCTGCCAGTGACGCAAGTTCTTTACTGAATTCGTCAACATTCTTAGTTTCTTCTGCTCTGTATCTTGTGTTTTCTAAAAGAACAACATCCCCGTCCTTCATTTCAGAAACTGCCTTTTTAGCATTTTCGCCAACTACGTTATCGTCAGCTGCAAAAACTATTTCCTTACCAAGCTTAGCTGAAAGAGCTTTTGCAACAGGTGCTAAAGAAAGCTCTGGCTTTGGTTCACCCTTAGGCTTACCCATATGTGAGCAAAGAATAACCTTAGCGCCACCATCAATTAAGTGTTTGATTGTAGGAAGTGCACCGTCAATTCTTGTTTCGTCTGTGATGTTTCTGTCAGCATCAAGGGGAACGTTAAAGTCACATCTTACGAGGACTTTTTTACCCTGTACCTGAATGTCATCAATTGTCTTCTTGTTCATAATAACAACTCCTTATATAAAATAAAAATTTTTAATCAATAGTAACCATAATTCCGTATGCTCCGGGACCGGCGTGGGTTCCGATTATGGGACCAATATAGAATTTATCATCTTCAGCTTTATATCCTTTTTCTTCAAGCATTTTCTCAAGAGTATCAACCTTATCGGGATTATCGCTTCCGAGAACGTAGAATTTTACGTTTTCACCGATTTCTTCTGCGGCAGAGCATGCATATTCAACCATTCTGCTAAATAACTTCTTTTCACCTTTAACTTTATCTATTGATGAAACCAGACCATCCTTAATCATAAGAAGAGGTCTTATATCAAGAATTCCTCCAATTACTGCAGTAGTGGTTTTTATTCTTCCGCCTTTTTTCAGATAGTCGAGAGTTTCAACACCAAAATAAACCTTCTGCTTAGAGAGGATTTCGTTGAGCTTTGCAATAATTTCTTCACTGCTTTTGCCTTCTTTAACCATTTGCGCGGCTTTTAAAGCTGAATATCCATAACAGAAGGTAAAGCTTTGTGAGTCAACAAGATGGATTTTAACATTTGTTTCTTCTTCAACAATATTTTTTGCAAGTACAGCATTCTGGAACGTACCGCTTGCATTACCTGAAAGAATTACTGCTATAATCTCATCACAATCTTTAGCAGTTTCTCTGAAATAATCTTCAAATTCTATAGGAGTAATCTGAGATGTAACAGGAATTTCTCCTGTTTCTCTGAGAGTTTTGTAAAACTCATCAGTATCCATATCAAATTTATCTCTGTAAGTTGTATTGTTAATTGTAAATTTAATGGGCATAATGGTAATGCCGTATTCGTTAGCTATTTCAATGGGCAGGTCGCATGGGCTGTCTGCCATTATTTTTATTCTGCTCATTTATTTCTCCTTTAAACACAAATTTTTACAACTATATATTATACAACATATGAAAAATTTTTTCAATCATATTTTTGAAATTTTGAATAAAAAAGGAAAAAAATCCACAAAATAACATCGAAAGGAGTGAACTTCAATGTTTAATCTGGAATCAAGTCAGTATTTTAAATCATTACCTGCAAATATTCAGGAGCAAATCAAACAGTCCTCTGTAAAAATTCAGAGCGAGGAACAACTCAAAAGTATAGGTGAGTACCTGACTCAAAACAAGTTTGAATAAGCCGCATAAGTGCGGCTTGTTTTTTTGGTCACTAAATTTATATTTTTAGAAATGTTGTTGACTTTATACTTAATATGTTATAAAATTATGTAAAAATTAAGAGTGGAGGGATGCTTTTATGAATAAAATGTACGAAGGCTTTGAACCTGTAAAGCTTGAAAAGATTGACGGCGGTGTAAGGCTGTGTGTTTGGGAAAGAACATATGAATTTGTAAATTCATTTACACCGGTAAAGGTAACCGTTTTCGGTGAAGATGTTCTTTCTGCACCAATAAAATTAAATGCTCATTTTGAGTATGGCGAAGTTAAAGAATGGAAGGATTTTACATATTTAATTCACGAGGTTACCGATGAAAAGGTGACAGTTCTTGTTAGCGCAGGCTGTGAAAATGTTATTGGTAATGCAACAGTAACTATTGAACCGGATGGCTTTGTAAAGGCTGATTTCCGTCTTATGAATTACTGGTTCCTTACCCGTGACAATTCAAAATTTGCCCGTCTTCAGGGTCTTGATTTAACAGTAGATATTAAGAGTGAATATTCTGAGTTATTCCATTTCTGGCCAAATGCGAAATCTTCAATTCTTCCTGCATCTGTATTTAATGCAGGTTCAACAGAAAACGCAAGCTTTTGCTTTAAACCTTATGTGTGGACAGGTAACGCAAAAGCAGGTCTCGGTCTCTTTTTCGGTGATTCTGCCGAATATTTTGAAGTGTATGATGAAAATAAGTATATCGAAGTAAAAAAAGGCGAGGAGTCAACGCAGATTAAACTTCATATGCTTGACCATATGCCGTTTAACTGGATAGAGCAGGGCGACGATAAATGGGTAGAAACATTGGAAACAAAGTTCTTTACATTTGGTTTTCAGGCAACTCCCGTTAAGCCTATGCCAAAGAAACGTGAAGAATTTAATAAAATTACCCACGTTCTTCATACAAGGCTTGATATAATTGATAAAGAAGGTCTTTATGAAGATGAAATTTACGAAAGAGCTGCAAAGGCAGGAACAAAAATATTTGCATTCCACGAGGACTGGACTGCAATTCAGAATTACGGATATCCGTTTGACCCTGAAAGATTTAAAAGAATCGTTAAAAAGTGTCACGACCTTGGTATGAAGGTTATGGTGTATTTTGGTTACGAATATTCATCTTTAGCACCTGATTTCAATGAAAAAGCACACGACTATATTATAAAAATGCCATCAGGTAACTTTGCCGGAGGATGGCAGAGAAATCCGCTTCAGAGAGCATTTATGACCTGTTATAACAGCGGTTATGCAGATGTTTTAATTGAAAGAGTTAAGTATGTAATGGATGAACTTGGTGTTGACGGACTTTATACCGACAGCACATATATTCCTCACGATTGTGCAAATACATCTCACGGTTGCGGATACTATGACAGAGAGGGTAATCTTCAGCCAACCTTTACAGTTCTTGCAACAAGAGAGCTGGTTAAAAAGCTTTATCAGACAGTTCACGAAAGAGGCGGTTTTATCGACTCACATCAGAGTGCCTGCTGTATTATGCCTGTTCTTTCTTTCTGTGACTGTTACCTTGACGGTGAAAATATTCAGGGGCAGGTATTTAAAAAGCAATTACGTCTTGATGCATTCCAGTGTGAATATGCAGGTCGAAACTGGGGACTTCCTGCAAACTTCCTTGCATACACAAACGATAACTTTACCATGGAAAATATGCTTGCAATTCCTATTATTCATAATGTAATGCCAAGAGTATGCCATCATAATGATATGGAATATATGGGTAAGGTATGGAAAATCTTCGATGAGTATGAGCTTCACGATGCACCTTTTGTTTACTACTATGAAAACGATGAAGTAACGGCAAAAGGCGATGCATACGTTTCGTTGTACAAAGGTAAGGAAACTATTGCGGTTGTATGTAACCTCGATGACACAAGAGAGGAGACCCCGATAGTTGGTGACTATAGAAAAGCAACCGAGTTAATGAGCGGTAAAACCTATGATTTTGTCAGTGGCGAAGCTTTAGTTGAAACAGGAAACGTAAAATTCAGGATATTCAAGCTTGAAAAATAAAGATACGGAGAATTAATTATGATATTTAAAAGAATCCCACTTGATAATGAAGATGAAAATATATATCTGGATGCTTATATTGCGGACCCAACAGAAGGGTTTACCAGAAACGCAATTTTAGTTATTCCCGGTGGGGGGTACGGTTTTGTTTGTTCAGGTCGTGAAGGCGAGCCTGTTGCTATGGCATTTATGCCATACGGATACAACGCATTTGTTCTTCATTATTCTGTTTCATCTGTAAATAACAGAACCTTTCCTTCACAGCTTATTGAAGCATCGAAGGCAATGAAGCATATAAAAGATAATGCCAATGAGTATAACATCGACCCTGAAAGAGTGTTTGCTACAGGCTTTTCAGCCGGTGGTCACCTTTGTGCAAGTCTTGGAATACTGTGGCATTTAAAGGAAATATATGATGCGGTCGATATGCCGTACGGCTACAACAAACCTACAGGAATTATGCCTATATATCCGGTAATAACATCAAACGGTCACGTGGGAACATTTTTTAATCTGTTTGGCACACAGAATCTTACAGATGAACAGATTTATCAGGGAAGCTTAGAAAATCACGTAACAAAGGATTCAAGTCCTGCTTACATAGTTCATACTTCAAATGACCAGGCAGTAACTGTTAAGAATTCCCTTAAGCTTGCAAATGCCTATGCGGATGCAGGTATGATGTTTGAGATGCACATTTATCCCGATGCACCTCACGGAATTGCTCTGGCGAATAAAATAACAAAAGGCAGTAACGAAAAGTTTGATAACAAAGAGATCGCAAAATGGGTTGAACATGCTGTAGCATGGGCAGAAACAATAAAATAGCGGATATAAAACAATGCACCCACGAAAAGTCTAAGACTCGATATGTACCCCCTTTACCGGACAACAGTAAAGGGGGTTTTTATGTGAAATATGATTTTAATTTTAAATCTAAATGCGTTGAATTATACAAAAATGGTCAATGGCATGAAACACCGGAAGGTATTGGTCAAAAAAATTCAGAAAAAGGATTGTTGTATGGTCAAAAATTGTTGATTTACACGGAATTGACGCCTTAAGGCATCGTTTAGCATAGACAATGTTAATTCTGGAAGCTACGGTATGTTAATTGTAGGTTAAAAAAGAAAAATCGAGCAGGTCCAACAAATTTGTCCTACTCGATTAGTATTACATAATATATTTAGCAAAAGAGCAACCAAAAGATACCGCATCATGAATTAACACTATAATCTTTCTTGAAACCATGCGCGCCAAAGATTTGCCATTTGCCAACGCCAAGTCTTTGCATAATTGCTTTTCTTTCTTCCAGACACAAATTTGAATCGGTATCAACCGAGGTCATTAGTATCGGGGCATACTGATTGTATTCTGCCTGCTCTGCTGTTAATCCATGAGTGTTGATGTAAATATCACCTGTAATTGCAATATGCTTTGAATAGTCTATCAGAACAATCTCGCCGGGCAGATGCCCGCCTTTGCCCTCATACACTTCAAAATGTAATTCTTCAAAGTCAAAAAAACCGATTTGTTTCAGTGGTTCCGTGGGATTTTCAATGTTATTCCACAAGGCAGACAGCTTTGCCGGATTCACCGCTTTATATGAAGTCAGAATTTTGCAAATGTTTATATACGGCTTATGCAGTGGATTTGATTCTCTGTACCCGTCCTTGCCTTCGTATTCATCGGTTAGACATTTTGCAGTCTTTGCACTTGCAATCACTTTATCAAACATTGGCAAAAGTCCGCAGTGGTCAACATCTGCGTGAGTTACAAGAATTGTTTTTTCCATTGTATCAAAGTCAGAAAGAAGTTTTTTGAATACTTGGAGCATTTCATCGGAATAACAGGCATATCCGCTATCTACAAACAATACCTTGTCATTGCTTTTTATAATGAGTGTATTGCTTCCGCATGGTGGTTCGACAAGAGTTATCTCGGTATTATCTGTTATCTTGTGGGTACTTATACGGGGATTAAAGTTTTTCCCTTTTGAAGCACCTAAAAGCTCTGCGAACTTACTGATACTGTCAAATGTACGATATGGTGATAACCCTTGCTCGTCAAGTGTCTGCATTGCAAGGTTGACATGTACCAAAAGTTCACGGCTTACATCTTCAGAAAGTCCCATTGTCTGTGACAGACCTAAAACATAGGTATTATAGAAAATACTGTTATCGTAAACCTTTTCAGAGCTGTTATAGTCAATTACACGAACCTTGCAAAGCTTCTCGGCTTCTTTTAAGAATTCTGAGATCTTATCATAATTATCAACATACAAGCCCATTTTGAAATACTGATAATCTGTTCCGTTCTCTTGTGAACTGATGTAAGAGATGTTAAAATTGAATTCGCTTATTAGCTCAAGTACATTAGTTACACTTCCCGGAACATCTGCGAGGCAGAATTCTATCAAAACGACACTAGTCTTATTTGCATTGCTTTGAAGATACCCAATTTTTTCAAGATCAGTATCTGCTTTCTTTAATTGTTCTTCTGTGCCTTCCGCATCAATAAACAAGGTGTGTGAATCAACCGCTTTATTATAGCTGACACGGGTAATGTTTATTCCTAACGCAGAAAAACATTTACTTGCCTTCAAGAATGCGCCGATATGATTAGGCATAGAAGTTACATAGGTTTTTTTCACATAAATCACCTCGTTTATATTCTTTATATAGAATTACTTGCCAAGTTTCTCCATATCATTCTTACGGATTTCAACTCGTCTTACTTTACCGCTGATTGTTTTAGGAAGTTCATCCACAAAATCAACAATTCTTGGATATTTATAAGGAGCGGTATGAGTTTTTACATATTCCTGAATTTCTTTTTTAAGTTCGTCTGTACCTTCGGTTCCTTTTACAAGTACGATAGTAGCCTTTACAATCTGTCCTCTGACTTCATCGGGAACAGGAGTGATTGCACATTCAAGCACATATGGAAGCTCCATGATAACGCTTTCGATTTCAAAAGGTCCGATGCGGTAACCGGATGATTTGATAACATCATCAATTCTGCCCACATACCAAAGGTATCCGTCTTCGTCCATTGTTGCCTGATCACCTGTGTGATAATATCCGTCATGCCATACTTCGTTTGTTTTTTCTTCGTCCAAGTAATATCCGATAAAGAGTCCGCAAGGCACTTCATCTTTTACACGGATACAGATTTCGCCTGTATCACCGGTCTTGCATTCGTTTCCGTCAAGATCAAGGACAACTACATCATACAAAGGACTCGGTCTGCCCATTGAACCGATTTTCGGTGTTGAGCCAACAAAGTTTGCGATAGAGAGTGTTGTTTCGGTCTGTCCGAAGCCTTCCATAATTGTAAGCCCGGTTGCTTTTTTGAACTGATTGAATACTTCGGGATTGAGTGCTTCACCTGCAGTTGTTGCATACTCGATAGAAGAAAGGTCGTACTTTGACAAATCCTCTTTAATGAAGAAACGGTACATTGTAGGCGGTGCACAAAATGTTGTGATATGGTATTTTGCAAACATCGGTAAGATGTCTTCTGAATGGAAACGGTCAAAGTCATAAGTAAATTGCGCCGCTTCGCAGAGCCATTGTCCGTAGAGCTTACCCCAAAGAGCTTTTCCCCAACCTGTATCAGAGATTGTAAAGTGAAGTCCGTCAGGATTGACATTATGCCAATGCTTTGCAGTGGGATAATGACCAAGTGCATATTTATATGAATGAGTTGCAATTCTCGGATATCCGGTTGTACCTGATGTGAAGAGCATCAGCATCGGATCGTTACCGCAAGAAGTATTTTCTGTGCGATCAAAATGAGTGCTGAAGCGTTCCATTTCAACATTGAAATTGTGCCAGCCTTCTTTTTCTCCGCCAACCAAAACCTTAACCATACCGGGATAGTTTACTGCTGCCTTTTCTGCCTCGTTAGATACACCTCCATCAGCAGTACATACAACTGCTTTTACTCTTGCCGCTTTGTATCTGTAATCAAAATCGTGTTCTACAAGCTGATTTGTTGCAGGAATTGCGATTGCACCGATTTTATGAAGTGCAAGCATGCAGAACCAGAACTGATAATGTCTTTTTAGTACGAGCATTACGGTATCGCCTTTTTTGATACCGAGAGATTCAAAGTAGTTTGCAGTCTTTGCAGAATACTTTTTCATATCGCTGAAAGTAAAGCGTCTGTCGGTCTTATCATTTGCAACCCACATCATAGCAAGTTTATCAGGATTCTTTTCGGCGATAGCATCCACACAGTCAAATGCAAAGTTGAAT